>JAZNBM010000197.1:0-18760 GCA_045587045.1 Acutalibacteraceae bacterium | reverse complement strand
AAAATTGTCTTCCTAAGACCGCTTGGCCTCCGACTTCATAAGAGCTGCTGCACCTGCGATTGCACCTGCAAACTGAGCAACAACGTAGCCGATGAAATCAACGATGCTGAGCTTGCCGCTGACAAGCATTGCGATTGAAACGGCGGGGTTGATGTGGCAACCTGAAACGTTGCCGATTGAATAAGCCATTGCAACAATTACAAGACCGAAAGCAAGAGCCGTCATGAAATATGCGGCATTGATTTCATTGGTTTTGCAACCTGTTACTGCGGCTGTACCGCATGCAAAAAATACAAGCACGAATGTGCCGATAAATTCTGCAACGTACTTTTTGATAGAACTCATTTTTATGTTCCTCCTGTATTAAATTTGAAATAATTATACACTCTTGAAGAGTGATTTTCAACAGATTTGAAAAATTAATTTATTTTTTAAGAATCTCTTCAACCGTCGGCATTGAGTTTTCCGCACCGAGTCGGCTGACAGCTATGCTTCCTGCTTTGTTACCGTTTATGCAGGCTTTTTCAATATCGCCGCTTACGGCATATTCGAGCGCAAGAGCGGCGGTGAAGCAATCACCTGCGGCTGTTGTGTCAATAACCGTGCTCTCAAAAGCAGGAAAGAATTTTAAATTTTTGCCGTCATAAAGCGAACAGCCTCTTTCACCGAGTTTGAGAATAATATATTTTGCTTTACTGCGTTCTTTGAGAATTATTGATGCCCGTAAAACGGCATCATCATTTTCCGGTTCAATTCCTGTAAGAGCCTTTGTTTCGCTTTCGTTGGGCGAAAGAATTGTTGCGCCCTGCATTTTTTCAAGTGCAAAATTCTTTGCAGGTCCGCAGTCAATAACCGTGGTTATATTGTTTTTTATTGCGTGATTTACAGCTGCGATGACAACTTCTTCGTTTGTCTCAAACTGAACAAGCAAAAGGTCTGTGTCGGTATCAATAGCACCGACAGCTTCGTCGGGATTGATTTCGGCATTTGCACCCTCATAAACGATAATGCGGTTTCTGCCGCCGCCGTCAATCAGAATTGCGGCAAGACCCGTCTGCGAGCCGTTTTTTGTGACCCCCGAAGCATCAATACCGTTGCTTTCAAGGCTTTCGATAAGCCTTCTTCCGTTTGTATCATCGGCAACCTTGCCGATCATTTTTACTTTTGCACCGAGCTTTGCCAGGGCGATAGCCTGATTTGCGCCTTTTCCGCCGTTGGCATAGCCGTAATCGGTGCCCACAACGTTTTCGCCGCATTCGGGGATATGGGGTGCTTTGAGAATCAGGTCCATATTGATGCTGCCTGCAACGGCAGCTTTTATATTCTTATACATTGTCAGTTCTCCAGATATGCCTTAAAATCGTTTGCGGCATCGGTCAGGGATTTGTCTTTGAGAAAAAGCGAGCTTGTGCCGAGAACAAAAATATCCGCACCGCATTTGCTCAGCTTGCGTCCGTTTTCAAGGCTGATGTTGCCGTCAACCTCAATAAGCTTATCTTCACAGTTCCACTCTTTTAAAAGGTCATGTGCGTGGGTTGTTTTCAGTTCTGCACCTGCAAACATTTTCTGTCCTGCAAAGCCCGGGCTGACCGTCATAACAAGCAGCATATCAAAATATTCCGTCAGGTGACGTACGTTTTCAACGGGTGTCTGCGGATTGATTGCAAGACCTGCCTTGCAGCCTTTGGATTTTATCATTTCGAGTGCTCTGTGAATATGGATTTCAGACTCATAGTGAACACACAGAATATCGTTTTTGTCAAGATTCATACGGTCAATAAACTTTGAAGGCTCGTTTACCATCATATGAATATCAAGCGGAATATCCGTTATATTTTTTATAGCGTTCACAAGGTCAAAGCCGAGAGTGATGTTGGGCACAAAAGCACCGTCCATAATATCAATATGCAGGTAGTCCGTTCCCGCTTTTTCAAGCTCCCTGATGCCTGCTTCAAGGTTCATAAGGTCGGCACACATCAGCGATGCCGAAATCATTTTTTTCATATTCATCAACCTTTCGGTGCTTAAGGCAAGACGTTGCCTGCAGCACGGTAGATTTCATACCATTCTTCACGGGTGAGTGTGATTTCACTTGCCTTTATGCAGTCGGCAAGGCGTGTGAGATTTGTTGTGCCTGTAACCGGCTGCATTTTTGCAGGATGACGCAGAATCCAAGCAAAAGCAATTGTTGTTTTTGAAACACCGTATTTATTGCCTATGCTTTCAAGAGTTTCGTTAAGCTTAGGAAATTTTTCGTTGTCTATAAAGCAACCCTCAAAAAATCCGTATTGCATCGGAGACCAAGGCTGAACGGTGATTTTTTTGAGCCTGCAGTAATCCAGCACTCCGCCGTCTCTGTTTGTTGCGGAATCATTGTACATATTAACATTTATGCCCGCCTGAATCATCGGTGTATGCATAATTGAAAACTGAAGCTGATTAACGCAAAGGGGCATATCAAGGCAACTCTGCAGAAGCTCCGTCTGAAACGGATTCTGGTTTGAAACGCCGAAATGGCGCACCTTACCTGTTGCTTTTAATTCATCAAAAGCTTTTGCAACCTCCTCGGGCTCCATAAGAGCATCGGGGCGGTGAAGCAGCAAAACGTCAATATAATCCGTGCCGAGCCTTTCAAGGCTGCCGTTGACGGAGTTTATGATATGTTCATAGGAAAAATCAAATCTGCCTTGTCTGATACCGCATTTTGTCTGAATGAATATATTCTCACGCATTGACGGCGTAACGGCTTTGCCGAAAACGCTTTCGCTTTTGCCTCCGCCGTAAATATCGGCGTGGTCAAAGAAATTTGTGCCGTTTTCAAGTGCGGTTTCAATAAATGCAGATACCTCTTTTTCGCTCATATCGCTGATTCGCATACAGCCAACAGCAACCGTCGGCACGTTGAGACCTGTTTTTCCGAGTTCAATGTTATACACGGTGCAGCCTCCCTGTTTATGGTTTTGATATGTTTATATAATGATATTCCATATTTTTCTTATTGTCAATAAAACCTGTTGCGTTTTCGAAATAAAAATGATAGTATTTTCTTATCGGTTACACGGAGGTTATAAAGTGAAAAAAGATACGGCAAAACAAAAACAGGTCGTCAGTGCCAAAAACATAATTATATTTGTGCTTATGGCGTTTACCGCTGTCGGAATTACCGTTTCGGCAATTTATAACAAGCAGAATTTTATCGAAATAATGCCGCTTTACGTTTCACTTTTGATTGCGCTTTTGCAGTCACGTGTAAACCGCTTTGCAAGTCTGCTGGGCAGTTTCAATTCCATAATTTATGCGGTTGTTTACTTCGGCTTCAATATTTACGGTTCAGCACTTTCCGCACTGCTTTTTTCTTTCCCGATTCAGCTGATAACCTTTATCCGCTGGAATAAAAACAAAAGCGGTAACTCCACCGTTTTACGCAAACTCGGTGCAAAGAAGATGATCTTGCTTTCGGCAGGCTTTGCGGTTTTGCTGGCTGCCTTGTGGATAATTCTGCCGCTCATCGGTTCGGGTTACGTTTATCTTGACGGAGTAATAACACTTCTTGGAATACTCATTTATTTTCTGACTATGTTTGCATATATCGAATATCCGATTTTTATGGTGGTCAACGGCATTCTCAGCATTGCGCTGAATGCCCGGATGGCAAAGGATAATCCGAGCGTTATACCGCATCTGATATTCTCGGTTTATTCGCTTGTCTGCATCGTTTTTGCCGCTTTTGAGGCAAGAAAACTCTATAACGTTCAGCAAGCTGAAAAATCAGAGCAGGAGGGTAAATGATTATGAAAATCGAAAAAATCGGCGCTATGAAAACCGTTATGTCAAACCCCGACAGTCACCACGGATATTTTGCGTGGCCTACGGTTGCAATTTTGCAGGACGGCAAAATTGCAGTAGGTGCTTCGGGCTTCAGGCTTGAGCACGTTTGTCCTTTCGGCAAAGCGGTTATAGCTTACAGCTGTGACGGGGGCGAAACCTATACTTTACCCGCACCTGTGATTGATACACCGCTTGATGACAGAGATACGGGCATCTGTCCGTTTGGCGAAAGAGGTGTTATTGTTACCTCTTTCAATAATTCTGCCGAAATGCAGAGGGGTTATAATCAGGATAACAAATACGTTCAGAGATATATAGACACGATTACGCCTGAAGATGAAGAAAAATATCTCGGTGCAACTTTCCGCATAAGCCGTGACTGCGGTGTAACTTTCGGCAAAATTTTCCGTTCACCCATAACCTCGCCTCACGGTCCGATTCAGCTTAAAGACGGCACCGTTTTGTGGGCAGGCACAAGGTTTGACGATATTTTCGGCGGTGTTGAAATTCACCTACTGGATACCGAAAACGGCGAAACCGAGTTTGTGGGTAAAATAACCTGTGCAGATAAAAACGTTGTTCTCAATGAGCCTAATCTTATCGAAATGCCTGACGGCAAACTGATTTGCCATATCAGAGGTGAGAATTCAGAACTTTTTGACGGTGGAGATGAGAGCCTGTTCACCGTATATCAGAGCGTTTCTTATGATGGCGGCAAGACTTGGAGCGAACCCGTTATGATTCTTGATAAAACAGGCGGAGCACCGCCGCACCTTATTCTGCTTTCAACAGGTGAGCTTGTTTCCGCTTACGGCAGACGTAAACCGCCTTACGGTATTATGGCTATGGTCAGCCTTGACGGCGGCGAAAGCTGGCAGACGGATATTTCGATATGCGATAATCTGGCAACGGACGACCTCGGCTATCCCACAACCGTTGAACTTGACGGGGGAGAGCTGCTGACCGTTTTTTATGCAAATGACGGTGAGGATTTGCCCTGCAGCATAAGACAACAAAAATGGAGATTGCTTCGTTAAAAAAGAGAAAAGTGAAAACAGGAGATAATTATGCTTTTTGAAAAATCTGTTATTTCGGGCATTGAGATTAAAAACAGAATAATCCGCAGTGCAACGCACGACGGCATTGCCGACAAAGACGGTGCACCGAATGGAAAGCTTATTGCAAAATACGAGCGCCTTGCAAAAGGCGGAGTCGGCTGCATAATCACAGGCTATGCGGCGGTGAGCAAAAACGGTGTTTCGCCTTATCCCGATATGCTCAAGATTTATGATGACAGTGTTATTGACCGCTTCAAGGCGCTTGCCGATGCCGTTCACAGCCACGGCACACCCGTTGTTTTGCAGCTTGCACATTGCGGCAGACAGACTTCGTCAAAAAAGATAGGAGAGCAAAAGGTTGCTCCGTCAAACGTGCTTCACGCTTTTTATCCCGACAAAGCGAAAGAACTGACCGACAGCGAAATCAAAGGCATTATCAGCGATTTTATTGCGGCGGCAGTCAGAGCCGAAAAAGCAGGCTTTGATGCCGTTCAGCTTCACGGAGGTCACGGCTATATCCTGCACGATTTTCTTTCACCTTACGGCAACAGAAGACGTGATGCCTGGGGCGGAAGTCTTGAAAAAAGGTGCAGAGCTGTTGAAATAATTATTAAGGGCATCAAAGAAAAAACAAACCTGCCCGTGTGGATAAAACTCAGTGCAGAGGATAACAGAAAAGGCGGTATGGATATAGCTTCATCCGTTAAAATCTGCAAACGTCTTGAAGCGGCAGGCTGCGATGCAATCGAGGTTTCCTGCGGCACCGTCCAGGACGGAATGAACACAATGCGCAGTGAACTTATGCCGATGGATGCGGTGTTTAAATACAGGGAGCCCTGTGCATCTTTTCCCGATATACTCAAAAAAATTGCTCTCCCTGCGGCAAACCTCGTAAATCCTCTTATCAAACAGCCGACACCGCTTGAAAACTTTAACGTTGAAAATGCGGCATTAATCAAAAGAAACGTTTCAATTCCCGTTATTGTCGTGGGCGGTATTCATACGGTTGCTGATATGCAGAGTGTTCTTGAACTTCACAAAGCGGATTATGTTTCGATGTGCAGACCGTTTATCTGCGAGCCTGACCTTGTGAATAAATTCATTAACGGTCAGAAGCAGGCAAAGTGCATAATGTGCAACTATTGCGGTCTTGTTATTGAAAAAGAAGCCACAAGATGCCTTTACGGCAGGGTGAAAATATAGTATGAAATACCAACTCCTCCGACAGATTTCCGCCGAAGGAGTTGTTTTGTTGTTTATCAGCATACCGTTAGTCAAAAAAATATTTACAATCACACGTTTTAATGATAAAATAAAAATATATCCCTTGCAACATATCGGTTATAAGGAGAGAGAATAATGAAAAATACCTTTAAAAGAACGCTTTCGGTTTTTATGGCGGTTGTTATTATGCTTGGCGGTTGCTCGGTTTTTGCAACGGCAAATGAGCCTGTTGCCGCCGATAACAGCGGAATAATTTTTGCCACCAACGCTATAAACGGTCTGCTCAATGCAGTTTTTATGGGTTTCGGTGCACTCTTTCCCAAAAATTTTGATACGGTTGAAGAATACTATGCAGGCGACAGAGCAAATTTTTATGAGGGTATGGATAAATTCCTTGATGCTCCTGCAGAGGGTGCAAGGTGGAATCTCGGCTTCGGCAAAGCGAGTATGGTGCCACAAAACCTCAAAGACGGCTCAAAGGAATACTACACGGGCGGATATTTCACCCAGAAGATAAACGGTGTTTATGACGATCAGGGCGCAAATGCCGTTGCAATAAACGATAATTCGGGCAGAGGCACCGTTGTTATGGTTTCAGTCGACGGTATCGGTGTTTGCAATGATGATGTTCGTCAGATGCGAGCCGAAGCAGAAAGAAAGCTTGCTGATGCCGGTGTTGACAGTGATATTGTTGCCATCAATATCAACAGTACGCATTGCCACACGGTTATTGATACACAGGGTTTCGGTCTTGAACCGCTTATCCTTACTGTTTTCAGAAATCTTTTTTCTGTTCTTCCTTTCCTCAATCCGTCGCGAAGCATTGATAAGGAATTTCACGAGTATATGATTAACGGTGCGGCTGATGCAATTGTTGAAGCTTACACTAATATGGAAAGCGGCGAGCTTTATTATTTTGAAACCGCAACCATCGGCAGAAGCGAAAGAAACAATAACTATATGGATGACGAATACGGTTATATCTTCAACAAGAGATATGATATGGAAGGTTATCAGCATGTTATTGCCTGCTTCAAGTTTGTTCCCGATGCGGCTGATTCAAAGCCCACCGTGCTTGCAAATCTCGGCGCTCATCCCACAACAATCGACAGAGCAACAAAGCTGCTTTCTGCTGACTTTCCTCATTATATTGAAGAAAAAGTCAATTCGGCAGGTATGAACTTTGCTTTCATTCAGGGTGCACAGTCACCGATTTCCGTTGACAAAGGTGCAGTTGAAACACCTGAGATTCTTGAAGAGGTCAATGCTCAGATTGCCGCTGACCCGAGGGTGAAAGACTACGAAAGCGCAAAGAAGCTCGGCTATGAATTTGCAAGACTTATCCTTGATGCACAGACAAAAGCCGAACCTGTTGAACCTGTTATCAACGTTAAAATGAGCGAGGTTACAGTTCCCCTTGACTACGGTCTGCTTGAACTCGGTGCGGTTTCGGGTCTTCTTGCCACAACAACCGTTCGTGACAGAAACACAAAAAGCGGCTATTCAATCATCAGCGAGGTCGGCTATCTTGAATTCGGCACTGATATTGTAATGCTTACTGTTCCGGGTGAACTTATTCCCCAGCTTGTTTACGGCAACGTGGTTGACAAAACTCAGTCTTATCTCGGCAAGGATTGGGAGCTTGACTGCACGGCTGACCTTTTTGATGAGGGCAAAACAGTTCTTGTTATGGGGCTTTGCAACGATGCAATCGGCTACATTGTTCCCGATAACGACTATGCTCCTTTCATTGCAGATTCCCTGTGGAACACCGACCTTGGTGAAAAGCTCTGGGGTAAGCCGCAGAGACACTATGAAGAAATGCTTTCAACAGGCAGCAATGCGGCATCAACGGTTATGGGAGCAGTTAATGCAATAGTTAAAGAATATAATTGATTTTTATCCGGAGAAAACTATGGAAGTCAGATACATAAAAGAAAACGAAGCGGCGGATTTTCAAAAGGTTTCAGCAGCATCGTTCATATGGAAATTTGATCAGGAAACCGACGGCGCGGTCAGCTGTCCTGTGCTTGCATCGTTTGAAAACGGCAGGATTATCGCAGGTGCCGAAATTTATGATATCAGAATGAATTATTGCGGCAATCTGATTGATGCCGTTGTTGTTGACGGCGTTTGCTGTCAGCCTGAATACCGCAGAATGGGCGGCGTGAGAGCTGTTTTTGACAAGGTTGCAGAGTTGGCGGAAGAAAAAGACTGGGTGGTCGGTTTTCTTCACCCGTTTTCAATTTCATACTACGAAAAATTCGGTTATGCCAATCTCAACCGTATGTTTTCCGTCAGAGTTCCTTTTGAAAATCTGAAGCATATTCCGAGATGCACCGATGTCACACTTTATACAGGTGAACAGTTTAAAGAGCTTTGTGAGCTTCACGAAAAGTGCGCTCTAAATGAAAACCTTGTTTCGGTTTGTGACAGTGAAAAGGATTTCTGCGCAACGCCATATGAAAGTGCAGATTATACTTATATCAGGCATAACGGCGACGGTGTTGCAGAAGGATACGTGCGTTTTACTGTCAACAGACCCGATGAGGTTGTGGTTGAAGATTTATTTGTGCTTTCGCCTGAAGCTCTTTATTCTTTGGTCGGATTCTTACGCAACTATGACGGTATAGCCAAAACACTTGTTGTCAGAAACCAGTATCAGGGCTCTGCTTTTGCTTGCTTAGCTGACAGAATAGATAAGGCAACCTATGAGAATGGTGGGGCAACGGCAGGCAGAATTTACAATCTGCAGAAGCTGCTTGAAAACAACGTTTATCCAAAAGAACACGGCAAATTCCGCCTTCTCAGCCTTGACGGCATTGAACGCAACGCAGGTGTTTTTGAGGTTGAATATGAAAACGGCAAAGCTGTTGTGAGAAAAACGGAGAGTATGGAATATGATATCTCTCTGACTGCACCTGCCGCCGCAAGGCTTATGCTTGCAGGCGAGGGTCACACGGCGCAAACCGCCGTTTACATCGACGGCGTTGAAATCAAAGGCGATGCCGACGATTTTTTCAGAGCTTTTCCGCACCGTCCGACAAAATATACAGAAAGCTCTCACGTTGGTTAAAACATAATAAAGACAAAAAATAATCGCTTCACCTCGTGGTGAAGCGGTTTTTGCTTTGTTTGACAGTTTAATTCAAAACTGCGCAGTAAAAATAATCCGTTATGGTTTCGGGTGATTCCTTCATACCGTTTTTAACCCACCATCTTACAGTTTCAACAAAAGTGGCGGCAATATGATTGATACGGAAATCATCGGGCAACCTGCTGTTTTTATCCGTGCTGAAAGTGGATATCTGATTTTCAATCAGGTTGTAAAGGTTTGCTTTGAAATATTGCAGAAAAAGCTCGTTATTACGGCAGGCGAGCAGGTCGAGAATATTATTATCATTTTTGCTGAGATGGTTGAAAAGATGCAGAAAAACCGAATCGTGCGTATCACAGTCGAAGATATGCCTGTGGTCCGGGTGCTCATCGCTCATTGAATCGAAGATGTGGCAAAATAATTCCTCACACATTTCCTTGAGCAGATAATCCTTTGTCTCAAAGTGCGAATAAAACGTTGCTCTGCCCACGTCGGCACGCTCAATGATTTCGCCAACGGTGATATGCATATAGTCTTTTTCAGACAGCAGACCCGTAAACGCTCTGAAAATGGCTTCTCTTGTTTTTCTTTGTCGCCTGTCCATAGTACCCCCATACAAATTTTATTTTTTGTTCGGTATCGAATAAACGGATAACATCATATATTGAAAACATAAGATGCTTTGATATAATTATATTGAACAAACAGTTCGGTAATGAAATGATTGTATCATAAAATTCTTTTTCAGTCAATGGGAGGCAACTATGAAAGCGGTGAGAAGCATTTTAATTGCTTTTATTCTTAATTTGGCATTTTCGGTGTTTGAGTTGTTTGGCGGAATATATACAGGCAGCGTTGCTGTTATTTCTGATGCCGTGCACGATTTAGGTGATGCGGTGAGCATCGGAATATCGTTTGTGCTAGAAAGAATCAGCAAAAAAAAGCCTGACGAAAAATACACTTACGGCTATACACGTTATTCCGTTATCGGCAGTATTATAACCACATTTATTCTTTTGTTCGGTTCTGTTGCCGTTATATTCAATGCTGTGAAAAGAATCATAAATCCGTCAGAAATCAACTGCAACGGCGTTATAATTTTTGCTGTTGTGGGTGTTATTGTTAATTCCGTTGCAGTGCTGTTTACCCGTAACGGCGATTCGCTAAACAGCAAGGCGGTAAACCTGCATATGCTTGAAGACGTTCTGGGTTGGGTTGTTGTTCTTATTGGCTCGGTTGTTATGAAGTTCACTGGTTTTGTGCTTATTGATCCCATTATGTCAATCTGCGTTTCCGTTTTTATTCTGATTAATGCCGTTAAAAATTTGAAAACCATTGTTGACCTGTTTCTTGAAAAAACGCCGTGCGGAACGGATATCAATGAAATCAGAGAGCACGTCTGTGCTGTGGAGGGTGTTAAAGACGTTCATCATATTCATATCAGAAGCTTTGACGGCGTGAATAACTGCGCAACAATGCACATTGTGGTGGCAAATTCCGATTTTGCGAGAATAAAAGCGCAGGTGCGTGAAGAACTGCTTGAGCACGGCATATGCCACGCAACGCTTGAAATTGAAACTGAAGAAGAAGGCTGTGAAGATAAGAATTGCAATATTGAGTTTTCAACGCACGCACATCACCACCATCATCACCAATAAAGAACCCGCTTCGCCGTCACGGTGAAGCGGTTTTGCATATATTCTATTTAAAACATTCGATTACGTCTGAGCCTGCTCTGACAAAAGCAATGAATTCATCAATCCGGGCGGTGATTTCATAAGTGCCCTTGGTGTAAGTCTTCATATCCTTTGTGAGAATCCATTCACCGTCGGGAATATAAACTGTTTTGACCGTCTGACCCTGTTCAACAATCGGTGCAAAAATAATATCGTCGCCGAACATATACTGACTGTCGAGTGAGTAGCAGATTTCGTCATCGGGGAATTCAAAGAACATCGGGCGCATAATCGGATAACCTTTTTCGCTTGCAATGTCCGACTGTTTGAGAATATAAGGTTTTAATTTTTCGCGGATAAAGATAAGATTTTTAAGAATTTCAAAGTTTTCTTCGCCAAAGCTCCAGATTTCATTGGGGTCACCGCTCGGCTCAATAAGACCTGGTGTAGGCTCAAAATGGCGGATTCTTGAGCCGTGGAGCCTCATAACGGGGCTGAAAAGACCAAACTGGAACCATCTTGCTATCAACTCTTTGAAATAATCGCTCCTGATATCAGCGCCGTAAAAGCCGCCGATATCGGTATTCCACCACGGGATGCCGCACATTGCAATGTTAAGACCTGCTCTGACCTGGCAGGCAAGGCTTTCAAAAGTGGATTCAATATCGCCTGACCATACGAGCGAGCCGAATTTCTGGCTGCCGAGGTAAGCACAGCGAGTGAGTGTGATGATATCGTCTCTTCCAATTGATTTGAAGCCGTCATAAGCCATTTTTGAGTAGTAGTAAGGATAGAGCAAAGCGACCATATCGCCTCTGCCTGCATACCATATCAGATTGTCAAAGTGCTCAGGGTGGATTTCCGGCTCGGCTTCGTCAAACCAAAGGGCATCAACACCGTTATCGATGTAGTTTTCTTTCAGCTTGTTCCACACGTAGTCCCTTGTTGCAGGGTTGGTGACGTCAATTTCGTTCTGCCAGCCGTAAAAATCAAAAACTCTGTCGGGCCCTCTTGTTGTTCTCATAAGCATATTGCAGTTTCGCATATGCCAGTAGTTTTCGCTGTTGTTGTTTATGGTGGGCCACATTGAAACAACAAGCTTTGTGTTCATTGAGTGAAGCTCATCCGTCATTGCTTTAACGTCAGGCCAATATTTAGGGTCAAATTTATATTCGCCCTGTTCTGTCCAGTGGAAATAGTCGGCGATGATAACCGAAAGGGGAATACCGAGCTCTTTGTATTTTCTGGCAACGGAAAGCAGTTCCTCTTGTGTTTCATAGCGGAGTCTGCACTGCCAGAAGCCTGCCGCCCATTCGGGCATTTTGGGTGTATAACCCGTTAAATCAGCAAGCGTTGTTGTAACTTCTTTGGGTGTGCCTGCGATAACAACAAAATCCATAAATCTGCAGCAGTCACAGCTCCAGCGGGTGCGGTTGTTTGAAAGCTCGCAAAGTCCCGTTGAGGGGTTGTTCCATATAAAGCCGTAACCGAGTGATGAATAGACATAAGGAATTGTGCATTTTGCATTTACGTTGCGGATATCGATTGATGAGCCCTTGAGGTCAAATTCGTTGTCCCAGCTGTGACCCAGACCGTAAAAATGCTCATTTTTATTCGGCTCAAAGGTAACTCTTGCAGTCCACAGACCGCTGCCAACGTTATCAAAATGCCTGTAATTGCTTTTAAAAGTCAGCTCGGGTTTTTCTTCAATAATCACCTTGCCGTCTTTATAAAAGGTCAGTTTGCCGTTAGGCTCAAGCTTCACCTTGAGAGAGCCGCAGGTGAGGGTAACGTGGTTTTCGGATTCCTCAATAACGGCATCTGCATCCTGCGGCATAAGTGTGTAGTTTTCGTCAATAATCTTGCAGTCGGGAAATGACTGAAATCGTATTGCGTTTTTGCCGCAAGGTGTGATGCGGATGAGCTCGGTATAACGCATAAGAAGCAGTTCGTTTTTGCGGATTGTTACATTATACATAACGTTATCTCCTTGGTTGGATTTAAGTTAAACTCGGATAGTTCTTTGCGAATTTTTCGTCCCAGACTGTTTCAATGCCGTTTCGCCATTGAAGGGCTTTTTCTTTCATCTCGTTGCAAAGCTCCGGCATTTCTTCGGCAAGGTTGTGCTTTTCGCCGGGATCAGCTTCGAGGTCAGAAAGAAAAACTTCTGCCCTCTGTTCTTCGCCTTCAACAAGCTGACCGTTGAGCACGAGTTTATACCTGCCTTTTCTGGCGGCGGTCTGACCCTCCATTTCCCAGAAAAGATATTCGTGCTCTGCTTTGCCGGTGCCGTCAATCATCGGCACAAGGCTCATTCCGTCAAGCTCGTATTCTTCGGGATTACCTCCGCAAAGCTCAAGCAGGGTGGGGAAAATATCCGTTGAAATGTGCGGGGCATCTTCAACCGCCGTGTTTGTGCGTTTGTACCAGCTTAAAATGGCGGGGATTCTGATACCGCCTTCAAAAAGGCTGAATTTGTGCCCGCTGAAAATGCCTGCGGTGCCGCCGTAATAATAGTCCTGTGTTCCGTCAAGCCAGTTGCGTGATTCTCTTGACGGACCGTTGTCACTCTGGAAATATATGATTGTGTTTTCAAGCAGACCCTGACGTTCAAGCTCGTTTCTGATTTCACCAACACCGTCGTCAACTGCGCTTATCATTGCAGCCATAATCTGCCTGCCTTTTGAAAGATAGGGGAAGCGTCTGATATATTTTTCGGGTGCGTGCATAGGGTAATGCGGTGCGTTATAAGCAACGTAAAGCATAAACGGTTCTTCACGGTGTTTTTGGATGAATTCAACGCTTTTGCGTGTGATTCTGTCGGTCATATATTCGCCGTTTTCATAGACCTCTTCACCGTTTTCCCACAGGTCGTGGGTCGGGTTTGTGTTTCCGTCTGCCATTCCCCAATAAAAAATGTGGGAATAGTAGTCCACACAGCCTGCAAGGAAACCCGAAAATTCATCAAATCCGTTTGCGTTGGGGCGGCATTCGTCCTTAAGACCGAGGTGCCATTTGCCCATAATGCCCGTTGCATAGCCGAGCTTTTTGAGCGCGGTTGCTATTGTGGGCACTTCGGGTGTAAGCCCTGAGGCTCTGCGATGACCTGCAAGAATTGCTCTTACGCCTGCGTTACCGGGATATCTGCCTGTGAGCAAAGATGCTCTTGACGGCGAGCATACGGGAGAGGCGGAATACATAGATGAAAAACGTATTCCGTCGTTTGCAACTGCATCAATGTTTGGCGTTTTAAAATCTGTTGCGCCCATACAGCTTAAGTCGCCGTATCCCTGGTCGTCTGTCATTATGATAATTACGTTAGGTTTATTCAAAATAGGACCTCCGTTATTTTCATCGATTGTCAAATTATATATAATATAAATAATTCTATCATAAAAATAACGGCAGTACAACAAACAGATTTAATTATTTTTATTTAATTTATCTGTCAGAAATTATGCAGAGATGATTTGCTTTCATAATACCCTGTGAAACAGCAATATGCCGTCACAAGACCCGCACTGAGCAGAATTCCGCCAATAATATCAGTCAGCCAATGTACGCCTGAAACAAGTCTGGCAGTAACCATGAAAACGGTAAATACCATTAACGTAATACTGATTGCCAATCTGATTGACTTGCTTCTGGTTCTTTCATTCAGTTGCAGCAAAGCAGTCGGCATAACGCACAAAACAAGCATTGTGGTTGACGAAGGATACGATGCTTCCAAGATGCCGTTAATAAGTACGGGCCTGCAGTTGATAATAACTTTTTCAAATAAAAAATAAGCTGATGCAACGGAAACGTAAAAACCGCCCAGAATCATAATACTGCGGTCAACTTTAGAAAAACTTTTTCTTTTAATCAATTGAATAAGACCGAGCAGAGCGAAACCGAGCATAAATGCGAAAGGCACAAGCCCAAGCCAATCAGTGACGGTATAGAGCACCATATTCACGCCAGTCAGATTGTGCACAAAGCCGTTGAGAGTTGCAAAACCTACGGCTGAATTATGTGGGCCGATTGTCTTAACGTCGATGAATCTGACCGCAACTGTCCACAGAGCGAATGCAATAAGCATACAGATTGAGATTACTGAATTTCTTTTTGTTTTCTTTTTCATAAAAAAACCTCCCTTTGTGTTGTGAATACACGTTAAGGGAGGGGAGCACAAAAGGCAAGAAACGGAGTGTCACACCTGCGACACTTTGCGTGTCATCGCTTTTTTAAGAGTATAACTGCTTTTATTGCCGTGAAAATGAAGAGTGCAAATGCGGCGTATGCCTGTGTGCTTATGATAAACAGAAGTGTTGCAATTGCACTTAAAACAAGCGATATGATGCTGTTGTTTTTAACCCAGAAGGGTTTACGGTAATTCTGTAACGCAAGCAAAACTATGCCGAAAACTACTATCAGGGAAACGACGAGAAAATATATGACTTTGATGTAAAGTGTTACATTGGTCAAAGCGATAAGAGAAACTTCCGAAACCGTACCGTTTGCGTTTTGCCCGAAAAGCGGCAGGAAAAAGAACATTGCAGTGCTTATATCAATCAGACCGAAAACAAGAGAACGTGTGTTGCTTTCTTTTTTCTTTCCGTCTTCTTCTGCTATGGTCAGAACTTCGTTGCCTGAAAGAAGCTCGTCAATCGTTACCGAGAAAAAACTTGCTATGGCTTTGAGTGAATCTATATTCGGATATCCTCTGCCCGATTCCCATTTTGAAACAGCGGTGCGTGAAACAAAGAGTGCCTGTGCAAGCTCTTCTTGAGTCAGACCCTTTTCTTTTCTTAATTCCTGCAATTTTTTGTTGAATTCCATAATTAACTCTCTTTACAGTTTGTTACGGTTTGATTATATCATAATTGTCGGATATTGCAACTTAATCATTTGTGTAACAGCGATATTGCTAAAATTTTTGTTGTATTTTGAGTT
This sequence comes from Acutalibacteraceae bacterium, assembly GCA_045587045.1. Taxonomy (GTDB): domain Bacteria; phylum Bacillota; class Clostridia; order Oscillospirales; family Acutalibacteraceae; genus CAG-177. The sequence continues at coordinate 2,942 of JAZNBM010000197.1, read as the reverse complement.
TTTATATGTTAAAATATAATAAATAAACATTTTTGGGGAGATGATAAATTGTCAAAATCAGCAAAGGCTATTGCCGCCAAACCCAAAAACTCATTACCTTCAGATTCAGGTAAGCACATCTCAAAATTTGAATACGTGTGCATTATGCTTGCCAGAATCGGCGGTCAGTTTGGCTCAACTCTTACCGGTACTCTTGCAGCAGCTTTCCTGCACGAGCTCTATTTCGGACCTGCGGGAGTCGGTTCAGATGAAATTGCGGATATTCTCAGAATTCAGACTACACTCACAACCGTATTCAGCGTTTTGTGCGGTCTTTTTGCAGGCTTCATTGTTCAGAAATGGAAGACCCGCTGGGGCAGATACCGCCAGTGGTACATTATTTGTCTTATTCCCACGTTTACACTTACTGTTTTGTTCTTCTACGTTCCCAAGGGATTTACGGTTGAGCAGATGATACTCTTCCGCTACGGAATTGCCTGCTGCCAGACCGTATTCAATACGTTCAATAATCTCGGTCAGAACGTTGTTCAGGTTATTTCTCCCAACCACAAAGAAAAGAAAACCGTTGCCACAATCTGGCAGCTTTCATATTATCTCGGCTATGGCGGAGCATATCTTGCAACCTTCATTTACGGTCTGTTCAGTGATGACAAGAATCAGATGTATATGATTCTTGCTGTTGTTGCGGCATCCGTTACAATGATCGGCAATCTTATGTGCGGTCTTTTCTGCAAAGAAAGAATTGAGCTTCCCAAAAAGAAGAAGGTTAAAATCACCAAATCTTTGTTTACCCTTTTCGGAGACAAAAACTACGTTGCATACCACCTTATCCAGTGGTCAACATGCCTTGCTATGCTTGGTAAAATGTCAACATATCTTGCCGCAATAACCGTTGGTTCATCAAAGAACCTCCTCCTTACGCTTCCCACCGCAGTCGGTACGGTTGTCGGCAATCTTATTACAACAAAGCTCTCAAAGAAGCACGAACCCACAAAGCTTCTTAAGTTCTGCGGTCCGTATTCAATGATTTCCGCAGGTGTGCTTTTCGCAATCTGTTATGTTGAAAATATGTTCGGTCTTAAGTTCTTCGCAGGCTGGAACAGCATTTTCTTCTATGTTTTTTATTTCATTTTCGGCATCGGCATCGGTGTTCAGGAGCTTTCAACCTCTCATTTCAACGTTGAATTTTATGATTACCTTGAATGGAAAACGGGCGAAAGAATGGAAGCTGTTCAGGGCATAATTCCCGGTTGGGTTCAGACAGGTCTCAACTATTTAAAGGAACTTATGATTCCCTATATGATCGCATGGGTAGGTTATCAGGCATCCACTGAAGGCGACCTTGTTCTGACAATGAGCCAGCAACCCACATATATGAAAACCTGCCTGTGGCTTCTTGCGTTCCTTGTTTTCGGTTACGCGTTGAGCAACGTTATAAAGTCTGTTGTTCTTAAATTCATCTATGACGTAAACGGAGAAAAGAAAGAAGCGATGTACCGTGATCTTGAAAAGATGAGAGAAGAACGTCGCATTGAAAATCAGGAAATTGAAAATCTGTAAAATAAGTTAAAAAATCAGGATCTTCTCCAAAAAGGAAGGTCCTGATTTTTTTATTGCCTGAATTATTTTTCAAAATAAATTGCGCCGCTTTGAGCAAAAATGAGGGGAGGAAGATCCATACCCTTTTGCTCGGGAATTCTTGATGCAATAGCTATATCGTGAACTTTGCTGTAAAAGAAGCCGGGGTCGAAAACAACGTGCGCGCAAACAAAGCCGCTTTTTTCAACAGGAAGAGTAAGGTGAAAGTTTTCCATTTTTGAGGCGGTATAAGTGAATCTTTCTCCGTCCTGATCAAAAATTATCAGCTTGTGATTTTTGCGCAGCTTTTTAACGCTGATTGTAACGTTTGTGCTGTCGGTAACCTTAACCGTATCGCCCATAATTGCATCGCCGCTTGTAATATCAATAAACGTTTTGCCGACGTTGAAGCTGATCGTTGTGCGGCCTTTGACAATGGCATCAAGGATATCTTCGGCGGAGTTTGACTTTGCATAAACATATGTAACGGGCCAGGTCAGAAGATTTGTTATAACGTAATCTGAATGGTAATCGCTGCCGCCGACTACGGGAAGCTTGTGACCGTTTCTTAACTGTTCGTGCCACCACTCCGTGCATTCAAGGTTATCAAAGTGTGTGGGTGAATTCCATACCTCAAGCACGTCAACATCAGCCGCATTCTTTTCCCATCTCCAGGGGCATTGCTTGCAGTGAGGGTGATTCATGCAGATAACCGCACCGCGTCTTTTGGCTTCATCTTTGACTCTTAAAAAATCTTCATAGGTTTCACAGGTGTCATAATCTTCCTGATCGATAACGTCCTTAACGCCCCACATATTGCAGTGACCGCCGTCTTTTGATAGCTCCGCACCGTAGATGAGAGTCAGACCTTCTAACTTGGGGAATTCGTCGCAGTTTGCATTGTGGTCGGTCATCATCAGGAAATCAAGCTTGTTCTTTTTTGCTTTGGCAATCAGTTGCTCCAGAGTAAGTGCGCCGTCGGATTTAACCGAATGACAGTGGGTAACGCCGACATACCATTTGTAACCTTTGTAGCTCATTTCTTTTTCTCCTTAATAATTTGTTTTTACCCAATCATATGTAATTTGCTCGACATCGATATTCCGTAATGAGGGTGCCGCTTTTGTATATGCTTTTTCGCCGAAGCCGTTTAATAAAACTTAATTTACTTTTGAAAAAATTATTTGTTTCAATTATACCACAAAATATAATAATTACAACTTTTTGTGAAATAAATTACATTAAATCGGAAAGTTTAACAATAATAATACTGAATTGAATTTATGCATTTTAAAACTGTTGACAAAAAAGAAAAGTATGATATAATGTATTAAAATTAAAAAGTATTTTAAGGAACCAGCTGT
>JAZNBM010000196.1:0-8043 GCA_045587045.1 Acutalibacteraceae bacterium | reverse complement strand
AGACGACGGTATGACGGGTAAACTCTTCAGAGAAATCAAGCGCAAGCTTGACGGCTCGCTTGAGGGCGAATGGAATCACAGCAACCCTGTTTTCGGCAACGTAACGTGGTTTTTTGAGGAAGGTCTTTACCTTGAATTTCTTTATAATTTTGACGAATTCAAAAAGCTTGCAGAAAGCTACGTGAAGCCTATGATTAAAGACGAAAAGCTTTACTGCGATTTGCTTGAATTCCAGCTCAATGCGGTCAAGCGTCCGTTTGAAAGCGGCAAGAGCTTTGATAGCGCTTACGACTTTGCGGCTTATTTCAGAAACATTGGTGCAAACAGAGAAACAAAGCTTTGTGAAAAGAAAACCAGGTTTGATTTTGAAGCTGCCAAGGAGTATACCGATTGGCCGACTTTCGCGAAAGAAACCGTTTGGTACGGCAGACGTAAAGGCGCAACCCTTTACAACTTAAACTGATTGCTCAGTCAGCGTAAAATCCGAAAGGTCAGTGAATTTTTTTGAAACGCAAAATCTATTTTCTGCAGGTGAACTATGCATACGGCAACTCCGCCCACTTGCCCTATACGGCGGGTCAGATTCTGGCGTATGCGTTTGCAGATAATGACGTAAAAGAAAACTATTGTCTTGATAAAATCTTTTTTCTGCGTGAGAATATAGATTCGCTTATGCAGAAGATTGATAACCCTGCCGTTGTTGCATTCTCAACATATCTCTGGAATGCAAATTTCAATAAAGAGGTTGCAAGACGTATAAAAGAAGAATATCCCGAATGTATCATCATCTTCGGCGGTCATCACGTGGCACCCGGCGGAGGTATGCTTGAGGAATGCCCTTATATTGATTACCTGCTTCACGGCGAGGGCGAAGTTATATTCCGCAGACTTCTGCGTGCACTTATCGGTCTTGACTATGCCGAAACGATTCCGGGCATATCAATGCGCACGGCAGACGGAATTCTCACAAATCCAGAAATGATTTCAACCGAGTGCGATTTTCCCTCACCCTACACAGAGGGATATTTTGACGATATACTTGATGAAAACCCCGACACCGTTTTTATGGCACTCATAGAAACATCAAGAGGTTGCCCCAATTCCTGCGCATACTGCGACTGGGCAAGCATGAAATCCAAAATTCGCAAATTTCCGATTGAAAGAATATATGCGGAGATTGACTGGCTCAGCGAGCACAAGATTTTCGGTCTGGGTATGGCGGATTCAAACTTCGGAATGTTTGACCGTGACCTTGAAATCACAGAGAAAATAATTGAGAATAAAAAGCTTACGGGTTACCCGGTCAAGCTTCAGACGTCATACGAAAAAAACAGCAGTAAAAGAGTTTTTGATATCGGCTCAAGGCTTGAAAAAAACGGTATGAGTAAGGGCATCACGCTCTCTTTTCAGTCAATGACTGAAGAGGTACTTAAAAATATCGGCAGACAGAATATAAGCCTCAGCTTTTTCTCGGAGCTGATGGGTTTATATAACGAAGCGGGCATTGCAACTTACACCGAGCTTATTCTCGGCTTGCCGGGCGAAACTCTGCAAAGTCTTGTGGATTCGCTTGACAAGCTGCTCATTCTCGGTCAGCACAATTCAATTTACGTGCATAACTGCGAGTGGCTTCCATGTGCGATTATGGGCAGACCTGATTACAACGAGAGATTCAAAATCAAAAAGACCGCTATTCCTCTCAACCAGCCTCACCGTGACGTTGATGACATTGACGAGGTGCAGGAGTATTCCTCAATCGTTACCTCAACTTATTCAATGAGCGAAAATGACTGGAAAAAGATGAACATTATTTCGGCGGCTATTCAGTGCTGTCACCATATGGGCATCCTTCAGTTTTTTGCGCTTTATCTTTATAACGAAGGCTTGAGCAGTTATAAAAACTTCTACTGCTCTTTTGTTGATTACTTTTATGTACGCCCGGAAACCGTTGCAGGCAGAGCTCTTCATCGTATTGAAGCACAGCTTGACGAGGTGCTTGCTCAAAAAGGCACACTTTGCATCAGCGATGAGCGTTTTGGCGGAGTTGTGTGGACTTTTGAAGAATACCTTTTCCTTTGCCTGAGTTACGAGGCGGAGGATTTTTATAACGAGGCGGAGGCTTTTATCAAAAGCTTCGGCATTGATGAGACTGTGTTTGCAGACCTTATGAACTTTCAGCGCAGGATAACAAAACAGCCTTTCATAGGCGCATTTGAGTTTGATTGCGGCTATGATTTTCTTGGTTATTTCAAAAAAATCATCAGCGGTGAAAAAGCGGAGCTGAAAGCCGAAAATGTTACTGTTGCCGTTGATGCAAAGCCCTTTGATTCGTGGGCGGAATTTGCAAAGGTTGTTGCATGGTTCAGCAGAAAAGACGGCAATATAACTCATTTAAGACAAGCGAAATCGAAACGGAGTAATTAATTAAAATGGACAGCAAAAAGGTTTATCTGGTACAGATTAACGTGACCTACAGCAAAACGATTGCATACCTGCCCTATGCCGCAGGTTGCCTTGCCGCCTATGCGTGGAGTGACGAAGAAATCAGCAGCAGCTATGAGCTTGCCGATATTCTTTGTGTGCGCCACACAGTGGAGGAAAATTTTGCAAAAATCAAAGATCCTGCAGTTGTGGGATTTTCGTGCTACGTGTGGAATATGGAATACAATCTGTGCCTCGCTCGGATGATAAAAGAAGAATATCCCGATTGCGTTATAGTTTTCGGCGGTCACAACGTGCCTGACGATACCTCTCTGCTCCAAAAACACGGCTTTATTGACGTGCTTATGCACGCCGAAGGCGAAGTGCCGTTTGCAATGCTTCTCAAGGCTCTTGACGGCAAGGGCGAAATCAAGGATATCCCCGATATCTCTTTCAGATGCGGTGAAGAATTTGTCACAACGGAAAAGAAACGCATCTACGATATATCCGATTATCCGTCACCCTACACGGCAAAGATATTTGACCCGATTACAGAAAGCTATCCCGACATCACCTTTCACGCAACGCTTGAAACAAACCGCGGTTGCCCTTACGGCTGTGCTTTTTGTGACTGGTGCTTCACAAAGAAGATAAGACTTTTTCCAATGGAAAGAATCAAGGGCGATATTGACTGGATTTCAGCGCATAAAATACCCTATTGCTACTGTGCTGATGCAAATTTCGGCATAGAAAAACGTGATATCGAAATTGCCGAATATATTCTTGAGGTCAACCGCAAAAACGGTTATCCGCAGGTTTTCAAGCCCTGCTACGCCAAAAACAGTGACGAAACCGTTTTTGAAATCGGCAAAATCCTTAACCACAGCGCCATTGACAAGGGCGTTACCCTTGCTTATCAGTCCCTTGACCCGCAGACACTTGAAAATATCGGCAGAAAAAATCTGACACTTGAGCATTATTCGGGTCTGACGGCAAAATATGCCGAAGAAAAAATCCCCACCTACACTGAGCTTATTCTCGGTATGCCGGGTGAAACCTATGACAGCTTTTGCAATGGCCTTTGCCGTTTGCTTGAAAACGGTCAGCATAACTCAATGACGGTATATACCTGTCAGGTCTATTGCAATGCACCCATAGCAAGCAAAGAGATGGTGGATAAATATAAAATCCGATGGGAGCGTCAGCCGCTTCACGGAATTCATTACCCTGCAAACTTCAACGGCGTGCAGGAATACTATGACGTTGTTGTTGAAACAAAGGATATGAGCAAGGAAATGTGGGTCAAGGCAAATATGTTTTCCGTTTGCCTTCAGAGCTTCCATCACCTTGGTCTTTTGCGTTGCTTTGCTCTTTATGCAAGGCACGAGCTTGATATAAGTTACTATGATTTCTATAATCGTTTGCTCGATTATATCTTCAGCGATGAGAGCAAATATATCTATAAGCTTTTTGAGGAAATCCGCTGGAAAACAGAAAACACAGAGGTTTCCGACTGGTGCTATCAGAAAGATATTTTCAGCAAGGTTGGCTGGTATTTTGAAGAAGGTATATTCCTTGACCTGATTTATAACAGAGACGTTTTCTGGCAGGATATTATGCCGTTTATCGAAAGCCTTGGCATTGAAAAAGATGTTTTTGACGAAATGCTGAAATATCAGAAGTCAATTCTGCGTCTGCCCGAAACCGAAACGGTTGAAATTGAAACAGACTATGATTTCTACAACTATTTTCAGGGCATTTATGATGACGAATACCAGCCGCTGAAAAAGGTGGGCACGAAGCTGACAATCAAGCTTGAAAAGAAAATCAGAGATTGGGCAGAATATGCACAGGAGATTATCTGGTTCGGTAAAAGACGCAGTGCAACAATCTGCACAAATGCAAGAGAAAATATTTCAATAGAATATATGCTGTAAAATTGTACAATTGGAATTCTTAATGTGCAAAATCCCCAAATGCTATTGATTCCTCTTTAGAAAAATGCTATTAATATATATAATATATACAGACAAAAGGTGCATTTTGTCTGTGCTTTGAGAGAAAAAAGAGGAAAAAAATGAGGAATTTGTATTTGGTGCAAGCTTCCAACACTTATGTTGGCAGAGGCTTCAGGGCGGCGTATCTTCCGTATGCCGTCGGGCTTCTTGCGGCTTATGCGTTTGAGGACGAAAATATCAGAAGCGAATATTGCTTCAAAAGATTCATTTTCACAAGAGAAAAAACCGACGAGGCAGTGCGGAGCCTTGAAAACCCTACGGTAATCGGTTTTTCAAACTACATCTGGAACACGCAGTATAACCTTGTTCTTGCGGAAAAAATAAAAAAGGCATTTCCCGATTGCGTAATTATTTTTGGCGGCCACAACGTTCCGCCCGATAATTCGTTTCTTGAAAAATACCCGTTCATTGACTTTCTTATTCACGGCGAGGGCGAAGAGGCTTTTAAAGCTCTTCTGCTTGAGCTTTGCAAGGATGAAAAGGATTTTTCAAAAATATCCAACGTCTCATACCGTGTGAGCGAAACCGAGTGCAACAAAACACCCACAGAGGTTTTGTGCAGGCTCGATTATCCGTCGCCTTATCTTAACGGCTGGTTTGACAGCATTTTTGAAGAAAACCCCGATATGCAGCTTGATGCAATTCTTGAAACGTCAAGAGGCTGTCCCAGAAGCTGTGCTTATTGCGACTGGGGCTGCAATAATTCAAAAATCAGGTTCTTTCCCATTGAAAGAATTCTTGCTGAAATCGACTGGATGAGCGAGCATAAGGTTAAATTTATCTGGGGTGCGGATTCAAATTTCGGCGCAGCAGAAAGAGATATGGAGATTGTTGATTATCTTATCGACAAAAGAGAAAAAACAGGCTGTCCCGAAAGATTGCGGATTAACTATGCGATGAATAATCCGCAGCGTGTTTTTGAAATAAGCAGTAAGCTTGAAAAATACGGTCTGAGCAAGGAGGGCGCAACGCTCTCGTTCCAGAGCCTTGACCCCACAACGCTTGAAAATATCGGCAGAAAAAATATGAGTATGGATAAATTCAGTGAGCTGCTTACGCTCTACAGAGAGGCAGGAATCACAACTTATTCCGAAATCATAACGGGTCTGCCGGGCGAAACCTATGACAGCTTCTGCAAGGGCATAGGTCAGCTTCTTGAAGCGGGTCAGCACAGGCTGATTACCACTTATAACTGCGAGCTGCTGCCCAACTCACCGATGGCGCAGCCCGAATATATGAAAAAACACGGCATCAGAACCGCTACGATTGAGGCTCTTACCGCCCACAGCGAAATTGATGACGAGGTCAAAGAAAAAACGGTTTACGTTACGGGCACAAACACACTCAGCACAGAGGATTGGATTGCCTGCAACATTTTTGCCTGCATGGAAGAATCGCTTCATCACCACGGAATTATGATGGGTATTGCAGTTTATTTGCATTATGAAAAGGGCATTCCGTATGATGAATTTTATAATATGGTAATCCGCTATGCAAAGAAAAACGAAGATTCCGTTTTGCGCCCTGCATATGATTTCCTTTATAATTACTACAAAGCAATTTCAGAAGAAAAGCCGATTGAGCTTTATTCCAACCAGATTTTCGGCAATATAACTTGGGTGCCAAAAAAAGCAGCTCATCTTGCGACGATTTACCGCCTTGACGAGTTTTATTGGGAAATCAAACCGTCTTTGCGTTATCTCGGCGTTGAAGACGATATTATTGAAGAACTTATCGAATTCCAGAAAGTAATTCTTAAGCTGCCATACAGAAACAATTACTCATCTGAATTTGAGTATGACTGGGTAACTTATTTCACGGATGCCATAGCAGGCAAACGTAAGCCGCCGCAGAAACGCAGACTCCGTGTCAGCGTCAACAACGAGGTGCACCGCACAAACTGGAAAGACTATGCACTTGAAGCGGTGTGGTTTGGCAGCAACGGAGTAACCTTCAACCCCAACGCAACAATCGAGTATATTTAAATCGGAAAGTGTGTTAAAATGACAGATTTCAAAGGTGTATCAATCGTAACGGGTGCCGTAACGGAAACAAGTTCGTTGCGCCATACCGTGGATTATATTCTTGAAAAATGCGACCACTCCGATTTGACTGAAATTATTATCGGCTATCCCGACAGGGCAACGCCCGAATGCGTGGCGGTCATAAAAGAGCTTGAAGCTATGCAGACCGACGTAGAGATATGGTCGTTTGTTCAGAAAAGACCGAGGCTCGGCTTTCTGACCGAAGCTTTTGATGCCGTAAAAGGTTCGCACGTGATAACCGTTGATTCCGATATGGCGCTTGACCTTGACCTGATTCCCCAGATGATTGAGGGCGCAAAAAAAGAACCCGACACAATTTTTTCGGCTTCAAGATGGATTGACGGCGGCAGATTCGAGGGATACAACAAATTTAAAAAAGCGCTCAATTACTGCTCGCAAAAGTTTCTTGCGGTGCTTTATCAAAGCAAGCTGACGGATTTCACGATACCATTTCAGATTGCACCTGCAGAGCTTCTGAAATCAATAAATTTTGAAGAAACAAACTTTGCAATATTCATTGAAATGGTGCTCAAGCCCCTCCGTCTCGGCTGCAAAATAAAAGAGCTGCCGACCGACTGCCATTCACGCACCGAGGGCAAATCAAGCAACTCCTTTGCCCAGCTTCCGTTTTATCTCAAAACGGCGTTGCACATAAGATTTATGCCAAAAGAAAAGATACTCAAATAAAAATTGCCTCCTGTTACTGAAACAGGAGGCTTTCTTTATTGCAGTTTTTCAACGTTAACGTTGTCTTTATAGGATTTACTGCCCATTTTGCCGTACCATACGACGTATTTGCCGAAATTTTCCCAACCGCTGACAGGGTTTGAATCGGTGAATACCGTTCTGAATCTGCCCTTTTCGGGTGCGGAATATTTGTTGATATAGATATTTTTGAAATATTCGTTGAAGTTATATTCCGTTTCGCACTCGGCAGTTGCTTCGTCGGGGCGGCGGAGTGTGGCTTTCTGGTAAGCGGCAAGCTGTGAAAGAATGTTTTCATCCTCAATAACGGTGCGCAGATAAGGCATCATTTCATCAAGGAATTTATCAATGTTTGCACTGATGCAAAGGAACATATATTCATAGTGGTCCCACACAAGGTTGCCGACGTGGGGCGCGATGAAACGGGGATTAATACCCTTTGCAAGCTCTGCAAACGAAGCCTTGACGTGCTGATAAAGGCTGTTTGTATAGGGGGCGGCTCCCGATTCAATATAATCCATCAGACCCTCGTAAAAGCGCCTGTAGCCGATTTTAAGCTCGTGGAAAGCATAAACCGAGAAACAACGCAGAAGTCCGCAGGCGTGCATTGCCTGCGTGAATGCGGCAAAGAGAGAGCTCTTTTGCCAATCGGCGCAGGGCATTGTTGCTGTTTCAGTGATAATGTTGATTTTTTCGGGGATATAATAAGCATCTGCGGTGCAATGGAAACGTACAATTTCGCTGTTTGAGGTTTTTATGCCGTGCTTTTGCATATAGTCTTTTTGCCCGAGCAGAGAGTTGGGCAGAACGATGCAGTGGTACACCTCAAAAATAAAGTGCTGACCGATTTCAAA
>JAZNBM010000195.1:0-2317 GCA_045587045.1 Acutalibacteraceae bacterium | reverse complement strand
CCCAACGATGCATACAACAAGGCTATGGGCACTTACGGCAGATTTGCAGATGCCGCTAAGTATATCGACCCCAGAAAAGAATAATTAGTAAGAGGAGGATATTACAATGGCATTATTTGAAAGCTACGAAAGACGCGTTGATAAAATCAATGCTGTTCTTGCAGAATATGGCATTTCTTCAATTGAAGAATGTAAAGAAATCACTCTTGCTAAGGGTGTTGACTGCGACAAAATCGTCAGAGAAACTCAGCCCATCTGCTTTGAAAACGCTGTTTGGGCTTACACAGTAGGTTGTGCTATCGCAATCAAGAAGGGTTGCGTTAAGGCTGCTGACGCTGCTGCTGCTATCGGTATCGGTCTTCAGGCATTCTGCATCCCCGGTTCAGTTGCTGATAACAGACAGGTTGGTCTTGGCCACGGTAACCTTGGCAAGATGCTTCTTTCAGACGAAACAGAATGCTTCTGCTTCCTTGCAGGTCACGAATCATTTGCTGCTGCTGAAGGTGCAATCAAAATTGCTCTTAACGCAAACAAGGTTCGCACAAATCCCCTTCGCGTTATCCTCAACGGTCTTGGCAAGGATGCCGCTATGATCATCTCAAGAATCAACGGCTTCACATATTGCAAGACAGAGTTTGACCCCTATTCAGAAACCGTTAAGGTTGTTGAAGAAAAGGCATATTCAAACGGCCCCAGAGCAGACGTTAAGTGCTACGGCGCTGACAACGTTCCCGAAGGCGTTGCTATAATGAAGCTTGAAAACGTTGGTGTTTCCATCACAGGTAACTCAACCAACCCCACAAGATTCCAGCACCCCGTTGCAGGCACATACAAAAAGTGGTGTGTTGAAAACGGCGTAAACTATTTCTCAGTTGCATCGGGCGGCGGCACAGGCCGTACACTCCACCCCGACAATATGGCAGCAGGTCCCGCTTCCTACGGTATGACTGACACAATGGGCAGAATGCACTCTGATGCTCAGTTTGCAGGTTCATCATCAGTTCCCGCTCACGTTGAAATGATGGGTCTCATCGGTGCAGGTAACAACCCCATGGTTGGTATGACCGTTGCTTGCGCAGTTGCTATCGAAGAAGCAATGAAATAATAAGTTGCCGCGGTTTAAATCTACGGCAAATTTTACAAAAAAGAAAGTCCCCTGCTCTTATTGTGAGAGCAGGGATTTTTGTGTTTTAAAATTGTTTACAACTTATCTTCTTGAAAAACATTGACACTTTTACAGGAATGTTGTAAGATTTTGATTGATATTATAATATTATCGGGGGGACTTTTATGAAAAAAATAATATCTGTTTTGCTTGTTTTCACGCTTGCGTTTGTATTTGTTGCGTGCAGCAAAAAGAGCAAAAATGAAACGGCTGTCACGCAGGAATCAAGAGGTGACGTGAACGTTCAGGAGGTTGTTGTGAGCGAAGTTCTCACAGACGTTGCAGGTGAGGTTGTTACCGAGCAGGGCGGCGAAGCTGTTATTGTTACCGAAGTTCACACGGAAGCCATCACAGAGCCCGAGGCACTTGACGCTGACCCGTCACAGTGGACAGAGGAAGAAATCATTGCATTTTATAAGAGCAGTGCAATCAAGACACACCCCAACGTTAAATCGGTTCAGACAATGAATATGAAAAAGATGGTTGTAAACGAGGGCAAGGGTCTTGTGGGCGGTCTTTTGAAGGTTGCCGAAGATGCAATTGCAAACGTACTCGCCAAAAACTCAACAACCGTTGACGGCATTACAGGCGGATTCAATAACCTTGCCGTAAGCGATGCAGAGTCGATAAAGGCATATAAGAGCGGCGACTATACCGTTATTGAAATGAGAATGAAAGAGCAGACAGACGGCACTTACGGCAGTATGTATGACGGCACCGTGGGTCACGCAATCTGTGTTCTGGGTAACGTTTCAACGGCGGCTGCAGAATTCCCGAACTTTGACATCGATTTTGAAAACGCAAAAATCAAAATCCGTTACAGTGAGCCCACTGTTAAGGTTAAGATAAACAGTGACGGTTACATAGAAAAGGGTACCTGGAGCTACACTGCAAACGTTGACATTGAAAACCTTAAAATAGGCAATAAACTCGGCAGTGTAAATATCAAAACAGCCGATGCCGCAATCTTTTATGAAATAAAGCTTGGCGGCGGATTCTGATAAATAAGCATGATGATTTGTCAAACTAAGTGCAACACTTTTTGATATAATCATCAAATAAATCCAGCGGTTTTTGGTAATTTAAAACTTTCTTGGGCCTGGCGTTAATCAACGCCAGGTTCTTTTTTAGTGTAGCAGGACTGACGCGGGA
>JAZNBM010000194.1:0-14077 GCA_045587045.1 Acutalibacteraceae bacterium | reverse complement strand
CTTTCTGTGCAAGGAACTGAAAAACGGTTATCTTGACGGCATCAGCGGTGAATATACTCCGCCGAAAGGATATTTTGTTGATGAGGCTCAAGCCGAAGAATTCGACAAACAATTCCCGCCGAAAGAAAAGCTGAAACTCCCCACACAACTGTTTTAATCTGACCGAACAAAAAGAGCCGTCCGAGCATCGGACGGCTTGATGTTTATATCTTTGTGCGAATTATGTTCATAAATAACTGGATAATATGCGTTTTCAGAGTTAATATGTCACTACTAAAAACAAGGGAGATGTTACTATGAAAACACCAATTCCGGCAATTGAAAAAGTGATTGCAGAAAGAGAAAAATCAACTGAAGAAAACATCAATATAAGGTTATTTTGGGCATACAAACACAGCCTTGAAGCAGGAAATGACCTGATAAACTTTTACGATATTATTTGGGAGCGTGAAATAGAAGGTATTGTAGAAAACCTGAATTATTACAAAATCAACGAGTTTTCAATTTCAAGCAATTTCAGCGGACTCATCACAATTCTTGCAGCATTCGATAAGTACGGCTTTACAATGGCAGGAATAACGGATGCAAAGGAAACCTACATCGATTTAACAACAAACGAGAGGACTGTTTCAAAAGCAATCAGGATGGTGAGAAAATGAAAACAATATCAAAAGAAGCAATCACCATGCTGCGTGAGAAGTATCCGACAGGAACAAGAGTCGAGCTTGTGCATATGGACGACCCGTACACAAGTCTCACTACAGGCGACAAATGAACGGTCAAACACGTTGACGATATGGGTACTATCCACATCAGTTGGGATTGCGGTTCATTGCTCGGTGTGGTGTACGGGGTAGATGTTATAACGAAAATTATATAAATCAACGGTTATGTATTGTATAACGATGGTTGTATAGGGTTTCGGAAACAACCGCAGAAAACAACACAAAAAAGCGTTGCACGGTGGGCGGAATATACCACGAATGCAACGCTTTATTTTTGAAACTATTGATATGTAAGGCTTTGAGATAGCTGAATAAGAACCCCTCACGCATTGCGTTCGGGAACTTTGTTGCTTCGCAATAACAATACCGCAGTTGGTACTATTGTATCAACTGCGGTATCTTTTCTGGCGGAGAGTTAGGGATTCGAACCCTAGGTGAGTTTCCCCACACAGCACTTCGAGTGCTGCACCTTCGACCACTCGGACAACTCTCCGTATTCATTTTAACGGCTCTGCTATTTTAGCAGATTTTGTTTCGGTTGTCAATCTGTATTTTATAGGCTGAATGAGCAAAAACATGAGCTTATTTTGCTTATTATGCATAAAAATGACGAAAAGCCTGTTTTTGGTTGACTTTTTTGCTTTAATATGATAATGTATTAACACAATAATAGCTGTTTATCAGCTGAAAAGGAGTAAAAAATATGAAAAGAATACTTGCACTTCTCCTCGCTCTTTCAATGATTTTTGTTCTCGGCGCTTGCGGCGGAGCAAAGAATGAAGACGACAAGAAGGAAGAACAGAAAGTTATCGTTGTTGGTTACACAGATTACGCTCCCATGAACTACACTGAAAACGGTGTGCTTGTAGGTTTTGACACAGAGCTTGCAAAGGCTGTTTTCGGCAACCTCGGTTATGAAGTTATGTTCAAGGAAATCAAGTGGGAAAACAAATACACAGACCTCAATTCCGGTACAATCGACTGCATCTGGAACGGCTTTACCTGCAACGTTAAAGATGATGATGACGGCATCGCCCGTGCAGAAAAGGTTGACTTCTCATACAACTACATGGAAAACCGTCAGGTAATCGTTGTTAAGAAGGATTCAGGCATTGCTTCGGCTGCAGACCTCAGCGGTAAGTTTGGTGCTGCAGAAAGCGGCTCAGCAGGTGAAACATATGCCAAAGGCTTTGAAGGTGTTGCTCTGGTTAAGGGTGTTCCCGCACAGATGGACTGCATCAAGGAAGTTAATGCAGGCACACAGGATTTTGCAGCTGTTGATGCTCAGCTTGCAAAGAGCTACGTTGGCAAGGGTAACTTTGCAAACCTTATGATCGTTGAGTCACTTTCAAGCGACGTTGAATACTATGCAATCGGCTTTAAGAAGGGCAGCCCCCTCACAGCTCAGGTAAACGAACAGCTCGAAAAGCTTGGCGCTGACGGCACAATTGCAAAGATTGCTGATAAATACGGTGTAGCAACAACAGCTATCACAGATTTCTCAGACCAGAAATAATCTGAAAACCTTAGTCTAATTGGAGTTTTAATATGTCATTTTTAGAAGTCACGGCTTTTTTGTTCGACGGCTTTAAAATTTCATTGCTTATCTTTGCGGTGACGCTGCTTTGCGGCGCACCGCTTGGTTTGCCTATAGCCTTTTGCTCAATGAGCAGGTTCAGAATAGTCAAATCAGTTGCAAAGATTTTTGTGTGGATTGTACGCGGAATACCGCTGATGCTTCAGATATTTATTATCTACTACGTACCCGGCCTTATTTTTGACCAGCAGATATTCGGCCAGATTGATCGCGATGTGTTTATGACGTACGGTATTACGGATGCAGGCAGAATAGTTGCTGTTCTGATTGCTTTCACCATTAACTATGCTTGTTATTTCTCTGAAATATACAGAGGCGGCATTGAAAGTATTTCAAAGGGGCAGTACGAAGCCGGCTACGTTCTTGGCATGACCAAATCACAGGTGTTCTTAAAGGTCATTCTTAAGCAGGTTATTCAGCGCATCGTTCCGCCTATGTCAAACGAGATTATTACTCTTATCAAAGATACTGCTCTTGCAAACTGCATTATGGTTTGCGAAATCGTCAAGAATGCAAACGAACTTGCCGCAACAAAGGCTTTGATATGGCCCCTGTTCTTCTCGGGCGTGTTCTATCTTGTGTTTGTAGGCATCCTTACCATAGTTCTCGGTAAGGTCGAAAAGAAGTTGAGCTATTTCAGGAGTTAAGTATGGCAATATTAGAAGTTAAGAATTTGCACAAAAGCTTTGGCAAAAACCTTGTTCTCAACGGCATAAGTTTTTCGCTTGAAGAGGGCAATGTGCTTTCAATAATCGGCTCGTCAGGCAGCGGCAAAACAACGCTTCTGCGTTGCATAACCTCTCTGGAAACCGCTGACGAAGGCGAAGTTATTGTTAACGGCAACGTTGTTTTTGACAGCGAAAATAAGCATAAATTTACAAAAGAAGAAATCCGCAGAAACCGTCTTGCTGTCGGACTTGTTTTCCAGTCCTTCAATCTTTTTCCGCAATACAGTGTTATTGATAACGTAACTCTTGCGGTTAAGCTTCAGGCGAAGAACAGCAAGGACTATAAAGCAAACAAGAAGCAGGTCCTTGCAGAAATCGAAGCAAAGGGTATGGAACTTCTTCGTAAAGTCGGTCTGGAAGAAAAACGTGATGCATATCCGTGTGAGCTTTCGGGCGGTCAGCAGCAGCGTGTTGCTATTGCCAGAGCCCTTGCTATGGAGCCCGATATACTCTTTTTTGATGAGCCCACGTCAGCTCTCGATCCCGAACTTACGGGCGAGATCCTTAAGGTTATCAAGAACCTTGCCTCATACAATATGACAATGGTTATTGTTACCCACGAGATGGCGTTCGCAAGGGACGTTTCGGATAAGGTTATTTTTATGGATGGCGGTGTTATTGCTGAATACGGTACACCTGAAGAGGTAATTGTTAATCCGAAGAACGAGAGAACAAAGGCATTCTTGAGCAGATTCCAACAGTAACGGACTGCTCTACGGAACGAGAAACAAAATAAATACAAATAATAAGAACCCGCAGTGGCTGCTGCGGGTTCTTTCGCTTTTCGTGTTAAATTCGATGTGTAACAGTTAATAGCAGAGTGTATCTGTTTCCATATAACGAACGCCCATATCATAGAGCATCTTCGCATCCTCGATGGTATTTACTGTCCAGAATGAAACGCCTACGCCGTTGTCAATCGCAAGCTGAATGCTTGCCTTATCGTTTGCGGCAAGATTTGGGGAAAGCCAGGTGTTGCCAAGCGCTTTTGCTTCGGCAATATTTTTTTCGTTAATGCCGTCGACGAGATACCACAGCTCAATATCCTTATTGAGTGCTCTGATTGCTTTAAGCTGTTCAAGGTCAAACGAGATGATGATTGATTGCTCTGTGAGACCCTTTGCTTCAACTGCTTCAAGGATTGTGTGAAGCATATCGTAGTTTTCGGATTTGATTTCAATCTGAGGTCTTGTTTTTGAGCCGACAAAAACATCAAGGTATTCCTCGAGTGTGGGCATACCTAGATCTTTATAAGCCCAGAAATTTGAGCCGTTTTTGAAGCGGAGCTTTCTTACTTCCTCAAGAGTCATATCTTCAACCCTGCCAAGCTGGCAGAAACGTCCGTTGACGTCATCGTTATGGAGCAAAACCCAGTGACCGTCTTTGGTAAGGCGGATATCACATTCGGCCGAATAGAAACCGAGTTCAACGGATTTTTCATAAGCGGGCAGTGAGTTTTCGGGAGCAACAGCGGTGATACCTCTGTGAGCCGTGAGATAAATGGGGTCATCGGGTGTGCCTATATTGTTTGCACTGAGCGAAGTCAGTTCTTTGGGTTGATTGAAAATTTTTGCAACGTGAATGAAGGGGAGAACGGGACACATAAAAACGGGAATGAGAATGCCGGAGATAATCTGATTGATGAATGTCATTTAAACACAACCTTTTTGGAATTTTTCGCAATAAACGGGAGGGCTTCAAAAGAAGACCTCCCGGATATTTATTGTATGATTTTATTGTTTAACAGTTTCTTCTTAGACTTTAGCTGCTTCTTCTTCGGCTTTCTTTGCTTCGATAGCGTCAAGAGCAACGTTCATCTTTTCACGTATTTCTTCTTTGGTTGCACCGCTTTTAACAAGCTCAAAGTATTCTTCTGAGGGAAGACCGCCAACATAGCACTGCTTATACTTGACAGGAGTGCCTTTGATGGTGATAACGATGTTAAGAACAAGAAGTGCAACGAGAGCTGCGATATAAACAAAGATTCCTGCACTGATTTTGCCTGTTGCATAGATGCCGTTGAACATGGTTTCGGCATTCGATGCAAAGTTTGAGAAAAAGAAGATTGATGCAACGGAAAGGAGAATCGGAATAGTGTTGAGGATTATGTTTCTGATGTTGCCGAGACGTCCGCAAGCAGCTGTGAGGGCAATGAGACTAACAAGCACAAACACAAGTGAAAGAGCAAGGCAAAGAAGTGCGCCTGCAAAGCCGATGAACGCTGAGCTGAGCTCGGGTGTGCTGCTGCCAATCATAGCAAACAGACCGTCAAAGTCAAGGTTTGAGAAAACATCGATAAGAGTAATAAGGTTTACCGATGCACCGATTTCACCTTTGAAGGGAATGTTTGTGAATTTGACTTCGCAAAGAGGTATCAGAAGTGCAACAATGGGAAGAAGTGAAAGAACAATTCTTACTATTGTAAGTGCCGAACCTACAAACGAAGCCTTGAGTCTGTCTATTCTTTTCTGGAGTTTGGCGTGCTCTGCCTCTGCTGCATCAGCTTCGTCAAGAAGTTTTTCTTCGAGACCGTAATAAACAAGGTTTACACCGCAACCGGGACAGTTGGGGCGCCAATCCAATAATGTAAGTTTGCGACCGCATTTAGGACATTTTGCCATATGCTCTCCTCCAATATTAGAGATTTTACAGTATATTAAATTTTAACACAATAAAGATTTTAAATCAATAGTAAAGAATGACTAAAAAGATGGGGCAGATTTCGGGCATAATGCCGATTGTAGGACTGTTTTTATATAAGACCGCCGTCTGCGGTTATAACCTGAGCGGTGACGTAAGCCGAATCTTTGCCTGCAAGAAAAGAAACAACACCGGCAATTTCTTCAGGAGTGCCGAATCTGCCCATAGGGATTTCATCGGAAAAAGCAGCCTTATCCTCTGCGGTAAGGTTGGAGTTCATTTTGGTGTCAATGGCGCCCGGGGCAACACAGTTGACCTGAATGTTGCTGGGTGCAAGTTCTTTAGCAAGAGCCTTTGTGAGTCCTATAACTGCCGCTTTGGTAGCGGAATAAACCGTTTCGCACGAAGCGCCGCAAACGCCCCACATCGACGAAATATTGATGATTTTGCCTTCTTTTTGATTAACCATATGAGGAACAGCGAATTTGCTGCAGTTATAAACGCTTTTAAAATTGACGGCGCATATGCGGTCAAACTCACTTTCGCTGATATCGGTGAAAAGCTTTTGCTGAGCCATACCTGCATTGTTGACAAGCACAGAAACGCCCCCGAAATAATCGGCGGCGTCTGCAAAAATGTTTTCGACCTGTTTATAATCGGCAACGTCTGCTTGGTAAAGTCTGAATTTAACACCAAGCTTTTCGAGCTCATTGCCGAGCTTTACGGCACCCTCGCTGTCGGAATGGTAGCAGGCGGCGATATCAAAGCCGTCTGCCGCAAGGCGAAGGGCAATTGCTCTGCCGATTCCGCCTGAAGCGCCTGTAATTAAAGCACATTTATTTTTCATAATTATTTATTCTCGATGAAAGCTGTTACGTTGAGAAGACCGTCGGGAATTTTAAAGACGGAGTTATCGCACTTATCTGAAATTTCAAGGATTTCCCAGATTGTGTTATCTTCGCCGTGGATGATTTCTGTTCTGGCGATTGTGCCGTTCGAATCAAAATAAACCTTGTTTATAACGCCTTCTTCGGTTTCGTAAACGTCGCATTCATAATTTTTACCGTTAAGCTTTACGGAATATGATGCAATGTAGTTGCCCTTATCTTCGACCTCTGCATTTTCAAATGCCTGGTCAAACATATCGGTGTTGAACATATCTTTAGCCATTTCATCGGGAAGCTGATAATACATCTTCATTGAAGGCATAATCATATAGCATTTGCCGTCTTTGAAAAGGATACTGCCCTTCATTGTGGTGCCTGAATCAAAAGGACCTACAACTTCAAGAAGCATATTTTTGCCGCTTCTGTAGCAGGACATAGGTGTGTTGGTCTTGACACCGTCAATGTAAGATGTGGCGTTTATTCTGAAAGTGAAGGTGTCCTTTGTGAAGGTTTCTTCATACTTTTTAGCCTCGGTGCGAACAGGCTTGCCGTCTTCGCCAAGCTCAACGTCTATTTTTACGAGCTTGTCTTCGGGGACAAGACCTTCGCTGAGAATAAAGTCAACTTCTTCTTCAACAAAGTCTTCGGGGTTTTCCTCAAACTGCTTTGAAAGCTCTTCAAACTGCTCGAGCTGTTCAAGCTGTTCGGCAGAATACTTTGTAACGCTTATAATATCGTCGGGATTATTGACAGTTACTTTGTTGCCTTCCGAATCGGTATATTCGTAAATAACCTTGTCGCCGTCAACCTTTGTAACAACAGGCACGGTCACACCGTTTTTATCTTCAACATAAAGATTGGTGGGGACTTGTTTGGTGGTAACTTCTTCTCCTTCAAGCTTTCCGCAAGCGGCAAAAGCAAAAACTGTTGCGAAAGCAGAGAAAAGTGCAATGGCTTTTTTAATCATAAAATGTTTCCTCCGTGTAAAGCCGTATGTAAGGCTTTCAGTTGAATTGAGCGTAGCTCACAATATATAGAATAACGGATTGGTCGAATAAAATCAAGTATTGTTTAATAAATTATATTATCGGATTTGTAAAGCTTTTATGGCTAAATTGTTACCAACGGCAATTATTTTTAATTTTTTTAAAAAATATCTTGCAAATTTTCGCCTTATATCATATAATGTTTTGCGTACTTTAATTAATATAATATTTGCTGATATGGCTCAGTTGGTAGAGCAGCGCATTCGTAATGCGCAGGTCGTCGGTTCGAGTCCGACTATCAGCTCCAGAGGGCAGCTTGCTTCGGCAGGCTGCTTTTTGTTATAAAAAATTCCCGATGTTCAACTGAACACCGGGAATTGATCAATATAAATTAATTATTCGATTTCGCTGCTTACAGCCTTATCGAAGAGGGCCTCGACTTCCTCTGAGGGCTTCTTGTCGATGAGTGAAACAACAACTGCCGAAACTGCACCGACGATGAAGCCGGGAAGAAGCTCATAGATGCCTGTATCATTTACAAGGTTGGGGAAGCTTTCGATGATGGGAGAGGAGGAGCCGGAAAGGAATACAAGCCAGAGAATATCTGTGAGAGCACCGCAAACAACGCCTGCGATTGCGCCTTTGTATGTAAATCTCTTCCAGAAAAGTGAAAGGATGATTACGGGGCCGAACGATGCGCCGAAGCCGCCCCATGCGCTTTCAACGAGTGTCATGATGGTCTGTGCGCCTTCGCTCTTGCTGCTTGCGATGAAATATGCGATAACAGCAATGATAAGAACAATAATTCTGCCGACCCAGAGGATTTCTTTATCAGAAGCCTTCTTGCGGAAGATAGGCTTATAGATATCGCTTGTGAAGGATGATGATGCAACGAGAAGCTGCGAGTCTGCGGTACTCATTGCGGCTGCAACGATAGCCGAAAGAAGAAGACCTGCAATGAAGGGCGGGAAAAGCTTCTGGGCAAGAACAACAAAGATGAGCTTCTGATTACCGTCAGCAACAAGCTCTGCGGTTGCGGGATATGCGTGACCGAGGATTGCCATTGCAATGGCAGCGCCGAGGGTAAGAACAACCCAAACGATACCGATTGTTGCAGATTTTTTGAGGGTTTTTGCACTCTTTGCCGACATAAATCTTACGATGATGTGGGGCATACCGAAGTAGCCGAGACCCCATGCAAGGCCTGAAAGAATATCTTTGATGTCTGCCTTGAAGGGATTGAGGTCAAAATCACCCGCTGTTTCTGCGCTGAAAATGCTGAGATCAAGCTCCTGTGCACCGAGAAGGATAAGCGGAACTGCGAGAAGAGCAACGAGCATCATAAGACCCTGGAAGAAGTCTGTCCAGCAAACAGCCCTGAAGCCGCCGAGAAAAGTATAAACAATAATGATAGCTGCAAAAATAAGGAGAGCAACTTCGGGCTTATCTTCAAGCTGAGGAACAACCTGAACAAAAACTGTCTGACCTGCAACGAAGCTTGATGCAACGTAAACCGTAAAGAAAACAAGGAAAACCACTGCACAGATTATTTGCAGAGCAGGACTCTGAGTGAGAAAACGATTTGAAAGATACTGGGGTACAGTGATTGAATCGTTTGCTGCAACGGAGAATTTGCGAAGTCTGCGTGCAACAAAAATCCAGTTTGCGATGGTGCCGAGAGCAAGACCGATGCCGATCCAGACCTGACCCATACCGAAAGCAAGGATGCTGCCGGGGAAACCCATAAGGAGCCAACCGCTCATATCCGATGCCTGAGCACTCAGTGCGGTGACCCATGGACCCATTGCGCGTCCGCCGAGGAAGTAGTCCTTTTCGCCGGAACCCTTCGATTTGAAAAAGAAGAAGAGACCGATGCCGAGAACTACAACGAAATAGCATATAAATGCCGCAAGTTGTGTAGTCATATTATTTCCTCCTAAAATATTTCAAAAGTAGGGATATAATAACAAATAATAGGAATATATGCAATACCGACTGGGTTATAGAATTAAGTTAATACTATTTTGAAACAAAAATAAAAAACGCCTTGGTTATCAAGGCGTTTTTACAATACCGAACATTGAACTTAAAATTTCATACAAAAAAGACTTTGAACTATTTTTCTGCTTTGAATCCGTTGAGAAACATCGGCAGAAGAAACTGCGAATAATTGCACAGCGAATAGTTACCGTTGCAGATGCACCAATCATAGAGCAGGGCTCTTTCGAAAAGTGCGTAGGCTTTAAGAATTTCGTTGGTTGAAACGTCAGAGCGAAGCTGACCGTTCTGCTGACCGTGGATAATAACCTTGCGCAGAAGTTTAAAATATGTTCTGTTGTTGTCAAGCAGATGCTTGTCGCCTGTTGTTACAAGCTGGGTTGAATACATTCTTGCAAGCAAGTCAAGCGAGATTCTGTTTTCAATCATAAAAAACAGCTCACGGTTGAGCATAAGAAGGGTCTGATAGGCATCTCCGTTCAGATCAATTTCATTTTCAAGCGATTCATATTTATCATCAAAAAGATATGAAAGAGTTGAAAGCAGTGCATCTTTGCCGTTGAAATGATGGTAGAACGTGCCTTTTGACGTTTCTGAACGCTCAACAATGTCTTCGATTGTGGTGCTTTCGTAGCCGTTTTCATAGAATAATTCCCAAGCGGCGTTGATGATTTTCATTCTTGTGTTTTTTGAATCTTTTCTCGGCACGGGATTCACCGCCTTTCACAAGTATATTACGATTATAGCATAATAATCGTCGAAAATCAATCAAAATTTGAGGATTCCCAGGTGTTCAAGCAGAATCTTAAGACCCATAAGGATAAGAATTACACCGCCTGAAAACTCGGCTTTTGATTTGAATTTGGCACCGAAAATATTGCCGATTTTTATGCCGATTGCAGATAAAACAAAGGTGATTGCGCCGATGAAACCTACGGCGGCGCCGATGTTGACTTCAGGAAGAAGAGCAAAGGTTATGCCAACGGCGAGGGCGTCAATGCTGGTGGCGATTGCCATGGTAAGCATCTCCTTGAAAGCCATTGAGCCACAGGATTTTTCTTCGTCTTTTTCAAAAGATTCTTTTATCATATTGATGCCGATTATGCCAAGCAAAACAAAGGCAACCCAGTGGTCGATTTTGGTGATATAGCTTGAAAAAGCGGAGCCGAGTAGATAGCCGATGAGCGGCATAAGGCCCTGAAATCCGCCAAACCACAGACCTGCAACAGCCATCTCTTTTATACCGGCTTTTTTTACGGCAAGACCCTTGCAAATTGCCACTGCGAATGCGTCCATAGACAGACCGACGGCAACGATGAGTAATTCGGTGAGTGTCATAATTCATTCTCTCTTTCAGCGCAAAAAAATCGGATACAAGCCTGTACCCGAACAATACATTTTTATGATTTTCGTAATTCTATCATAAAAACAAGAGCGATGTCAATAGCATCGCGGAATTATACATTGTTTTGGTGTAAATGACAAAATAAAAAGACAAAATTCTTGCAAATTTTACGGTCAAAAGTATTGCAATAAAAATATATTATATAGTATAATATTCAAGGTTAGTTTCTAATAAGTAAGTGTATATATCTTTATATAATCTCAAGGAGGAAGATTTTATGAAAAAAGTCGGAATCATCATGGGCAGTGACAGTGATCTGCCTGTTGTTGAAAAAGCTATTGCTACACTCAAAGAATACGGTGTGCCTTATGAGGTTCATGTTTATTCCGCTCACAGAACACCCGAGCAGTCAAAGGCTTTTTCGCAGAACGCAATCGATAACGGCTTTGGCGCAATCATCGCCGCTGCAGGCAAAGCTGCTCACCTTGCCGGTGCGGTTGCCGCAAACACAACCCTGCCTGTTATAGGCATACCCGTTAAAGCATCAACTCTCGATGGTCTTGACGCTCTTCTTTCAACCGTGCAGATGCCTGCAGGCATTCCCGTTGCAACGGTTGCCATTGACGGAGCGGTCAATGCCGCTTTGTTAGCTATACAAATCCTTGCGGTTTCAGATGCAGAGCTTGCAAAGAAGCTTGCCGATGCAAGAGCAGCCGCAACCGAAAAGGTTCTTGCCGCAAACAAGAGAATAGAAGATCAGTTCAATAACTAATTTTTCGGGAGGTACCCCTATGGGAGGTTTTTTCGGCGCAACGTCAAAGCGTGACGTTGTTCTGGACGTATTTTTCGGTGTCGATTACCATTCACATCTCGGCACACGCCGCGGCGGTATGGCTGCGGTTGATGAAAGCAAGGGCTTTCAGAGAGATATTCATAACATTGAGAACGCACCGTTCCGCACAAAGTTTGCAGGCATAGTTGATGAAATGCACGGCCACGCCTGCATTGGCTGCATCAGTGACAGCGACCCTCAGCCGCTCATCATTCGTTCCAGTCTGGGTGTTTATGCAATCTCAACCATCGGTTGCATCAACAATGCTGATGAACTTGTTCAGCAGTTTCTTTCGTTCAGCGGCGGTCACTTCAATGCAATGACCTCGGGCAAAATCAACGCCACAGAGCTTGTTGCCGCACTTATCAACCAGAAGAGCGATTTTGTTGAGGGCATCAAGTTTGCGCAGGATAAGGTCGAAGGCTCGCTTTCGGTTCTTATTCTCAAAGAGGACGGTTCATTACTTGCCGCAAGAGATAAATTCGGTCGTTTGCCCGTAATCATCGGTAAAGACGAAAACGGTCACAGCGTATCGTTTGAATCGTTCGCTTTTGAAAAGCTGGGCTATAAGTTCACAAAGGAGCTTGGTCCCGGCGAAATCATAAGTCTTACTCCCGAGAAAATTGAAACGCTTTCCAAACCCCACAAAAAAATGCGCATATGCGCTTTTCTCTGGACATATTACGGCTACCCCAATTCAACCTATGAAGGTGTTAATGTTGAGGTCATGCGTAACCGAAACGGCGAAATCATGGCAAGGGATGAAGCGGCAACGCGCCCCGAAGGCATTGACCTTGTCAGCGGTGTTCCGGATTCTGGCGTTGCTCACGCACTCGGCTATTCAAACGGCAGTCATATAAATTATGCAAGACCGTTTGTTAAATATACTCCCACTTGGCCCAGAAGCTTTATGCCCACCAATCAGCTTGAACGCAACAAGGTTGCAAAGATGAAGCTTGTTCCCGTTCACGATAACATCCAAGGCAAGAGTATGCTGTTGGTTGATGACAGCATTGTAAGAGGCACACAGCTTCAGGGAACGGTTGATTTTCTTTACAGCAACGGCGCAAAGGCTGTTCATATGCGTTCGGCTTGTCCGCCTATTATGTACGGCTGCAAATATCTTAATTTCTCAAGAAATACATCTGATGACGATCTTATAGCCAGAAGAATCATTCACGAGCTTGAAGGTCCGGAGGGTGACAAGCATATTGATGAATATGCAGACGCTTCAACCGAAAGAGGTAAAAAGCTGCTTGCAACAATCTGCGAAAAATTCAAGTTTGCTTCTCTCGGCTATCAGAGCATCAGCGGCCTCATTGAAGCAATCGGTTTGCCTGAAGATTGTGTATGCACATATTGCTGGACAGGCAAAGAATAAACAAATAAATAATGTGAATCATCACAGGAGGAATAAATCATGGAAAAAAGCTTCAGCGAAAGCTACGCAGCAGCAGGCGTTGATATTACAGCCGGCTACAAAGCTGTTGAACTTATGAAAACTCACATCAAGAGAACTCTCACAGCAGGTGCTATGTCCGATATCGGCGGCTTCGGCGGTCTTTTTGAGCTTGACCTTACAGGCATCTCAAAGCCCGTACTCGTAAGCGGCACAGACGGCGTAGGCACAAAGTTAAAGCTTGCTTTTATTATGGATAAGCATGATACAGTCGGAATTGACTGTGTTGCTATGTGCGCAAATGATATTATCTGCTGCGGTGCAAAGCCTCTGCTTTTCCTTGACTATATTGCTTGCGGCAAAAACGTTCCCGAAAGAATTGCGGAAATCGTTTCGGGCATTGCCGAAGGCTGCGTTCAGTCAAATGCAGCTCTCATCGGCGGCGAAACAGCTGAAATGCCCGGCTTTTATCCCGTTGACGAATATGACCTTGCAGGCTTCTGCGTAGGTGTTGTTGATAAGGATAAGGTTCTTGATAACACCAAAATCAAGGCAGGCGACGTTGTTATCGCTCTTCCCTCAAGCGGCGTTCATTCGAACGGTTTCTCACTTGTCCGCAAGGTGTTCGACGTTGAAAATGCTGATATCAAAACTCCCGTTGCAGAGCTTGGCGGCAAATCCGTCGGCGAAACTCTGCTCACACCCACAAAGATTTATGTTAAGCCGATGACCGCTCTTTTTGAAGAAGTAACGGTTAAGGCTGTTTCTCACATCACAGGCGGCGGCTTCTATGAAAATATTCCGAGAAGCCTTCCCGACGTCTTCGGTGCAAAGATTGACAAGTCTGCTCTTCGCATTCTTCCCATCTTTGACCTTATCGCAAAAACAGGCAACATCCCCGAAAGGGATATGTTCAACACCTTCAATATGGGCGTTGGCA
>JAZNBM010000193.1:0-4532 GCA_045587045.1 Acutalibacteraceae bacterium | reverse complement strand
CGAATGTCACTATGACGGTACAACTCTTGCCTTTGTTAACAAAATCGAGCTTCCCGAAGACGATTACGACAGAGTTGAAGCAACAGCCGACGGCACACTCTGGGTCAGCGGCTCAAAGAATGATATTCTTTGCATCAAGGACGGTGCTACGGTTGCAACCTATGAAGATATCGACAACCTCGCAATGCATCCTTCAGGTGCTTGGGGTGTGAATTTCTTCACTTCCAACGAATGCGCAATCGTTACCTTCAACGGCAG
This sequence comes from Acutalibacteraceae bacterium, assembly GCA_045587045.1. Taxonomy (GTDB): domain Bacteria; phylum Bacillota; class Clostridia; order Oscillospirales; family Acutalibacteraceae; genus CAG-177. Next base: position 4,274 of record JAZNBM010000193.1, on the reverse strand, counting down.
TACATACTCTTCAACTCCCGTAAAATTCAAAGAAGCCGGTACAATAATGCACCTGTGCGTTGACGAAAACAATATTTACGTCTGCGCAAACGCAGCAGACGACAGCGGACACAAGGTATTTATTTACAACAAAGACGGTGTTCTTCAGAAAACTCTCTGCGATGCCGAAGGCGAAGGACTCGGCAGCGTTACTTTTGTTACTCAAACTGCAAACGGCTACATCGCTTTTGACGGCAATATGAGAGACGTTCTCCTCTGGGATAATAACGGTACATTTATTGAAGAGATTTCAGACAGTGACCTCTTCAGCACAAACTATCCGTGGTTCTGCGATTCGGCAGTTCTTGAAGACGGCAGCATTATCACTGTTATGACAGAAGAACGCGAAGACCGTTCGGCAACGGAGCTTGTTGCGTTCATCGTGAAGGGCTTCTGATTTTATGAAAAAGTTTATAAGATTCATCAGCATATTGCTGATTCTGTGTTTAGCTGTTGCTCTTACCTCTTGCGGAGAAAATACTCCGCAGGAGGTCACTACGGATGAAGCAGCTCTTACTGTCGGGAACAAACCCGAAAACGAAAGCAATATTAAAATTCTTCAACTCAACAAGGAATATATTTCACATTATGAGTGGTATGAAGATTACCCCAAAATGCTTGTGAGAAGTGAATATACGACTGTAACCCTTGACAAATCAATTGAGAAAAAGTATTCGGCATTGGCAGAGGCTCTTACGGAAACCTCGGTTATGCGTAAGAGGACTATGGAAGACGAAAAGGATAATCTGCTTGCCGATGCCACTAATGAATTTATGATTGACGGCGAAGCGTTTTCAACCCGTGTATCAACTCTTGATGTTAAGGTAAGACGTGCTGACAGCACAGCCGTGAGTATTCTGGAGGATTATTATTCGGATTTCGGCAGAACATTCAACGGTCTTAATTACGATACCGAAAGCGGTAAGCTTCTCGCTCTTTCCGATGTTGTTACTGACGTCTCAAAGCTTTACGAAGCAGTTGAAAAATCACTTATGACCCGCATTGGTGAAGATGAGCCGTTTGGCGAAACGGCTGTTGCAGATTATTTTGTCAACACGCCGCAGGATGACGTTAACTGGACTCTTGACTATAACGGAGTAACGTTTTATTTCAATGCCGGTGCGATTGCTCCCACCAATTTCGGTGTTCAGACCGTAACCGTAACCTTTGAGGAATATTCCGATTTGTTCAATGAGAAATATATTTCAGTTCCCGATGCGTATGTCGTCAGTCTGCCTTTGTCTCTGCCTTTCTTCGCCGATATTACGGGTGATAAGAAAGCAGATGAATTCACCGTTTCGGGCGACTGCGATTCCGAGAGCGGATATTATACGTCAATGGCAGTATATGCCGAGAAATCGGAGTATGAAGATGAATTGCTCTCATACGGACTCGACCCGTATTATGTCAGAACTGCCGACGGTAACAGTTATATTTATGTTTTCAGCCTGAACAGCGAAGATCCATCAAGAGACTCAACACTATCAGTTTTTGAATTAAAGAACGGTGAAGTTAAATTCCTTGATACATCGGAAATCGGTATGCTCTGCAAAGGAAACAATGTTTTTGCTTTGCCTACAGATCCTGATGAGCTTTTGCTTGATGCCTACAACGGCGAAACCGATTATGTTTTCTCGGCAGGCAAGAACGGTGTGCCGAGAAAAACTGCAAGCTGAACTTTACCCCAAACACCTTTTACATCGATATAAAAGGAGCTGTAAAAAAATGAACTGACCCAATTTGTGCTGTCCGCACAAATTGGGTCAGTTCAACTTGTTTGAACCCCTTGGTTTATCTTGTTTTATGCGGTCTTCGCTTTTTTTACATCCCTTTTTTGTTGCTTGTTGCGATTTTGTGCTAACAAATTTATTGCAACTCAAGGAATATTCCATCTAATATATTTACAATTTATCCATATTATGTTATAATTTGATTAACAATTCAGAAAGAATGTGATTCCGATGGGTCGAAAAGGTTGTTTTAAAAATTAAATCAACAATGCAACACAGAGAATCGTGCCCTGTGTTAAAAACAATAACTTAAGGGAGAATTGAAATGAAAAAAGAATTCAAAAAAATAATTGCCGGCTTGTTAGTAGCTGTGATGCTTTTCGGTACAGCATCGTTGGGCAACTTCAAGTTTAAAGCCAGTGCCTCAGAAATAACAGAATACAAAACAGGCGATATTATTACCTTTGGCTCATATCCTCAAAGTGAGGTAACGGATGAGGAGCTCATTGCCGCCCTGAATTCATGCGAGGGCGAATGGGTTTCCTACAACTACTATTTAGGTACAGGTATCTGGGATGACGGAAAAATGGCACCCTCAGATTTTATGCGCTACAAGGACGTTGAATACGAAAACAACAAATATCGTGCAGTAACCTTTGATTCATACAGAGCATATTTAACCGGTTATGCAAATAATGCAATAAATTCATTTCAGGATAAAAATGGTTATCACCCGAATAATGTTTATTGGTTTAAATTTGAGCCGATTGAATGGCAGGTGCTTGACCCTGCAACGGGTTATGTGTTGGCAAAGAAGATAATCGATGCTCAGCCCTTCAGTAATTATGTTCTTTATAGTGGCACAGATGCATACGGAAACTTTGCAATGTGGGGTAATTCCGAAAAAACTTATTACACAAACAACTATGCCTATAGCACTATAAGAGATTTTTTGATATCGACATTTTATAACACTGCATTTACAAAGGAACAGCAAGACGAGATTGCATATACGGTTCTCGATAATTCTGCCTGGTCAGCAAATTATTCCGCTTATGATGCTCCGACAACAACAGATAAAATTTATCTGCCTTCTCATGCCGATATGCATAACACAGATTACGGCTTCGAAGTTATATTTGATTCCGGTAAAGGCGGACGCGCAGCAACAAGTACTCAATATGCGAAATGTCAGGGTATGGATGAAAACCATTGGTGGCTGCGTTCTGCCGGTCAGGATAACGACTACCCATGCTGTGTTTTCAAAGGCGGACATCTTTTTTCTGAACACATAACCGCAGGTCAAATTATCGGCATTCGTCCCGCTATGAATTTTGTTCTTGATGCCGATATCTTCCCTGATGTTGAAAATGAAGAATCCACGACCGAAGAGCCCACGACCGAAGAGCCCACAACAGAAGAGCCCACAACAGAAGAACCCACAACAGAAGAACCTTCAACTCAGACATCGAATATTGAGCTTGAAATAAAAACGCCCTCAACTAACGTAGTTACATACGGTGATACCCTTGTTCTTCAAGCGGTAACTAATACAAATCTGCCGGAAGGCTATACGCTGGAATGGACTGTTACGGGTAACGGTGCCCACATAAGCCCGTCTGCAGATACTCTCACCTGCAGCGTGAGCTGTATCTCAGATAAAACCGCTGAGGTTACTGTAACGGTTAAGCTCGTAAAGCAAACCGACGAGAACGGCGAAAAAACTGAGCCTGTTTTAAATGCCGAAGGTGAGGAAGTCAAGGCTGAACAAAACCTAACAATGAAGAGTAATATCTTTTGGAAAATAATTTCATTTTTCAAAAATATTTTTACAATCTCAAGAATAATTTTAGAGTCAGTATAACACAGGGGTCGGTTCTCTGTGTTGAATAACTCTAAAAAGATTCTTCGCTTATCGCTCAGAATTATATTTTAACAAACACCATCAAAATAAAATTATTATCTTTGCAAAAAAACAAAACCAGGTGCAGCAGAAATAAAATTCTGTTACACCTGGTTTTGTTATGAAATAATTATTGTTTATTCTGCAGTTACTTTCCACCCGCTCAGATCGCCCTGAACACATTCAACACTGAGTTTACCGTCGGTAAAAACAGCTTTTGCAAGCACACCGGGTATGATAAGCGGAAAAGTAATATTCTTACAAATCGGGTTGAAGCTCAGTTTCTTGCTTTCATAGTCGATTTTAAGTCCTGATGCAGCAATAAGCGTGCTCCAACTCGACATAGGCCTCGTATAGTGGTGTCCGCATTCCCAATGATCCCAGAAGTGGCCGAGTCTTAACTGATTGCTGTGAATTGAATCAACTACGGTGTCTGATATTTCGGTCTCTCCGACAGCAAGTGCAAGAGCAGAAAAAGCGTAGCCTATACCTGTCCACACGGCGATAGTCTGACAGTTGTTGTACGTATCGATGCTTGTCCATCTGTTTTCAGGTACGGTAGCGTTGACAAGTCCCTGCTCATTATCAAAATTATTTTTGAA
>JAZNBM010000192.1:0-41758 GCA_045587045.1 Acutalibacteraceae bacterium | reverse complement strand
CCGCCGATAAGAACGGCTTTTCCGTTGCACTTTGAGGTGTCGAATCCGTTGCCGAGTCCGCAAAGAACGTCAAGAGAACTGCTTTCATCAAGTATCGCCATATCAGCAGTACCCTGACCTACAACCTTGTATATGATTGTTATTGTTTTGTCATCATAATCACATATCGAAATAGGTCTGCGAAGATATAAACCGTCAAGCTTGATGTTGATAAACTGACCGGGTGCAGTAATATGCGAGGTATCACCCTCAAGCTTCATTTCGTATATATTCTCGGTTAAGGGTTTATTATAGACAATGTCATAATATGCTTTGTTCATTGCTTATCCTCCTTCTTCCACGCAATTTCGCCTCCGCAAACGGTCATAAGGCAGCGTCCGTAAACCTCAAAGCCCTCAAACGGAGTGCTTCTGCCCATTGAAACAAAATCGTCGGGATTGATTGTATATTTTTCGTCAAGGTCAAACACCGTAAAATCGGCAGGAGCACCGATTTCAATTTCTCCGCCGAAGCCGAATCGCTTACAGGGCGCAGTGTGCATAAGCTCAACAAGCCTTGACATATCAATAATTCCTGTTTTTACAAAGTAAGTGTAGAGAAGCGGAAACGCAGTTTCAATACCAACCACACCCATAAGGCTCTTTTCAAGTCCTCTACCCTTTTCCTCTGCGGAATGGGGTGCGTGGTCAGTTGCAATCATATCAATCGTACCGTCGATTATGCCTTCAATAAGCGCTTCTTTATCCGCCTTTGAGCGAAGCGGCGGATTCATTTTGAACCTGCCCTCTTCCTTGAGGTCCGAATCGTCAAGCAGCAGATAGTGAGGGCCTGTTTCGCAGGTAACGTCAACACCGTTTTTCTTTGCCTGACGAATAAGCTCAACGCTTTCTTTGGTTGAGATATGGCAAACGTGATATTTGCAACCTGTTTCAGCCACAAGCTCAAGGTCACGCTTGATGGGTCCCCACTCCGATTCGGAGCATATGCCTCTGTGACCGTGTGCCTTTGCATATTCGCCGTCGTGAATATATCCGCCGTTGAGAAGACTGTTATCTTCGCAGTGTGCGGCAATTATTTTATTGAGTGCCTTTGCTTTCTTCATTGCAGCAAGCATCATTTCCTTGCTCTGCACACCCTTGCCGTCATCCGAAAAACCTGCCACAAAAGGCGCAAGACCGTCCATATCGGCAAGCTCTTCGCCACGCTGACCCATCGTGATTGTGCCGTAGGGCAAAACGTTGATGCAAGCAGTGTTTTTAATTGCATCAAGCTGGGGTGCGAGAGTTTCGGGCGAATCGGGCGCGGGCGAAAGATTGGGCATTGAGCAAACGGTTGTGTAGCCGCCTGCGGCAGCGGCGCGCGAGCCGCTTGCAACTGTTTCTTTATAAATAAAACCCGGCTCACGCAAATGAACATGAACATCTGCAAAACCGGGTAAAACATACTTATTTTCACAATCGATAACAATACCGTTGTCAACAGAAACAGCAGGAGCAAACACTCCACCGCAAACACCTATATCTTCCGATTCAAACTTACCGTCACGGTAAACTTTGCAGTTTTTGAAGATATAATCCATATTTTCCTCCGTCTTAAACTCTAATCAATTAAATATATCATATTGAACTATATAAAGTCAAGTGAAAGAGCCTTAAAAATGTACAAACAAGCAACTTTTTTGCTGTATTCTTTATTGACAATAACCCCTGTTACTGATATGCTGATGAAAGGCTTGTATGCTCACAATAAGCCGATGTGCCTATGACAAATAAAAGCCGTAACAATCCAAAAGCAAGGAGTACCCGTAATGAAAATAATGTTCGTATGCCATGGCAATATATGCCGCAGTCCTATGGCGGAATTCATATTAAGAGATATGCTCAGGCGAAACGGGCTTTCGGGCGAAGTTTCTGTTGCATCGTGCGCCACAAGCTCCGAAGAAATATGGGGCGGCAAGGGCAACCCCGTTTATCCGCCTGCAAAAGCCGAGCTTGCAAAGCACGGTATTGACTGTTCAGGCAAAACCGCCGTTCAGCTTCAGAAAAAAGACTACAAACTTCACAACGTTTTTATATGTATGGATAATCAGAATTACCGTAATATTCAGCGCATTTTCGGCTCTGACCCTGAGTATAAAATCCGTAAACTTATGGATTACACCGACAGAGGCGGCGACGTTGCCGACCCGTGGTATACACACCGTTTTGACGTTACCTACAGAGATATTTATGACGGCTGTGAGGCAATTGTCGAAAAGATCCTTAACGGTGAAGATTTATAAAAGCCGTTGCTGATAAAAGCATATATTTCAACCAAAGCGGGGCTGAATCAGCTCTGCTTTTTAATTATTCTTTCGTACTGTCAGACCGTTACCCAAGAGCAAATTAACGTGCAGTTGATTTTTTCGCCCTGCAGTTTAGTTTCGCTAAATGATTGCGTTATTGTCTTTTTGGTTTTTTCGGGTTATTATTTGGTTGTAAACAGCGCTGTAAACTGAAAACGGAGGTAATCACACTATGATTCATATTGGAGAAACCATCAAAAAGCTTCGCAAAGAAAGAAATGTAACCCAGGACGCCCTTGCCAATTTTATAGGCGTATCTTACCAGAGTGTTAGCAAATGGGAAAGATGCGAAAGCTATCCCGACATAACGCTTATACCTGCTATTGCCTCATTCTTCGGCGTTACAACGGATCTGCTTCTCGGCGTAAACACAGCCGACAAAGAAAACAGAATAAAAGACTATGAAGAAAAATATGATTTGCTCAAAACAGAAAGAAATTTTGAAGAAGCAAGTAAACTTATGAAAGAAGCCATTGCCGAATTCCCCGACAATTATCTTTTCTATGCAAACTATATGCTGGCTCTTATTTCAATCTATCCTTACAAAGATGAGCGCAATCTGACCGTCAGACCCGAGGTTGAAAGAGTTTACGGCGTTATTCAGAATTACTGCACAAACGACCGCATCAGAGTCTGGACAAAGGGACTTATGTGCAACTATATTCAGGATTTGAGCGAAACGGAAAACAGCGGCGTTGACATATCCGAAATCGATGCCATTCTCGAAGAAATGCCTGTTATGCGTAACACAAGGGACTATATGGCAATGATGCTTTATCCTCACGGCAGCGAAAAAAGAAATATGGCATGCGCAAAGGGTCTTTCGGAAATGATTCAGCTTATCGGCGAAATCATTAACCGCAAAGCACGCAACATCCTTGAGCGTGACCCCGACATCATTGAGGCGTATCTTAATTTTGTCAACACTGCAATGCCCGACGGCGACTACGGTCAAAGCAGCTATCTTGTTATATTCAACTACGGTTATCTCGGTGTTATCAAGCACAATAACGGCGACGATAAGGGTGCGCTTGAATGCTTCAGAAAAGAAGCGGAGCTTGCGGTTAAATATGAAGCTATGCCCGATATCACAACGCACACCTCGTATCTGGTTGAAGGTCTTGAATTCAATAAAACAACCGCATTCAAAGGCGGATACGACAACATAGCCTATGCAATTAAAGATGCTCTTGCAGAGGGCTATCCCCTTTCGGACGAATTCAGAGCAACCGAAGAATTCAAAAAAATTGTTGAATCAATCAAATAATCCCCCTTGCGGCGGCAATAAAAAATGCGGCGGAAACCAATCCGTCGCATTTGCTTTTATTCGCCGATTGCTTCTTTAAGCGCCTGTGCAAGCTGGTCGGGGCAGGAAGTGCTTTTGAAGCCGCATCTGATGCCACTGCAGCGTGCAATAACGTCTTCCGCCTTCATTCCTTCCACAAGCGAAGCAATCCCCTTGAGGTTGCCGTTACAGCCGCCCTCAAAATAAACATTGCTCAGCACACCGCCGTCAAGTTCAAACTCGATTGAGCGTGAACAGGTGCCTTTTGTTTTATATCTGTATGTCATATTATTGCTCCTCTCTGGAAATCCGCTGATTATTCTACAACATATATTTAATTTTTTCAAGTACAAATTGTCACATCAGCAAATAGAGGAGGCTGAAAATCAATGCGCTGTCGCCCGAATCAACAGCAAGCAGCAAAACAAGCGGCAATATCAGACCCATATCGCCGCCGTCATTGCCCTGTTCGGTTTTGGTTTGAAGTGCAGGAAGAATAAGCTGCAGAATGTTGGAGTTCATCTTTTATCGCCGCCCATCATTTGCCCCATCACAGGCAAAATTTCAAAAAGCTTAAGAATCTGCATTGCTTCATCCGCCCTTTTTCTTCTTTTTTCACTCAGCAGAGGTTTGAGCGCCTTTATCAGCTCTGCTCTGCTGTCGCTTTTGTTCATCATACCCATCACGGCAGAAATCTTTGCCATCATCTGAGCGTTACCGAGTATTGCCGACAAATCGGGCATGCCGTCGGCAGATTTGCTCTGCTCTTCTTTTTTGGCTGATTTTTCTTCCTTTGAGCCGAAAAAGCTTTCTGCCGCCGCTTTCAGATTTTCAATATCGTCTGCACTCAGGCTTGAGATAATATCGTTGATGCTGTCCATACCGCCACCTGTTATTTGCCGCCGAATTTTTTCATCAAATTCTGCGCCTGTTCACTCTTAAGAAGCTGTTCAAGAGCATTTTTATCGCCGAGAATTCTGAAAAGCTCATTCTTTTTTTCTTCGCTTAGTCTGTCCTGAACCGCACCAAGCATCTCGTCGGGACTTTTATCCTTGAGCGAAAACAATTCTTTTGCCGAAATATTGTCTTTTTCCATTGAATCACCGCCTTTTTTACAGTATAATTGATATGTTAAACCGCTTTTGAATAGAACGGAGGTTTTATTTTTGAGGATACTTGTTTTTTCCGATTCGCACGGCAGCAGCCGTTGCATAAGAGAAGCGCTTTATATGCACAGCGATTCCGCCGCCGTTATTCACCTTGGCGACGGCGAAAGAGATATGGATAGGCTTGATGAACTGCTTGACGGCAAAAAGGTTGTTCAGGTGTGCGGCAACTGCGATTTTGCATCGCTTTTACCCTATAACGAAACCGTAACTATCGGCGGTGTTAAAATTTTCTGCTCTCACGGTCACACAGAGTTTGTCAAACACGGCACAGAGCTTTTTCGCGAAAAGGCAAAGTCGCTCGGTGCCCATATTGCATTATACGGTCATACCCACGAAAGCGTGACGGATTATGAAAACGGTCTTTACGTTATGAATCCGGGCTCGGCAAGACTTGGCGAATACGGAGCAATCGATATTACGTCCTCAGGTATAATGCTGCTGAAAATGAAACTGTAATAAACCGCACCGCCGTGTCATATTATTTGACAGGCGGTGATTTTTATGTTTGTATATTCGGTTAAAACTTCAAAAAGCAAAATAGCAGCTCTCGTTATTGCCGTGGTTGCAATTATCGTTGCAATTGCCGTGGTTGTCGGCAAAACGGATACCCCTGCGGCAACGGATTCGCAAATCAACCTCAAAGCGGAAAATGCAGAGCAGCGTGCGGCGTTTCTTTCACAATTCGGCTGGGAATTTTCACCGGACCCCATTGAAGTGACGGAGGTTATTGTTCCCTCCGATTTCAGCAAGGGTTACACGGAATATGCCGAAATGAACAAAGCGGCAGGCTTTGATCTTGAGCCTTATAAGGGTTTGCGTGCCAAAAGGTGGACTTACGATATTCTCAACTATCCCGGCTATGAAAACAAAACAGGATATATTCAGGCAAATCTGTTGATTTATGACGGCAGGGTTATCGGCGGAGACATCTGCTCTCTTGAGCAAGGCGGATTTTTACATTCTTTCACCTTCCCCGAGGTGACACAATAAAAAGGCAATAGCCGCCCACGGAGTTTTAGGCTCTGCGGGCGGCTCTGCTTACGTTTAGCGAAGGTTAAAATTCTTCCTTCTTGTTCTTCTTCTGCTGTGCCTTATCGTCGTTCTTGTTCTGGCCGTTCTTGTTCTGGTTGTTGTTCTGGCCTGAAGGGCAGTTCTTTTCGTTGCCGGGGAAGTTGTTGCGATTATCCATTTTAAATCACCTTTCGGAATAATTTGCCCGAAATTTTTTCGGGTTCAAGAGTAGTATATCCTGCCGGGGCGATTGTATTCACCGCACAAACATCTGTATTTTTATTGACAAAAAATTTTGCCGATGATAGAATAATATATGTATAAATATTTTATATAGGAGAATAGTTATGATAGTTAAAAATTCTTTCGGCACAACCGCAAAGGGCGAAGCCGTTGATATCTACACAATCCGCAACGCCGCAGGCACCGCCGTTGACATTATCACTTACGGTGCAACGGTAAACAGCATTTACGTTGCTGACAAAAACGGCGTTTTTGCCGATGTTCTTTCGGGTTTTGATACAATTGAAGGTCACGAAAAGTTTTCCGACTATCAGGGTATGACAGTCGGCAGATATGCAAACCGTCTCGCAGGCGGCAAATTCAGCATTGACGGCATTGAATATAACGTTGAAAAGAATGAAAACGGCATCACCTGCCTTCACGGCGGTGCAGAGCTTTCAACCGCAGTATGGAAAGCTTTTATCGTTGACGATAACGCAATCGAGATGAATTACACCAGCCCCGACGGTGCAATGGGTTTCCCCGGCAAAGTGGATTTCAGGGTCACCTTCACTCTGCACGAAGACAATGCTCTCAAGATTGAATATTTTGCCGTCAGCGACAAAAAGACGGTTATCAATATGACAAACCACGCATATTTCAACCTTGCAGGCAAAGGCGATATCCTTGCTCACGAGCTTATGATTAATGCCGATGCTTACACCCCCATTGACGAGGCAAGCATTCCCACAGGCGAAATCAGACCCGTTGAAGGCACACCCTTTGATTTCAGAGTTGCCAAGCCCATCGGCAGAGATATCGGTGCCGATGACGACCAGCTTGCAATCGGCAAGGGCTATGACCACAATTTCTGCCTCAATGACGGCGACGGCGCAATTGCCACCGCCTATGACCCCGAAAGCGGCAGATTCCTTGAGGTATTCACAGACCTTTGCGGCGTTCAGCTTTACACAGGCAACTTCCTTGACGGCACAAAAATCGGCAAAAACGGCAACCCGCTTATCAAAAACGCAGGCTTCTGCCACGAAACACAGTTCTACCCCAATACACCCAATATGCCCGAATTTCCGCAGTGCACAGTAGATGCAGGCGAAAAATTCACAAGCTGCACGGTCTTCAGATTTTCGGTAAAATAACCGTTTTTCACAGCTTGATAACAGGTTAATAACAGTTTGTTCATTATTGCGGCTATATGTTACAAATTATTTTTTGCCAATTCACGAAATTTTAAAAAATTTACCTATAATTAGAATTGTAAAGCAGTAAAAACAAAATTACGGCTTTTCAACAATTTTGATTATAATGATATTATAAAGTAGCAGAAAGCTACCGATATTAAAAATATAGGAGGGGTTTTCTAATGGCAGCAGAAAAAATCCTTGTTGTTGATGACGACACCAATATTTGCGAACTTCTTCGCCTTTACCTTGAAAAAGACGGCTATGAGGTTTCTATTGCTAATGACGGCGGCGAGGCAGTCAAAATGTTTCAGGAGCTTTCACCTGACCTTATGCTGCTCGACATAATGCTTCCCGTGCTTGACGGCTGGCAGGTTTGCCGCGAAATCAGAAAATTTTCGGATAAGCCAATCATTATGCTCACCGCAAAGGGTGAAACCTTTGACAAGGTGCTCGGTTTTGAACTGGGTGCAGACGACTACGTTGTTAAACCTTTTGATGCAAAAGAAATCGTGGCAAGAGTCAAGGCCGTTCTGCGCAGAAGCGGTTCAACCGAAAAAACAGATGTTAAAGAGGTTCGCTTTGATAAGCTCATTATCAACCTGACAAACTACGAGCTCAGAGTTGACGGCAAAAAAGTTGACACACCGCCCAAAGAGCTTGACCTTATCTACCACCTTGCCAACAACCCCAACAGAGTTTTCACAAGAGACCAGCTTCTTGACGAGGTATGGGGCTTTGATTACTACGGCGATTCAAGAACGGTCGACGTTCACGTTAAACGTCTGCGCGAAAAGCTTCAGGGCGTTTCCGACAAATGGGAGCTCAAAACAGTGTGGAGCGTAGGCTATAAGTTTGAAACCAAAGACTGATTATCGGTTCGGAGTGAAATTCTGTGACAAAACGCAAATTCAAAAGATCAGGTCTTTTTCGCAAGTACCTGCTTGTTACAATTTCAATCATTCTTGCAAGCTTCGTCTTTATAGGCGGAGCTCTGTTGATTTTGGTTTCAAAACTGTGGATGGAAGAAAAACTTGAGCTGCTTACGGAAAATGCCGCCAACGTGGCACACAGCACAAGCGATATATATCGCAGAGGTTTGCCCAACCCAAACAGTCAGCTTTCCGTACAGCTTATCTGCAACACGCTTAACCAGACGTCAGATGCCATTGATGCCGACGTTTTTATTGTCAATCTTGACGGCGACGTTGTTTATTGCAAAGACACACTTCAGTCAGACCTTTCCATTTTTACAAAGGAATGCGCAATCCACGGCAAATACAAAATACCACCCAGAGTGCTCGCAGGCGCAAGCGGCAGAATTACGGGCTCAACAAGTAACCTTGGCGGTATGCTGTCCGAAAACAGCTTCGTTGCCAGCGCCCCCATAACCGTGGGCAACAAGGTTGTAGGCATCGTTTATGCAACCCAGCCCGTGCTTGACGGTCTCGCTCCCTACGTCTGGGGAATTTTTGAAATGTTTTTCTGGGCAGCACTCTTCGCCTTTTCCCTTGCATTTCTGATTGTTTACCTCGTTTCTTACAGAATAACGCGTCCTCTGCGCGAAATGTCGCTTGCCGCAAAGCAATATGCAAACGGCGATTTTTCAAAGCGTATCACAATTCACAAAACTTTCAAAAGCAAGGACGAAATAGAAGAGCTTGCCGATGCCTTCAACTCAATGGCACAGGCTCTTGCTTCGCTTGAAATGAGCCGCAGAAGCTTTGTTTCAAACGTTTCTCACGAATTAAAAACACCTATGACAACCATCGGCGGCTTTGTTGACGGCATTCTTGACGGCACAATCGAGCCTGAAAAGCAAGATAAATACCTAAAGATTGTTTCCGACGAGGTAAAGCGACTTTCACGCCTTGTTACCGGTATGCTCAATATGAGCAAGCTCGAAGCAGGTGAACTTGATATCAACCCCGTTCCCTTTGATATTTCAGAAATGCTGTTCAGGACACTTCTCGGCTTTGAGCAGTTTATTGATAATAAGCACATCGAAATCAAAGGTCTGGACGAGCTCCGGAGCAACCGCGTTACCGCCGATAAAGATATGATTAATCAGGTTATATATAATCTTATCGACAATGCTGTAAAATTCACGCCCGAAGGCGGATATATCGAAATTCACTCAAAGGCAGATTCAGAAAAAGTCATAATCAAAATCCGCAACAGCGGCAAGGGCATTCCGCCCGAGGAGCTAAACAGGATTTTTGAGAGGTTTTATAAAATTGATAAATCCCGAAGCTTTGACGTAAAGGGCGCAGGTATGGGACTTTACCTGTGCAAAACCATTGTTGAGCTTCACGGCGGTCAGATTGCCGCCCGAAGCAGCCTGAACGAATTCACGGAATTCGTTTTCCAGCTTCCGCTTCAATAATCAACCCAAGGAGGATTACCTATGAATGACGAAATGGACTACAAGCCCGAAAACGAAACCAATGCACCTGTTACACCTCCCTCAAGCGATAATCCCATGAACGAAGAACCCGTTACGGCTCCCAACACAAACCCTGCCCCTCAGGATACCTCTGAAATTCCCAAGGTTGAAGCAACGCCGGTATACACCCGACCCATTGATAACGAGTTTTCCGTTCAGCCTCAGACTCCCAATGCTGTAAACGGCGAATTTACCCGTATGGAAAACCGGTACAGCCCTTACGGTGCACGCGAATACAGACCCAATCCCACTCCGAACACGCTTCCCAACGGTTATGGCAATCCTGCCTATACATCACCCGTTCAGCCTGTTCAGCAAAACATTGAACCAAAAACCAAAAAGAAAAAAGGTCATACAGGACTTAAGGTTTTCGCAATAGTATTAGCTGTTGTCCTCGTTTTTACGTTTGTTTTAGGTTTCTTTGCTGTAGCAAAGTTTTTAGTAAACAAAAACGGCGGTGAAAACCCGATAAACACTCCCTCTGCTCTTGCCGATGCTTCCAACGCACCCACATTCGGCAATGATGAGCACGTAACACCGCCCATGCCCGAAGATGCTCTTTCAACGCCTGAAATTGCGGCTAAAGTCAAGCCTTCAATTGTAGGCATTGTTGTTTATGCAGGCGGCAACTCAAGCACTATCGCCGGTGAAGGCACGGGCGTTATCTGGGAAGAAGATGCAACCAAAACCTACACCTATATCATCACCTGCGCTCACGTTATAAGTGACAGCGGAATCACGGTAAAAGTTCAGACCGAGGACGGCTCTCTTTACGATGCAGAAATCGTCGGTCTTGATAAAAGAACAGACCTCGGTGTTGTCAGAATTAAAGCAACGGGTATGCCTAAAGCTGAATTCGGTGATTCCGACACCCTCAGAGTAGGCGACAATGTTTTTGCCATCGGCAACCCCGGCGGCGTTGAATTCTTCGGCTCATTCACAGGCGGCTACATTTCGGCAATTGACCGCCCTGTTGACAGTGAAATCGGCTACACCATGAAGTGTATCCAGCACGATGCCGCCATCAACCCCGGCAACTCGGGCGGTGCCCTTGTCAATGTTTACGGTCAGGTCATCGGCATCAACTCACAAAAAATCGCCGCAACAGAATACGAAGGTATGGGCTTTGCAATCCCCATGGCAAGTGCCAAGGTTATTATTGAACAGCTTGCACAGTATGGCTACGTTCCCGACAGACCCAAGCTCGGCATCAGCTATTATCCTGTCAGCGCAAGCCCTCAGTACAGCATCATCGCCCAGTATCAGGGTCTTCCCGCAGGTACACTTATCATTGATTCCATTGATGACGACAGTGCTCTTGCAAACACAGCGGCAAGACGTTACGATATGATTATTGCAGTCAACGGTCAGAACCTCACAACGCCTGACGTTCTTCTTAATCTGATTGAAAGCAGTCAGGTTGGCACAAAGATGAAACTGACACTCTGCAGAGTCAATAATGATTACACCGTTGAAAAATTTGACATTGAAATAACCCTTGTTGAAGATAAAAGCGGTGCTCCCGTTCAGGCAACCGAGCCCGATTACGTTGACCCCTTTGCACAGAATAATCCTTACGGATATTAATAACAGAACACAATAAAAAAGCAGGTGCATCAAGCACCTGCTTTTCTTGATTTATAAGGTATCAATTTGTTTGTGCATAAGCATCAATTTCCGCCTGAATCTCTTTAACAAGAGTATTGATCGCCTGCTGTTTTGTGCCCGTAATCGTGCAGCCTGCGGCACCCATATGACCGCCACCGCCGAGTCTGCCGCAAATGGCGGAAGCATCTATATCTCCGTGAGTTCTGACAGATGCCTTAAAGCTTCCGTCTTTAAGCTCACGCATCGTTACGCCGACAAGCACGCCTTCAATCTGGCGCGGAATGTTCGCAAGGCGGTCAACCTCACTTTCATCCGAGCCGCTCTTTTTATACATATCCTGCATAACGCAGATAAACGCACAGCGGTCATCGCAATAAAAGCGCATACTTTCGATTGCAAGCTTTTCAAGCGCCGCAAAGGTTTTGCTTTTTGTTTCAAAGAAAACCTGAATGATGTTATAGGTATCTGCACCCAGAGCCGCAAGCTTTGCCGCAATTTCAAACGTTCTTACGCTTGTGTTTGAAAAGCGAAAACAGCCCGTATCCGTTGCAACACCCGTAAACAGGCAGGATGCAATCTGCGGATTAATCTCTGTTTCAAGCTCGCAAAGAAGCAAATAAATCATTTCTGCCGTTGAAGCGGATTCCGCCTCAAGCCAGATTACGGGAGCATAAAGTATATTGGAGCCGTGGTGGTCAATACACAAATCTATTTTATCACTGTAAATCCCCTCAAACTCTCTGCCGAGAAGCTTTGTGTCAGCAATATCGATTGCAACAATATACTCGGGTTCAAATTCCTCGCTTTCAAGACCTGCAAACATAAAATCGAAGCAGGTCGGAATAACGTCGCCGCACTTGACCGCGACCCTTTTGCCCATCTGCACGAGAGTGTGAGCAAGAGCCGTTGCGCTGCCGAGGGTGTCACCATCGGGGTGACTGTGACTGAGAAGCAGAAAATTATCTTTTTCTTTAAGAAGCTTTGCAACCTCTTTCAAATCAATAAACATCAACCGATTCTCCTTATTCTTCCTCCGTGTCGGTAATTGTCATACCGTCCAGAGCCCTTGCAATAACCATTCCCTTTTCAATTGAATCGTCGGCAATAAATTTAAGCTCGGGTGTTTTGCGAAGATGCAGGCGCTTGCCCACCTCTCTGCGGATATAGCCCGTTGCACAGGTCAGACCCTTAACGGCAAGCTTCGCCGTTTCAATGCCCTCAATTGCGCTCACATATACCTTTGCAAACGAGGCATCGGAGCTAACTTCAACGTTTACAACCGTCAGCATAACGTCTCTGACCCTGGGGTCTTTGAGCTCGCGGATTATAGCCGCAAGCTCTCTTTTTATATCTTCGGATACTCTGTCAATTCTGTACCCTGCCATAGTATATCATCCTTTTAAAGAATAATTTGTCTGCGTACGAAATCAATCTCTGTATTCTTCGGTAATGAAGGCTTCGAAAATATCGCCTTCCTTGATATCGTTAAACTTATTAAGACCGATACCGCAGTCATAGCCTGATGCAACTTCCTTAACGTCGTCCTTGAAACGGCGGAGTGAAGCCATTTCGTCTTCTGTGATAATAATACCGTCTCTGACTACGCGGATTTTTGCACCTCTTGTGATTTTGCCGCTGATAACGTGGCAGCCTGCAATGTTGCCGATTGATGAAATCTTAACAACCTGACGTACTTCTGCCTTACCGATATCAACGTCTCTGTATTTGGGAGCGAGCATACCCTTGATAGCTGCTTCAACCTCTTCGATGCAGTCATAAATAACTCTGTAGCATCTGATTTCAACACCGTCACGCTCTGCATTGTCTGCGGCAACGCCGTCGGGTCTTACGTTGAAGCCAACGATGATTGCGTTTGAAGCATTTGCAAGCATAACGTCGCTTTCGCTGACTGCACCAACGCCTGAGTGGATAACCTTAACACGAACCTCTTCGTTTGAGAGCTTGACAAGGCTCTGCTTAACTGCTTCTGCCGAACCCTGAACGTCAGCCTTGATGATGATATTGAGGTCTTTAAGCTGACCTTCCTGAATTGATGCAAAGAGATTATCAAGAGTAACCTTCTGGAATTCCTTGAAGTGTTCTTCCTTTGCCTTGTTCTTTCTCTGCTCAACAAGCTCTCTTGCGAGGCGTTCGTCCTTAACCGCATCAAAGCCGTCGCCTGCCTGAGGAACTTCGTCAAGACCCATGATTTCAACGGGAACAGAGGGACCTGCGGTTGTTACCTTTCTGCCCTTATCGTCTGTCATAACTCTTACACGGCCAACCGATGTACCTGCAACAATGATGTCGCCTGCGTTGAGAGTACCGTTCTGAACAAGAAGAGTTGAAACGGGGCCTCTGCCCTTGTCAAGTCTTGCTTCAATAACAACACCCTTTGCTGAGCGGTTGGGGTTAGCTTTAAGCTCCTGAACCTCAGCAACAAGAAGAACAGATTCAAGAAGGCTGTCAATACCCATTCTGGTGTGAGCTGAAACGGGAACACAGATTGTGTCCCCGCCCCATTCTTCGGGAATAAGCTCATGCTCTGTGAGCTGCTGAAGAATTCTGTCGGGGTTGGCTGTGGGTTTATCCATTTTGTTGATGGCAACAATAATCTGAACGCCTGCAGCCTTTGCGTGGTTTATAGCCTCAATTGTCTGGGGCATAATACCGTCGTCAGCGGCAACAACAAGGATTGCGATATCTGTTGCCATAGCACCTCTCAAACGCATTGAAGTGAAAGCGGCATGACCGGGAGTATCAAGGAAGGTAATCTTCTGACCGTTGAGGTCAACTCTGTAAGCACCAATATGCTGTGTGATACCGCCTGCTTCCGTTGAGGTAACGGATGTGTTTCTGATTGCATCAAGAAGTGAAGTTTTACCGTGGTCAACGTGACCCATAACAACAACAACGGGGTCTCTGGGAAGAAGGTTTTCTTCTGTATCTTCACTGTCGTCGATAATTCTGTCTTCAATGGTAACAACGATCTGCTTTTCAACCTTTGCGCCGAGCTCTTCTGCAAGAATTGCGGCTGTTTCGTAGTCAAGCACTTCGTTTACGGTTGCCATCTGACCGAGCATAAAGAGCTTTTTGATAACTTCAGCGGCGGTCATCTTGAGCATTGCGGCAAGCTCACCAACGGTGATTTCTTCAGGTAGCTTGAGCTGAAGCTGGGGTTTCTTTGCTCTTTCAGCGGCAATTCTCTTGAGTCTTTCTGCCTCTGTTTCTCTTCTTGAGGAGCGCATACCCTGCTTTCTGTACTGCTGGCTCTTCTGCTTGATTTTCTGTTTGCTTACGGAATTATCGTGCTGCTGTGTTTTGTTTGTGGGAGCAATGTTTTCGTATCTCTCGTTATACTTATCGAGGTCAACGTTACTTGCTCTTGTATCAATTGTGCGAGCCTCGCCCTTTGTTCTGGACTGCATGGGCTTATCTTCTTTTTTCTTTTCAGGCTGCTGTGCAGGTTTTTTCTGAGGCATGGGCGGAAGCTTGTTTGCATTTGATTTCTGCTGCTGTGCAGGCTTCTTTTCTGCAGGCTTTTCTTCCTTCTTTGCAGGTGCGGCAGTCTTCTCTGCCTTCTTTTCTGCAGGTCTTTCAGCAGGCTTTTCTGC
The DNA here is from genome assembly GCA_045587045.1 of Acutalibacteraceae bacterium. GTDB lineage: Bacteria > Bacillota > Clostridia > Oscillospirales > Acutalibacteraceae > CAG-177. The sequence goes on along the minus strand of JAZNBM010000192.1, from coordinate 26,860 downwards.
TGCTTTCTTTTCTTCAGCCTTTTCGGGAGCAGCTTCAGCTTTTGCTTCTTCCCGGGCAGGTGCTTCCTCTGCTTTTTCTGCCTTTTTCTTTTCTGCCGGAACAAAATTAAAATACTCGTTCAGATCTTCTGTCTGGTTTTCTTTTGTAAAGGTCTCAAAGATAACGTCAAGCTCATCTTCCTCGAGAGCCGTCATATGCTTTTTCTGACCGTCAAAATATTCGCCGAGCAAATCAACAACTATGTTGCTCTTGATATCGAAGTCTTTTGCGACCTCGTGCACTCTGTATTTATTAATCATTCGGTAACCTCCCCTGTTGTTTTCAGAAGCCCAAGCATAGATTTTGCAAAGCCTTCATCGTTGACTGTAAGCACCGCGGATTTAAGACCCGTGGCGCGTCTGATATCTTCCATTGACGAGTGCAGAACAACCACGGGGATGTTTCTGCCCTCAAAGTTTGCTTCTCTCTCTGTTTCAAGCCTCAGCCTTGGTGAAGAATCGCTGCTGAGCAGGCATAAACAGGCACTTTTGCTTCTGATTGAACCTATTGCTCCGTCATGCCCGCAGCTAAGCTTACCTGCTTTGCGGCTCATACCCAGAAGAGAGAGGAATTTCGGATTATCCGTCATTTTTGAGTTCTTCCTCCATTTTGTCAAAAACTCCGTCCGGTATAGCGCAGGAGAATGCACGCTCAAACCTTTTGGCTTTTCTTGCTTTCACAAGACACTCGGGATTATGGCACACATAGGCACCCCTGCCTGGTTTTTTGCCTGTCAGGTCAAGCGAAACTTCGCCTTCGGGGCTTCTTACAACCCTTACAAGCTCTTTTTTGGGCTTCATTTCATTGCAGCCCGTGCATTTTCTCATCGGGATACGGCGGGTAGGCATTGGTTCAACTCCTTGGTTTTATTGTTTGGTTAGTATTATTATTCGTCAAAATTGATAACGGCTTCCTCTGTTTCGGGATTAATATCAATTTTCCAGCTTGTAAGCTTTGCTGCAAGACGGGCATTCTGACCCTTGTTACCGATAGCAAGTGAAAGCTGATTATTGGGAACAACCACTCTGCAGGAATGCTCTTCTTCACTGAGAATTTCAACGGAGATAACGTCTGCGGGAGCAAGAGCTGCCGCAACAAACTCTGCGGGATTTTCGCTGTAACGAACGATATCAAGCTTTTCGCCGCCGAGCTGATCAACAATCTTGTTGACTCTTGCGCCTCTCTGACCGATGCAGGCACCTACGGGATCAACGTTTTCGTCTGCGCTGTAAACGGCAATCTTGCTTCTTGAGCCTGCTTCACGGGAAACCGACTTGATTTCAACCGTGCCGTCAAAGATTTCAGGAACTTCACTTTCAAGCAGTCTTCTTACAAGACCGGGGTGAGTTCTTGAAATTGTGGCTCTGGGACCCTTTGTGGCATCTCTGACCTCTGCAATGTAAACCTTGACAAGGTCGCCCTCTTTGAAGCTGTCTGTGGGCAGCTGCTCGGAGCGGAGAAGTCTTTCTGAAAGCTTGCCGATTTCAACGAAAGCATCGAGAGTTTCGGGGTCAATCTTTGAAATTTTGGCTGTAACGATTTCCTGATTCTTGCTTTGGAATTCTTCTCTGATCTGACCGTGCTCCGCCTCTCTGATTGCCTGACGGAGGATGTGCTTGCCTTTTTCGGCGGCAATACGGCTGACCTCTTTTGTTTCGAGTTCGATTTCGATAATATCGCCTGCAAGAGCGTTCTTTTTGAATCTCTGTGCCTGCTCAACAAGCATATCTTCATCGGGGTCAACAATTTCAGACACAACGTTTTTGCGTACAAAAACTCTCATATCGTTCTTGTCTTTGTCAATTTCGCAGAAAACGATGTCTTTATTGTTATAATCTCTTTTAACTGCTGTAACGATAGCTCTCTGGATACCTTCAAGCAGAGCTTCTTCCTGAATATTTTTCTCTTTGCCGAGAAGTCTGACTGCCTCAAAAAATTCGCTGTTATTCATTTTGGTGACCATTCCTTTCACTCTGTGTTCTCTATTTAAGATTTAATTAAAAACTGAAATCGTCAAGCTTGATTTTGCTTGCTTCTTTTTTGTCAATAACCATTGCGCTTCCATCTTCAAGACGAAGGGTTATTGCGTGACCGTCAAAATCCTCAAGAATTCCGCCGAAATCTCTCTGACCGTCAACGGCTCTGATAAGCTTAACCTTTATTTTTTCACCTTTGCAGGCTTCAAAGTGAGCATCACGCACAAGCTCACGCTCAATGCCGGGTGAAGAAACCTCAAGGCAGTAGCTCTGCTCAATGGGATCAGCCTCATCAAGAGGCTTGTCGATTGCGCGGCTCATATTTTCGCAGTCCTCAATTGAAATGCCGCCCTCTTTATCAATAAAAATACGCAGGAACCAATCGGCGCCTTCCTTAACAAATCTGATATCCCAGATGTCAAGTCCGAGCTGCTCGGCAACGGGTTTCGCAATTTCCCAAACAGCAGCAACGGTGTTGCCGCCCTTACCTTTTGCCATGGTAAAATCCTCCTTTTTTCTTTTTAAGAAAATTGTTTTTTGCATAAACAAAAGAGCGGGTCACCCCACTCTCATACAAAACTAAATCCTACCGTAGTTATTTTACCACACAGGTCTTAAAATATCAAGTATTATTTTTATAATTACATCATATTGCTTTATTTTCGTTAATTTTCGTGTAAAATATATATTGATTAGGTGCTGATTTAGGTATAAAATGATAGAAACTCGTTTAGAAACGAAGGTAAAAAAATGACTATTGACTTTCACACCCACTGTTTTCCCGATAAAATCGCATCAAAAGCTATGGAGCAACTTCGTATGCGTTCGGGCATAACAAAACCTTTTCACAACGGCACGGTTGCTTCGCTCCTTGAATTACAGAAAAATGACGGTGTTGATTATTCCGTTGTGCTCAACATCGCAACCAACGCAAAGCAACAACGAAACGTAAACGATTTTGCAATTTCTCTCAAAGAAATTGACGGAATAATCCCCTTCGGCAGCGTTCACCATGAAAGCCCCGATGCTCTTGATGAGCTTGAAAGACTTAAAGAAAACGGCATAAAAGGAGTTAAGCTCCACCCGGACTATCAGGACTTTTTCGTTGATGAAGAAAAAATGCTTCCCATATACGAAAAAATCGGTCAGCTCGGTCTTATCACCGTTTTTCACTGCGGTTTTGATATCGGATACCCTGAACCCATACACTGCACACCGCAGAAATTAGCAAGTGTTCTGCCCTGTTTCGGCGGTGCGCCCGTTGTTGCCGCTCACTTCGGCGGTCTGTGCGCACGACCCGAAACACTTGAGCATCTTTGCGGCAAAAATGTTTATCTTGACACCGCGTATTGCTACGGTATGCTCACGCCCAGAATGGCAAAAGAACTTATCGACCTGCACGGGGCAGATAAAATTCTGATGGGCAGTGATGCCCCGTGGAATGCGCCGTGGCAGGATATCGAGCTTGTAAAATGCTTCGGCCTTTCTGAAAAAGACGAAAAAGCAGTCCTCGGCGAAAACGCACGAAAACTGCTTGGTTTATAATTATTGGCCGCAAAATATACGAAGCGGTTTTATCTTAACTCATCAAGAGTAAGCTCATAGGCAGGCAGAAATTCGTCAATAAACACTTTCACCTCGGGCAATTCCAGTGCCTCAACGCTTATTCTGACACCCTCTGCCGCCTTTACAAACTCTGTGTTGCCTGCCTTTTTTTCTTCAAGGCACTTTATCAGGGCACTTATTTTATCCGCCGCCTTGACCAGCTTCCACAGAGCCTCGTCTGCTTCGTCTGCAATCAGAAACGGCGCAAACTCATCTCTGAAATCGTCAGGCAGCATATCAATCAGCCTTTTACAGGCATTATCCTCAACGGTTTTATAAGCCGCTCTTACCTCATCGCTGTAATACTTGACGGGTGTCGGCATATCGCCTGTCAGGGTTTCGGGCATATCGTGATATAAACCGAGCAACGCAGCTCTTTCGCCGTTATAGCTTTTGCCGAAACGCTTGTTGCCGATAACGGCAAGTGCATTTGCAATAACCGCAACCTCAAAGCTGTGCTCGCTCAGATTTTCGCTGTGCTCGTTTCTCATCAGCGCCCAGCGGTTTATATATTTCATTCTTGATGCCATAGCAAAAAATCCGTTATTCATAATTCTCCTCCGAAACAAATTGCCGAGTTAATAAAAGTTTAACATAAAAGCCTTGCTTTTGCAATGCTTGTTATTATATACTTTTATAGAATTAATCAAACATATCATTTAAGGAAAACGAAATGAAACTTTGTCTTGCCTGTTTCAAAAAATGTGAAGACGACGTTAAAAGCTGTCCGCACTGCGGCTACGGCTCGCTTTCCTTTGCGCAACCCGCAGAAGCTCTTCCCATAGGCACAATTCTTCAGGGCAGATATATGACGGGCAAGGCGGAAATCAGGTCCGATTGTATCACTTACGCAGCCTTTGACAATCAGAAAAAAGAGCCGCTTGTGCTTAGCGAATACTATCCGCGCGAAAATGTATCGGACAGAGCAGACAACGCTTTGGATTACATAGACAACGAAGCCGCTGCAAAAGCAGTCGCCAAGCTTAAAAGCAATAAAAAAGTAAGCGGCTTTGCCGAAAACAACACGCATTATACCGTTGGTCGGTCTGCTGCCGCAAAACGAAAAAAGAAATCCGCACGGTCCATGGCAAACAAAATTTTCAGAATCATCGCATACGTTTCCAGCTTTATCTGTCTGATTATCAGCGTTTTTTATCTGCTGGATTACTTTGTGATTGACCTTACCAGTCACCGCAAAAATTCGGACACAATGCAGAGTATGCTTCATCAAGAAATAACCACCGCCCCCGGCATTGACCCACTTGAAGAAATCAGAAAGCAATATCGGGGCGTTGATTTCCCCGACGGCATGAATCCGAATTTTGCAGAGCTTTATTCCCAAAATAACGAGTTCGCAGGACAGCTTACAATCGACGGTCTTTATTCAGAGGATACTCCCTTTGATTTCGCCGTAATGCAGACGGATAACAACGACAAGTATCTTACCACCGACTTTTTCGGTGCAAACAACCGTTACGGTCAGCCTTATTTCGATTATCGCAACGGTATGAAAACGCTTGACCGCAACACAATTATCCACGGTCATAATATGCGCTCCGACGATAACGTTTTCGGCGGTCTTGAGCAATACAGAAACCCTGAAACATTCAAAAAACACCCCATTATAAAAGTTAAAACACTTTACAACGACTACACTTTCAAAATCTACGCTGTTATTATTGTCAACGGAAAAACCGAGCAGGATAACGGTCAGAGATTCTATTATAATTTTGCCGAAGCAACCGATGCTGAATTCGCAAAATACCTTAAAGAGCTTGACAAACGCAAGCTTTACACAACAGGTGTTGATATAACCAAGTATGATAAAATCATCACGCTTTCCACCTGTTGCTACGATTTCAAGGAAGCACGCCTTGCAGTTATCGGCAGGCTTGTGCGTGAGGGCGAAGACCCCACGGTTGATACCTCGCTTGTAGCCGTCAACCCGAGCCCCAAATATCCTCAGGCTTATTATGACGACAGAAGCCTCGTCAACCCTTACATAAACGACGAGCATCTGTTTATGGTAAAGTAAATATCAACGGCTTAAACGTTTTCATTTTGAATATAATCTACAAAAATAACGGGTGTTTTTTGACACCCGTTTTTCTTCTTTTTTATTTACATCAAAAACATATTATGATAAGATTATATAAATAAAAATGCAAAGCAGGTGCATAAAATGAAAGCTAAAATTACCCTTGCAAAGGAATTCCGCATAGGCGATATCGATAAAAGAATTTACGGCTCATTCGTCGAACATCTGGGCAGAGCCGTTTACGGCGGCATCTATGAGCCCGGTCACCCCACCGCTGACGAAAACGGCTTCCGTCAGGACGTAATTGATCTTGTCAAAAAGCTCAACGTTCCCGTTGTCCGCTATCCCGGCGGCAACTTTGTTTCGGGTTATAACTGGGAAGATGGCGTAGGTCCCGTTGAAAAAAGACCCCGTCGCCTTGACCTTGCCTGGAATACAACCGAGCCCAACACCTTTGGTACAAACGAATTTATGAAATGGTGCAAAAAGGCAAATGCAGAGTGCATGATGGCAGTCAACCTCGGCACAAGAGGCGCCGACGAAGCAAGAAACCTTGTTGAATACTGCAACCACAAATCAGGCTCATACTGGTCGGATTTAAGACGCTCACACGGCGTTGAAGAACCCCATAACATCAAACTCTGGTGCCTCGGCAACGAAATGGACGGACCTTGGCAGATGGGTGCAAAAACCGCCGTTGAATACGGCAGAGCTGCCCTTGAAGCTTCAAAGGTTATGAAGTGGACAAGTCCCGGCATCGAAACCGTTCTTTGCGGCTCATCAAGCAGAAATATGAGCACTTTCGGTAAATGGGAAGCCGAAAGCCTTGAGGTTGCTTATGACAGCATCGACTACGTTTCACTTCACCAGTATTACGGCAACCACGACGACGATATTCAGAGCTTCCTTGCACGTTCGCTCGAAGTCGACGATTTTATTTATTCAATAATCTGCACCTGCGACTATGTAAAGGCAAGAAAACGCTCCAAGAAAAAGATTAACCTCTCATTTGACGAGTGGAACGTATGGTATCACTCCAATAACGCACCCTACGAAAAATGGAGCGAAGCGCCTGCACTGCTTGAAGATATTTATAATTTTGAAGATGCTCTTCTGGTCGGCTCGCTTCTTATCACTTTCCTGCGCCATTGCGACAGAGTGAAGATTGCCTGCATCGCCCAGCTTGTCAACGTTATCGCTCCCATCTTCACAAAAACCGGCGGCGGCGTTTTTGAGCAGACAACATATTTCCCCTTTATGCATATGTCAAACTACGGCAGAGGCTGCGCTCTTCTTCCGCTTGTTGACTGTCCCAAATATGACTGCAAGGCTTTCACTGACGTACCCTATATTGAAACAATTGCAACTTATGACGAAGAAAACGAAGAAATGGCAGTTTTCTGCGTCAACAAGAGCCTTGACGAAAACGTTGTTCTTGACGTTAATCTTATGGATTTTGACGGCTACAAGCCCTGCGAATTCATCTCAATGGACGGCTACCACAAGAAAGACGAAAACTTCTTTGATAACGTAAAGGTTAAGCCTCACAACAATCCCGTTCCCGCCATTGACGGCACACAGATGACCGTTGAGCTCAAGCCCCTGAGCTGGAACGTTATCAGACTCAAGAAACAATAAAGCAAAGACTGTATCTTCTTATCGGAGATACAGTCTTTTTATTTATCCTTCTTTGTTTATCATTTTGTTCATCAGCACACGCATAAACAGACCGCCCTGAACCGTTCTGTGTCGGAATGAAACCCATCTGCCGCTGACGGTGTCATACCAGTCGGTCATAGGCACTCTTGATACACTTTCGTTATATGCATCCCAGAGCGGTGCAATGTAATCGGCAAAAACTTTATCATCGGAAGCCATTGAAGCCGTCCACACAAGCCAGTCGGATTTTGTGTAATCGGCTCTGCTGTCAAGCGGCATGCCGTATTTGTTGAAATGCTTCATATTATCCGCAATTTCAGCATCCATAAATTCCTGTGAAAAAAGTCCGCTTTTCCATGCTCTGTCCCAGACCATATTGTATTTCATTGAATATGAATCGGGACAGTCAAAAGCAAGCCTTGTTGTTCCGTCGTCGTTGACGGCAGTGTTCATCCAGTTTGCCGCCATTTTTTCTGCCTCTGCTCTGTAGAAGGCGCTCTTTTCGGTGTCGCCGAGCATATCGGTGATTATCGACATTCCCTGCAAGCCCATAACGGCTTTAAGAGAAAGGTTGCAATTATGGGCAAGATGACCTGCAAAGTCATCCGTGCAAAGCTGATGACCGGGGTCTGCACCGTATTCGATAAGGTAACGGCACCATTTTTCAAGCAAACCGATATGCTTTGCGGCAAAATCTGCGCTGCCTGTTGCAAGTGCAACGTTTGCTTCCATAACAAGCATATTGCCGCATTCTTCAACGGGCATCTGCCATTTCTCCTGATTGTCACCGTAAACCTGACCGTTAAGAAGAGGATACTGACCCACGTCGTGCGGCGCAAAATCAAACTTCCAGTCAACACTCTCGGCATATTTATAAACAGGTCGCATCATACCCTTGACAAGCTCGGGGTTATAAAGAAGATACATCGGGGTTGAAGGATAAGAAACGTCAACCGTTGCGGCGCAGCCGTTGGAGTTGCATTCCTTTGATATGTAAAGTATATCGCCGTTTTCATCAAGCGCAAGCTTATGAGCGGCAATAACCTGACGGTATGCAAGCGAAAGAAGCTCTGCATATTTTTCGCCGCCTGCGGCAAAAGCATCATCATAAAGTTTTTTTGAAAAAGCGGCGCACCGTTCATCAAGCGCAGTGTATTCTTCCGCCGCCTCCGCTATTGCTTCAAGAATACTCTGACCGTCTTTATTCCAGTATGAACGCAGATGCTTTCCGAAATATTCGATACTTTCAATATCATCATATGCAAAATAAAACATAAGCGGCAGATCTTCTTTAATTGGTGCGGAAATTTCAACCTGAGTATCTCCGAAAACATTAATCTCCCTGCCCATTGCTTCGGCACTGTCGGATGCAAGATAAAGATATCCCCAGTCAATTCTGACCTGATCTCCGCTTCTGTTGAGCGGTTTCTGGTTTTCGTTGCCCATTTTCATAACGCACAAACCGTTGTGAGCTATATTTTCTATAACAACGGGACTGTCAATTTCTTCATCAAGGCAGATTTTTTCACTTGCAGAGATGCTGATTTTAACATCGTGCTCCGAACCGTCGTTTGACTGATACTCCACCTCAATATACGAAACAGGACGGGTAAGCAAACGGTAATCATCGGGAATTAGCGGTGTAAGGAATTTGACTTTAATGATTGCTTTCTCATTTTCAAAAACTGCGGTTGTTGACAGAGCATCAATGTCAAGCGATGTCTGCTTCATCTTTATTATATCTCTGTTGTAACCGAGAAAAAGGCGCTTTTCACCGTCAATTTCAGCTATACCGATAATTGAATTTTCCTTACCTGTCCAATGCTCTGTTTCCGTGTGATTAAGACACGAATCCGATGACCAGATTGAAATAAACGGGTCAATGGTAACAAGCGGAATTGCAGGAGCTCGAAGTTTCATTTTTATCATCCTTTCAAAGCGGATATTTACCTTGTAATTATATAATATACGGCAATGCAAATCAACCGTATAAAAGAAAAAGCCCCGATTTTTCATCGGAGCCTGGCACCCCCAGTAGGAATCGAACCTACAACAGACCCTTAGGAGGGGCCAACGTTATTGTGAGCGAAGCGAGCAACAAGGTTCTCGGTCACTTGTGACCGAGGTTCTTATATCCATTCAGCAAAACAAAACCCCGATGAAAATCATCGGGGCTGGCACCCCCAGTAGGAATCGAACCTACAACAGACCCTTAGGAGGGGCCCGTTATATCCATTTAACTATGGGGGCAGATATTCTGTGTTCTGACAGCGAAAACAATTTTATCAAAAAGATTGTACTATGTCAAGAGAATTATGTTGATACGTTAAACAGCCGAAGCATTTCTGCTTCGACCGTCATTTTTATTATTCGTCTTCTGCAAGAGCCTTTGCTTCTTCGATAACCTTTGATGCAACCATTTCGGGAGCTGCTTCATAGTGGTCAAATTCGAATGAGAAATAGCCTCTGCCGATTGTTACGGAACGGAGAACTGTTGCGAAATCGCCCATTTCTGCCATGGGAACTTCAGCTACAAGTTCCTGCATCTTGGGATCATCTTCGCAGGGACCCATACCGAGAACACGGCCTCTTCTCTTTGTGATATCGCCCATGATATCGCCGAGGTTGTCGCCGGGCATATAAGCCTTGAGTGAGCCGTAGGGTTCAAGAAGCTTGGGATTAGCCTGAGGCATACCGTTCTTATAAGCAATCTTTGCAGCCATCTTGAATGCCATTTCGTTGGAGTCAACGGGGTGTGAAGAACCGTCGTAGAGAGTAGCTCTCAAGCCAACAACGGGATAACCTGCAAGGGGACCCTTGAGGATAGCTTCGCGAAGACCCTTTTCAACTGCGGGGAAGAAGTTCTTGGGAACGGAGCCGCCAACAACTCTTTCTGCAAATTCAAAGCTGTCGCCTTCGATATGTTCAAATTCAATCCAAACGTCACCGAACTGACCGCTGCCGCCTGACTGTTTCTTATGTCTGCCCTGAACAGCAACTTTCTTGCTGATGGTTTCTCTGTATGCAACTCTGGGAACGCTCAGGTCAACTTCAACGCCGAACTTATTCTTGAGCTTTGTAACAACGGAATCAAGATGCTGTTCGCCAAGACCCGTGATAATCTGTTCCTTGGTTTCAACGTTTGTTGTGTAGGAGATTGTAAGGTCTTCTTCTGCGAGTCTGTTGAGACCTGCAGCAATCTTATCTTCCTCGCCCTTCTTCTTTGCCTTAACAGCCATGGGAAGGCAGGGATTGGGGAAGTTTACGCCCTTAAGCTGGAAGGGCTTCTTGGGTGAGCAAAGTGTGTCGCCTGTCTTGAAGCCTGAAAGCTTTGTGATAACACCGATATCACCGGCAACGATAGCGGGAGCTTCTTCCTGCTTGCCGCCCTTGGGGAAGAGGAGTTTACCCATTCTTTTGGTTTCGCCTGTGCGCTCATTATAAGCAGGTGTGTCGGGAGTAATCTTACCGGAAATAACCTTGAAGTATGACATCTTACCAACGAAGGGGTCAGCAACAGTCTTGAAGCAGATAGCTGCAAGGTCGCCGTTTTCGTCGCAGGTAAGGTCGCCCTCTGATGCAACTGAAGCTGCGTCGGGAGCTGACTGAACGATGCTGTTATTGATAAGGTCAACAGCTTCAAGCTGATAACCCGAGCAAGCGTAAACAGGGCAAATGTCGCCGGCAAGGATACCGGTCTTGAGACCTCTGTCGATTTCTTCATCTGTAAGCTCTTCGCCGTCAAAGAACTTCATCATAAGATCTTCGTCAGCACTTGCAACAGCTTCGATGAAAGCTTCCTTCATTCTGTTTGTTCTTTCATCATTTGTGGGCATGGGAGCATCTGAACGCTTGCCGTCTTTGTATGAGAAAGCTTCGTTACGTGAGAAGTCAACGTAGGAAACAACCTTGTCGCCTTCAACGTAAGGAACAACAACGGGGCAAATTTTGTTGCCGTATTCTTCCTGAAGAGAATCAAATGTCTTGTAGAAGTGTGCATTTTCACCGTCGCAGCGTGTGATTGCAAACATCTTGTTGATGCCTCTTTCGGTAGCTGCCTTGTATGCCTTTTCAGCGCCTACGTCAAGTGTGCTGCCTGAAGCAAGAACGATAAGAGCTGCACCTGCTGCACGCATACCTTCGCTCATACCGCCTGCAAAGTCAAAGAGACCGGGAGTGTCGATGATATTGATTTTTGTGTTTTTCCATTCAAAAGAAGCAATAGCGGATGCTATTGAAGTCTTACGTCTTTTTTCTTCTGCATCAAAGTCAAGAACGGTGTTGCCGTCAGCAACTCTGCCGAGTCTTTCTGTTGCGCCCGAAATATAGAGCATAGCTTCTGCAAGAGTTGTTTTACCCCTGCCGCTGTGACCGGCGAGAACGATGTTTCTGATGTCTTTTGCACTGTAGGCTTTCAAAAGATTTTCCTCCTTAAATACGCTCTGCAAAGCAACCGTTTATGCTTTGCGGCGAAACTGCCTTTGGCAGTAAAATTTCAGTGTTTTAATTTCAACGAATTAAAGTGCCACATTAAATGTGATTATATCACAAAAGTTTTACCATTTCAATAATTTTTTTGTGATTTTTTATTAAAAATTAAGTCTGATTTAGAATTTTTGACAAATTTTCAGACAAATCAGCCTTCTGTTTGCTTCTCGACGGTATTTTCTTTGTCCGAAACTTCAGGCAAAGTTTCAGCTTCTTGTTCTTCCGCTGTGCCTGAATCTTTCTTTTTTCTGCCCCAGAGATGGATTATACCCTGCTGGTTAAGTGCCTTGAGAAGCACAAGAGTAATCGGTACGGCAAAAAGACCGACAACACCAAAAAGCTGTGCACCGAGATACATACCGGAAAGAGTCAGAATGGGATGAACACCCACGTTCATTGCAACAAGCTTTGGCTCGATTATCTGGCGGATAACGGTTATTACGATATAGAGAATAGCCAAGCCTATTGCAAACGGTATGTCACCCATAATGAGAGAATAAATCGCCCAAGGAATAACAACCGTACCTGTGCCAAGAACAGGAATAATGTCAACAAGAGAAGTTATTATTGAAATAACAACGATATGTGAGCCTTTATATATGCCCATAACCTGCATCAGTGTTAGACCGATTGCAACCTCCGAAAAAGTAATCAGTATGATGGTTGCATAGGATTTTACCATTTTGCCGATAACGTCGGTAAAAAGGTTTTTTGCTTGAACAAGAGCAAACTCGGTCTTTTCGGAAACATTTCTCTTTATCATACTTACAATGTTATCGTAGTCCGTTGTGATAAAGAAGAAAGAAATCGTTCCGATGAGCATTGCCGTGAGTACCCACGGAATTCTTTTTGCAAATTCAACGACTCCGCCAATGGGACCTTCAAGCATTGATAAATCAAAGCTGCCTGCAATACCGCCAAGACCTTCTTCGCCGCCAAGACCCGCAATGCCGTGTTCCTTGGTGCGTTCAATAAGATTAGCAAAAAATCCGTTTATACCTTCCGCCAACGAAGCTTCAACCTTAGCAGGTAAAAAGTCAATCAGATCAAGTATCCATATGCGCGCCGATTCAAACACCTGCGGCAAATCGTTCAGTTTATGTGTTAAAAACTGTATGAAATCCCTGAATTCCTCAACCAGTCTGTAACCGAGCAACGCTACCAGGCCGAGGACAAAAAAGAGCATCAGCATGGCAACAACCATAGCCACAAGCTTTTTTTTGATTTTGGTTTTTTCTGAAATTTTTCTGATGGGATTCTGCAGCATAAGTGCAATCAGAAAAGAAAAAGCAAACGGTGCCACAAGACCGAGCGCATATTTCATAAACAGGTAGTAGCCTACCACCAGCATGACAAAATATGCAACGTTGATTAATGTTCCTCTTCTTTTTTCAATTATATTCACTTTTCCGCACCTCCGTATGTGCTGAATTGTTATTTTAATAATAGTAATTTTCAGTTTACACCATTTTGAATAAAAAGGCAATTAATCTTTATAAAAAAACATAAAAACTTAACAAACTTTATTTTTTCTCTTTATTATTTTGAAAAAGTATGATAATATATATGCAATTATTATTTTTTAAGAAAGGAAGTGCGTTTGATGTACGTTGCCATTATGGGTTACGGAGTTGTTGGCTCCGGCGTAGCAAGCCTTCTTAAAAAGAACCATGAACATATCCTCAAAAAGAGTTTGCAGGATAAAATGGAGCTCAAATATATTCTTGACCGCCGTACTTTCCCCGGCGACCCCTATGAACATCTTGTTGTTTCAGACTTTGCAAAAATAGTTGAAGATGACGAGGTTAAAATCGTTGTTGAAACAATGGGCGGTCTTCATCCCGCATACGAATACGTTCTTGCAAGTCTCAAAGCAGGCAAGCACGTTGTAACCTCAAACAAAGAGCTTGTTGCCGCAAAGGGCTGTGAGCTTCTTAAGGTTGCAGAAGAAAATGATGTAAACTTCCTGTTTGAAGCAAGCGTTGGCGGCGGTATTCCGATTATCCGTCCCATCAGCCAGTGCCTTGCAGCAAACGATATTGACGAAATTGCAGGTATTCTCAACGGCACAACCAACTTTATCCTCACAAAGATGATAAGCGACGGTATGACCTTTGACGAAGCTCTGCTTCTTGCCCAGAGAAACGGTTACGCAGAGCGTGACCCCTCCGCAGACGTTGACGGCTTTGATGCCTGCAGAAAAATCTGCATCCTTGCCGCTCTCTGCTTCGGCAAACACGTATATCCCGATTCGGTTTACACAGAGGGTATCCGCAAAATCACCCTTGCAGACGTAGAATATGCAAGAGTATGGGGCGGTGTTATCAAGCTCATCGCAAGAGCAAAGCTGCTTGAGGATAACCGTGTAGCCGTTATGGTTTCACCCGCATTTGTTCAGAATCACAGTCAGCTTGCAAGCGTTGATGACGTTTTCAATGCAATCCTCGTCAGAGGCGATGCAATCGGCGACGTTGTTTTCTATGGCAAGGGCGCAGGCTCAATGCCCACGGCAAGCGCCGTTGTTGCAGACGTTATCGACTGTGCCAGACATATGACAGGCAAAAAGTTCTTTGGCTGGCAGGACAGCGAAGATGGATACGTTGCCAACTACCTTGAAACAAAATCAAGCTTCTATATCCGTATGACCGCTGACGATGCGGCTGCCGCACTCGTTCAGGTCAACAAAGCATTTGGTGAAGTTTCAATGCTCACAAGAGCAGATGCTCCCGATGGCGAATTCGCTTTTGTTACCGCAACACTCAGCGAAAAAGAGCTGGCTGATAAGCTCTCAGCTTTCACAGGCGCAACAGCCGAATCAATCATCAGAATTACAGACTATTAATCCTTAATGGAGGTTTCTTATGGCACTCATTGTTCAGAAATTCGGCGGCAGCTCCGTTGCCAATGCCGAAAGAGTTATGAATGTTGCCCGTATTGTCACAGATACTTATAAAGAGGGCAACGACGTTGTTGTTGTTGTTTCTGCACAGGGCGACACAACAGACGACCTTATCGAAAAAGCAAAAGAGATTAACCCCAATGCTTCCAAGAGAGAAATGGATATGCTCCTTGCTTCGGGCGAACAGATTTCAATTTCGCTTCTCGCAATGGCCATCGAAAAGCTCGGCTATCCCGTTTGCTCACTTCTCGGCTGGCAGGCAGGTTTCTCAACCAACTCCGTTTACGGCAGCGCAAGAATCAAAAAGGTCAGCGCAGAGCGCATCAAGCTTGAGATAGGCAAAAAGAACATCGTTATTGTTGCAGGCTTCCAGGGTCTGAACAAATATGATGACATCACCACCCTCGGCAGAGGTGGTTCCGACACAAGCGCAGTTGCAATTGCAGCATCAATGCATGCAGACCGTTGCCAAATTTTCACCGACGTTGAAGGTGTTTACACTGCTGACCCCAGAAAAATCAAGAGCGCACAGAAGCTCAACGAAATCACATATGACGAGATGCTTGAGCTTGCAACTCTCGGCGCACAGGTTCTTAACAACCGTTCGGTAGAAATGGCTAAAAAATACAATGTAACGCTTGAGGTGCTTTCAAGTCTTGTTCGCGCACCCGGCACAATCGTTAAGGAGGTCACCACTATGGAAAAAATGCTCGTCAGAGGCGTAACAAAGGATACCGATGTTGCCAGAATTTCAATCATCGGCGTTTCCAACGTTCCCGGTATTGCTTATAAGATTTTCGGCAAGCTTGCCGCAAAAAATATCAACGTTGATATCATCCTTCAATCAGTAGGCAGAGGCGACACAAAGGATATCACCTTCACAGTTGCAAAGTCACACGGTGAAGAAGCTGTTGCTATCCTCAAGGCTCTTGACCTTACAGCAGGTCTTGAAATTGTTTGCGATACCGACGTTGCAAAGGTTTCCGTTGTTGGCGCAGGTATGGAAACTCATCCCGGCGTTGCTTCAACAATGTTTGAAGCTCTCTTTGAGGCAGACATCAACATCCAGATGATCGCAACAAGCGAAATCAAGATTTCCGTTCTCATTGATGCCAAGGATGCCGACAAGGCAGTTGAAGCTGTCCACAATGCTTTTATCCCCGTTATCAGCTGAATCAAATAAAACAATAAGAGCTGTTTCATTGCGAAACAGCTCTTTCTTTTTGTATTTGAAAACCCCTGGCTGTGCCAGGGGTTTTCAAATACAATTAAAACAGGCTTGCACGGAATTTTTTCGCACAAGCCTGTTTCTGTTAAATCTATTTTGCTTTACTGAACGCCCGTTTGGGTTTTGATACTGTAAAGCTTATCAAGCTTTTCAAAGTCCGCTTGGTAGGTAGAGCCTGCAAAGCCCGAAGCAACCGAGAGATATAAAGCACCGTCATCCTGTTCTATAACAGTGTTGCCGTATTTGAGGAGTGCCGCGTTATATGCCGTCTCGCTATGATAAAGATAATGCTCCTGACCTTTTCTGTAATTTCCGAGGTCATCATATTCAACAATAATGTATTTTACATATTCATTTTCGCCAATATAGCCGACAATTCTCTTGTTTTCAACCGAAACACCAAAGCTTTCAGCAATTATGTTTTCCTGTTTCGCTGCAGTCTCGTTCTGAGTTACAACAGAAGGATCATAGACACCGCTCACTTTGTTGGGGTCTTTTTTTGAATTGCACGCGGCAAATGAAAGCAAAACTGCCAGCATTGTAACCACAGCAAAAATTCTTTTCATAATATTATTCTCCAATCCGATTATCTTTGTCACCTTATTCAATTATATATTATCTTTCACAAAAGTCAACCGAAATTATTTCAGCAGCCTGACAGACAAAAAAGCCGCACCAAAAGGTGCGGCTCAAGTTTAGCTGAATTACTGCTGAACTTTGGCGGGATCATTTCTGTCAAGCTCATACTTAAGGAAACTCTCATAGCAGAAGTTAATGGGAGTTTCGCCAAGGTCTGCCATTGTACCTACGCCAACAACTGTTGCGCTGATGTTTGCACGCTTGACATATTCGATTGAAGTGATTTCGTCTGTTTCGATGTTAAGTGTAATAATAAGCTGGCAGTTATCGTATGTAACACCGATGTTTTCGGGATCAGCAACCTTCATAAAGTTGTCAGCTGTTGCAAGCTCAACAAGAACGGCATCCTTGATGTCAGTCTGTGCTACACCCTGGTTGTAAACGTTCTGAACCATTTCGGGAGGAAGAGCATCCTTGAGAGTGATTTCGATTGTTCTGACGGTGCCTTCATCACGGCAGACAGCCTTTTCTACGTTTTCGCGTGTGATTGTCTTGAGATGCTCAAAAGGAATTACCTTGTTGAGAGGAACCTTGTTATATGCTGTTTCGCCGTTGAAAATAACAAGCTGACCTGTCTTATCCATACCAACATATGCGTTATTCTTTATATCGCTTGTGGGGTCTGTGATAAGCATATACTTTGAAAGAGTGTTGATTGATGCGTTGAGTGTGTCGTTTTCGCTGTAAGGAATATCTTCATCCTTTTCGTTCTTGGATTTTACAATACCCTTTGAAAGACCGATTTTAACGGCTGCCTTTGCTGTTTCAAGCTCAGGAATCTGTGCCTGAATATATGCAAAAATATCATTTGTGTTGATTTCAGCCTCTTCGGGTGTGTATGGGGGATAGGTCAGAACAGCACCTGCGGCATCTGTGTATGAACGGTTTTCAATTGAAAGAGGAGTCTTTACTGCGATGGTTGTTTCCGGTTCTTCTTTCTGCTCACAGCCTGCGAAGCTGAAAAGCATTGAAAATGCAAGAACTGCGCTTATAATTGCAAGAATTTTCTTGTTCATTGTGATACGTCTCCTTTCGCATACAGCATATGCTATTGCTATTCTATGATTATAGCATATAACTTTGCAATAAAACAGAAAAATTTTCAAAAACAAAAATTTTTGTTAAAAGGTTCGAAAAAGCGACTGATAATTTGTTTAAAATGCCTAATCAATTACACATTAAGACCTTTTTCATCATAAAGAAACATTGTTTCGAGACAGATATCAACACCTGCTTCGATTGTTTTGAGGTCAAGATTTTCGTGTGTGTCAAGTCTTGTGTGATAATAGCGTGCAGGAGCAGGGTCCATGGCAGCAAAAGCTGCAGCCTTTATGCCGCACTTGCTCTTTGTAACTGCGGCCGCATCTGTTGCACCAAGCGAAACGGGCTTGAAGGGCAGGTCGTATCCTGCAATTTTGCCGCCTGCTTTAATAAGATTACACACATCGGCATCATTCTTGACCGTGAAAGTCATATCCTTGTTGTAAACAGCCATAAAGTCGAAATCACGGATTGTATCAAGCGCAATAAAAACTGTTTCGACATCTGCAAGGTCCTTGCCGTGCTTTTCGCAAAAAGCCTTTGAGCCCCTGAGACCGATTTCTTCGGAGCCTGCGCAAAGAGCCCATACTTCTGTGTTTTCGAAACGGATATCGTGGTCTTTGAGATATTTGAGCATTGCTATTGAAGCAAAGCAACCTGTGAGGTTATCGTTTGCACCTTCAACAATGCGTTTTTTATCATAGAAGAATGATGCGCAAAGGAAAATAACAACAAAACCGAGGAGCACGTAGCTGATAACGTCAACTGCCGTTGAGTTAATGAATTCGGGATTTAAAATACACTTTGTAATAACAACAATGTCGCATACAAGAGTTACAAGAATACCCACAAGGCTGCCGCCGATAACGGGAATAACAAGCTTGGGACCGCCGTAATAGGTGAAACGCCATTCCATTGAAGAGTCTGCGTGACCGCAGAAGATAATGCGACGCTTGGTTTCGCCCGAAGCTTTTCTGTAACCGTAAGCGTTATATGAAGTCTTTTTCTTCATAAACGGGTCAAGGGTTTCTTTGTAGAAAAGGAATTCGGTGATAATAAAGAAAAGGCAGATAACAACAAGTCCTACCGAAACAAAAAGCAACTGATAGGGAAGTGTGAAAAGCTGAACCGCAAAGAAAAGAATTGATGATATCGTCATAAGGACTACTGAAAGCGGAATCCAGCCGAGAAAAGCCATGGGACTTACTTTGTATTCATCAGTGCCAACCTCGTCACAGCAGGTTTTCAGGTCTTCAGCCATATATTCAATAGCCTTTTTTTCCTGCTCGGAGCCTGCAAATCGGGGACCGATTTCTTTGCACACCTTTTTGATGCTTCTTGCTGTGTAGTTAGCGTACATTCTTCTTTCTGAAGGATAATTTTTTACGCTTTCGTTTGCTTTCAAAACAAACATCTCCTTTCTCTTGCCGTTTTGGCATATCAAAACTGTTTCACAGTATTATTTGTAAAATAAATTTTAAATTAAATGTTAAATTTCTTCAACCGTTTGACAACGGCGATAATTCGTTATAAAATGTATACGGTAAAAATACGTTTCCGTGGAGGTTTATTAATGAAAAAATATTTTATTGCCGCAATTGCAGGCATTCTTGCCGTTTCTCTTGCAGGCTGCGGATCTTCTTCTGACACAAAACCGTCAAAAAAAGACAAGGATGACAAAACAGATTTTCATATAGGTGCGGATGAAAGCGAACTCGAATCTGATTTTTCTGATTTCGACGTGTTTTTCCCCGATGACAACGATACCGTTGAAACAGAAAAATCCACAAAGCCTGTTGAGGCGGAAAAATCCACAAAGCCTGTTGAAACAGAAAAAAACGAGAATAACAACAATACGGGCGATTCCGTTGAATACGAATACGCCTACGCAGGTTTTAACCCTGCCTATGCCGATATGAACGTTTCAGACTGGCGCCTTATCCTTGTCAACCGCGATTACATTCTGCCTGACGGCTACAAACCGAAGCTGACTCAGGCTGTTGAAAGCGGTTACAGCGACATAACCCTTGATGAGAGGGTTGCACCCCATTATTACAAAATGTATAAAGCGGCTTATGAAGACGGCATTCATCTTGTTCCCATTTCGGGATACCGCTCCGTTACCCGCCAAAAGAATAATTTTGAAAGAAAAATCAATTATTATATTGACCAGGGTTACAGCAAGGTTGAAGCAACACAAAAAGCCGCAACCATCATTCTGCCGCCCGGTACAAGTGAGCATAACGCAGGTCTTGCAATGGATATCTGCAGCCTTGAGCAGGATTTTGAAAACACCAAGGAATTCAGATGGCTCTGCGAAAACGCCGCCGATTACGGTTTCATTCTGCGTTATCCCAAAGACAAGCAGGATATCACAAAAATTATCTATGAACCCTGGCACTGGAGATACGTGGGTGTTGAAGCCGCAAAGGAAATGAAGGCAAGCGGTCAGTGTCTTGAGGAATATCTCGGCGTGGCTTAAACCTTGCGTGAGTTTTTGGCTTCACTGCCCTCTGAAATGTTTTCTCTTTTGAGAACAACCATAACGGTTTTAAACATAATTTTAATATCGAGCAAGAAGCTCTGCTTGGCAACGTATTCTTTGTCAAACAGGGCTTTTTCTTTTGCCCCGAGCATATCTCTGCCGTTGACCTGGGCAAGACCCGTTATGCCGGGTCTGACGGAATAAACACCAAGCTCTTTTCTTATCTGTCTGATTTCTTTTTCCTCGGGAATCAGCGGTCTGGGACCTACAAAGCTCATTTTGCCCGAAAGCACGTTAAAAAGCTGGGGCAGCTCATCAAGGCTTGTTTTGCGCAAAATGCGTCCGCTCTTTGTTATAACAGATTCCGCTTCTTTCAGGTCTTCTGTTGATGTGTTGCGTGTGTTGACCTTCATTGTGCGGAACTTATAGATATAAAAAAGCTTGTTATCCTTACCCACGCGGTACTGCTTAAAAATAACGGGGGCACCCGAATCAATAAGCACTATCAGCGAAAGAATCAGGAACACGGGAAACAGAACTATTATAAGAAAAAGGCTCACCGTGAAATCAAATAATCGTTTCATTTTACACCTCGTGTTGCAGATGTAATCTGTTATTTTTTAGACCAGAAAATGTAATCCGAAATCAGAACGGCTCTGACGGGAGCGCCGTCAAGTCCGTCATACGGTACAGGCGGAGCAAACAGAAAATACTCACCCGGTTCAACCCTTGTCAGGTCAAGACCCTCCAGAATTGCAACGCCTTCACCCAAAAACGCTCTGTGAGGTCCCGTCTGGTTTCCTTTGCAGCCTACGGAAAGTGAATCTGTACCGATGAGGAGCAGACCTCTGTCGGCAACCTCCTGTGCAGAGGAATCCATAAAGAATGCTCTGCCGCCGCCCTTGATAAGAAGGCGTTTGCAGTTTTTGGGGAAATGGCGGTCAACGTAGTCACCCGTTATAACTCCGTCCGGCACCTCAATAACGGTGCAAGGACCGATGTACGCATCGAGCACCATCTCGTCAATCGGTGTTCCTCCGGACAAAAAGTGGAGTGGGGCATCGGCGTGTGTGCCTGTGTGAACGCAGGCGTGAACAACGGAAAGATTGCATTCGGAGCCGTTGCCGATTTCGGCAATCTGCTCCGCTTCGGGTTTTGGGTCACCCGGATAAACATCGGAGCTGAAAAACCTTCTGGTTATATCAATAATTTCCATTTTTCCGCCTCCTTACCTGTAAACTGAAAGAAATTATTATTTCTTCAATGATTCCATTTTAAGATAGGCGTTGATGAAGCCGTCAATGTCGCCGTCCATAACGGCATTGATGTTGCCTGCTTCAAAGCCTGTGCGATGGTCTTTTGCAAGAGTGTAGGGCATAAATACATATGAGCGTATCTGGCTGCCCCAGGCAATTTCTCTCTGCTCGCCCTTGATATCGTCAATTTTGTCAAGGTGTTCGCGTTCCTTGATTTCGATAAGCTTGGATTTGAGCATCTTCATTGCCACTTCTCTGTTCTGGTGCTGGCTTCTTTCAACCTGACAAGCGCAGACAATGCCCGTGGGGATATGTGTAATACGGACTGCCGATGAGGTTTTATTAACTTTCTGACCGCCTGCACCGCTGGAACGGTAGTAGTCTATCTTGAGGTCATCGGGGTTAATTTCAACCTCAACGGTATCGTCGATTTCAGGCATAACTTCGAGCGAAGCAAAGGACGTGTGACGTCTGCCCGAAGCATCAAAGGGAGAAACTCTGACAAGACGGTGAACGCCCATTTCGCCCTTGAGGTAACCGTAAGCATTTTCGCCCTCAACAAGAAGAACGGCAGATTTAAGACCCGCTTCGTCACCGTCAAGGAAGTCAATCATACTTACCTTAAAGCCGTGCTTTTCACCCCAGTGCTGATACATTCTGACAAGCATCTGGTTCCAGTCCTGAGCCTCTGTGCCGCCTGCACCTGCATGGAAGGTGAGAATGCAGTTCTTGGCATCATACTCACCGGAAAGAAGAGTGCTGAGCGTCATTTCATCAAGCTTTGCAATAAAACCGTTGACCGCTTCTTTGCATTCGTCAAGCATATCAAGGTCTTCTGCCTCGTCTGCAAGTTCAATAAGAACAAGTGCATCGTTATATTCACCCTCAAGAGAGTTGTAAGCATTTATTTTGTTTTTGAGCTGGCTGATTCTCTGCTGAACCTTCTGGGAATTTGCAAGGTCATTCCAGAAGCCGTCCTGAGCGGTCTGCTCTTCGAGCTCTTCCGCTTCTTTGCTCATTGCATCAAGGCCGAGTGCATCACGAAGCTGTTTAAGCTTTTCTTCATATTCAAGAACCCCAAGCCTTAATTCTTCAAACTGAATCATAAAAAAACTCCTAAAGCATAATTTTTCAAAATGTATTATAACTAATAATTTGTCACTTGTAAAGCCAAAATTTATTTTATGTATATTTTATTTTTTAATATTCGCAAATATTTTTAAAAAGTAATTGAAATTTTCTATCTTATTAGTTAAAATGATACTGAATATACTTTTATGAAAGCGTGAAACCCGAATGAAATATTACGGCTTGCCGTGTCCCGTATGCGGCATTGTTATGAACGAGAGCGACGATATAGTTGTCTGCCCCGAATGTGCCACACCGCACCACCGTGAGTGCTGGTTTAAAAACGGCAGATGTATAAATGAGGAGCTTCATTCAGAAACCTTTGTCTGGTCGCCCGACTCCGCACCGTCAGAAAGCGAGCCTGCAGAAACAAAACCGCAGGAAACCGAACCTGCCACATCCCCTGTCAGCGATTCTTCCGACGGCAGTATTGTCTGCCACATATGCGGCAGCGAAAACCCCGACGACGCTGTTCACTGCGGCAGCTGCGGCGCACTTCTCGGAAAAACCGATGAAACCGAACAGGTTGAATGTGCTTTCTGCGGAGCCAAAAACCCGAAGGGTGCTTTAAGATGCACCTCCTGCGGCAATTTTCTTTCACCAAGCACAGGCAAAAATCCTTTTATGAACGGTCTTGACGAAAACGAAAAAATCGGCGATCACTCCGTTGCCGATTACGCACTTTATACCCAAATCAGCACAAAACAATACGTTGCCAAATTCCGCAAACTCTCAAACAAAAGAGTTTCATTCAACTGGGCAGCATTTTTGCTCGGTCCTCAATGGTTCCTTTTCAGAAAAATGTATAAAGTCGGCATTCTTCTTATGGTTTCCGTTGTAGCCGTTGCTATGATGTGCACACCTTTGCAACTCCGCATCAATAAAGCCAGCCTGGAATACCTTGAGCAACAGGGAGTTGACCTGAACGACCCCGAAAGCACGCCGTATTACGCTCCGCCGATCACCGAAGAGGATCAGCAAAAAGCGTTGGATAATTTAGTTGCTCTTGGAATCAAAACAGTTGTTCCGCTTGCCATCCTTTTTCACATAGCTTTGGCCGAAAGATTGCTCTTCGGTTTTCTTGCAGACCGATTATATTATAAAAAGGTCAACGCCGATTTAAAAATAATCGATGAAACCGTTGACGACGAAAATCTGAGAAAAATGATGATTGTCCGTCGCGGCAGTGTTTCGTTCCTTGCGTTTTTTGCAGGACGCCTGGGACACGAAGTGCTGGTACAGATCTTCGTCTTTGCGGCAGACAAACTTTCTGCAATTATATAAATATGGAGGTAACATTGTGAAAGTCAGAAAAGCGATTATCCCCGCAGCAGGTCTTGGCACAAGAGTTTTGCCTGCATCAAAATCAGTTCCCAAGGAAATGCTCAATATTGTTGATAAACCTGCAATTCAATATATCGTTGAAGAAGCTGTTGCCGCAGGCATAGAAGATATTCTTATTGTAACAAACAGAGGTAAAGGTGCAATTGAAGACCACTTTGACCACTCGTTTGAGCTTGAAACACAGCTTAAGGGCAACCCTTCAAAGGCAAAGCTTTATGAAGACGTCAAAGCTTGTGCAAACCTTGCAAACATCTGCTTTGTACGCCAGAAAGAAACAAAAGGTCTTGCTCATGCTATCCTGTGCGGCAAATCTTTTGTAGGCGATGAACCCTTTGTTGTTCTCTACGGTGATGACGTTATTATTTCCGAAGATCCCGTAACGGCACAGCTCTGCCGCTGCTACGAAAAATACGGCAAGGGCGTTGTTGGTGTTAAGGAAGTTCCCGAAGATCTTATCAGACTTTATTGCACTCTCGGTGTTTCTCCCATCGAGGGCGAAAACAGAGCCATGAACTGCAGCAAAATCATAGAAAAGCCCACACCTGAAGAAATTCTTTCCCTCTACGCCATTCTCGGCAGAGTTGTTATGCCTCCCGAAGTTTTCGGTATGATTGAAAAGGGTCTTGCCGCAACTCCCGAAGGCAAGGAATTCTATTTCACCGACGTTATGTCTGAGCTTGGCACACAAGGTAAACTTATCGCCTATGATTTTGACGGCAAGAGATACGATATGGGCAACAAGCTCGGCATTATGAAAGCAAACTGCGAGGTGGCTCTTGACCACCCCGAAATCGGTGACGATTTCAAAGCATATCTCAAGGAGCTTGTTAAAACGTTCTGATAACAAAAGGGTTGCACGGTGTGCAACCCTTTTTAATTTCGGTGAACATTTTATTCAACCCCATACGCAAACAAAAACTCGCCCCGAATTATCGGAGCGAGTTTTTCATTGTTTTAAATTAGTCTTTTTTAGCCTTAACTGCAACTGCTACGCTGCCTGCGAGAGCGAGGAGAGCGATAGCGGGGATAACAGCCTTGCTGCCTGTGTTGGGAATATCGTCGTCAACAGCTGCGGGAGCCTTTGTTGTTTCGTCGGGATCATCGATAGCTGTCTGGCCGGGAGCGTTTGTCTTGACTTCGTCGTTTGTAGTAACTGTTGTTGCATCATCAGCTTTCTGTGTTGCTGTTGTTGCATCGTCAGCCTTCTGTGTTGTGGGAGCTTGTGTCTGGTCGGGGTGACCAAGATCAACTGTTGAGGGCTCTGTGGGAGCTTCTGTTGCTGCTACTGTTGCTGCTGTTGTTGCTGTGTCTTCACCGTCAGCGAATGCACAGATTGAAAGTGTGCAGATTGAAAGAGCTGCGATAATGATTGCTGTGATGAGTGCGATTGTTTTTTTCATTTCAAATACCATCCTTTTTTTATTTTTGCTTGTGAGCAATACATACGATAAATATTTTATACTAAATATGTATTTTTGTCAAGCGGAATATTATGCTTATAAGTGGGAAAAGTATAAACAATTTGAAATACGAGGTGTTTATATGCAATTCAGCTTCAGTAATGAGAAAAAAAACTGCCGTCGTTTTCCCGCCAAAAAGCCGTTGAATACCGATTCGTTTGAGGATATTCCCTCTGACGTCAACGGAAGTTACACGGGAGTACCCTATGACCCTGAGGACAATGAGCCCGTTCAGGACGCAGACGATTTATAAATCGTCTGCAAAATTGCGACGGCGGAGCCGCTGTGCCTTCGGCTCCGCCAAACCACTCCATCCTTTGTCCGCCCTTTCGTATCCTTCCCCAAGGATACGGCGGTTAAGCGCCGGGGGCATTCCCCTCTGTGCGCTTTATGAACATTCCACTCAATCGGAATTGACCGATATCCCTCCATCCGTTTGGGTGTGGAATTTCAAGCAAATTACTTAAGCTCGATACTGCCGAGCCTGCTCTCGTTACTTATTGAAAAAGCAACAATTTTATTACCCGTGATGCTGTAAAAAACATCACCGATGCAGGTGCCGCGCATAGCGGTTTCTGTCTTAACACCTTTTTCGTGGTTGAAATAACCTACAGGTCTGATATCACTCTGTGAAAACTCAAAAAGAGCATATGCCAGAGCTGTTTCTTTTGTTTCCGAATCCGTTCTGACAACGGGAATACCGAGGATGTTTTCGTCCTGCATAATCATAATGCCGCCGCTGTCGAAAACCGAAAGGGTATCCGAAATATCAGAAAGATTATATAAATCAAGGTTACCGGGTCTCAACGGATCGCTGAGATCAAGCAAAGAAATGCTGATACCGTTAAGAATATCACTGTTTGCGCCTGAAGCACCGATGTGAATAAGCATTTCATCACCTGCGCTGAAAAGCCTGTCTGCAAGACCGCTTGTGGCAATGGTTACAATCTTACGTGGATTCTTGGGGTCTGAAATATCAATTATCATTGTAGTTTCTGCCTCAGAACCCGAAATAATATAACAATTATTTCCGATAATCTTTGCATCTTTGACTTTTTCACCCGGGAAAATTCCCTCAACGCCGCTCACAAACTCCATTTTATCATTGAGAATATAAAGGCTTGTGAAATCGGAATCGGTTGCAACAGCTGTGAGCCAACCTGTTTCGGAGTCAACAACGGGTTTGCCCGTCATCAAACCCTTAAAAACGTATGAGCCTACAAGCTCTGTCTTTGTTTTACCGATGTTGAATTTGTATAATTCCGTCAGATTTCTGTGAGCTCCGTTTTCATTTGCCTCAACGGAAACAAAGCTTCTTGAAATCATAACCGCATTGCCGCTGACATAAAGCCTGCCGCTGTTGCTGCCAAAAAAGGCAAGGCTGTCAACAGGCTGCGTTAAATCGTCAGTGTTTGTTACGGTAATAAAAGTAAACGCTGCTTCGGGGTCATTGACCGCCATAAATATTTTATCCGTTGCGGGCTTAACCTCAACGCCGTCTGCAGTGCAAACGGGAATCAGGCTCTGCTCGCCGCCTGAAACGGCTTTTTCGGTGATAAGATAAAGAGCACCGT
>JAZNBM010000191.1:0-9550 GCA_045587045.1 Acutalibacteraceae bacterium | reverse complement strand
ATTATGGTTGCCGTTGCAAAAATGCTCGGAGAAGAGTGATTTTATGACCACCCCAATCTGCGATTTCGTAAAAAAATATGCCGACCAAAACAAAACCCGCCTCCATATGCCCGGTCACAAAGGCACAGGTATGCTCGGCTTTGAAGAATTTGATATAACCGAAATCGACGGTGCAGACAGTCTTTACGAAGCAAATGGTATTATTGCCCAAAGTGAAGAAAACGCAAGCAAAATCTTCGGCTGCAAGACCTTTTATTCAACCGAAGGCTCGTCACAGTGTATCAGAGCAATGGTTTATCTTGCTTGCATCGGCAGAAAAAATAACCGCCGCAAGCCGCTGATTCTTTCAGGCAGAAACGCCCACAAAACCTTTATGACTGCGGCGGCGCTTCTCGGCTGTGACGTTGAGTGGCTCTGCCCTCAAAAGGGTGAAAGCTATCTCACCTGCACGGTTGATGCCGATTTGCTTGCCGAAAAACTTGCGACTGTCAGACCCGATGCCGTTTATATCACAAGTCCCGATTACCTCGGCAACGTAGCCGATATAAAAAATCTCGCAGAGATTTGCCGCAGTTTCGGTGTGCCGCTTCTGGTTGACAACGCTCACGGCGCTTATCTTAAATTTCTTCCCGAATCTCTGCACCCCATCGACCTTGGTGCGGATATCTGCTGCGATTCGGCGCATAAAACTCTGCCTGTTTTAACAGGCGGTGCTTATCTGCACATATCAGACACCGCTCCCGAAAGTTTTGCAAATCAGGCAAAAAACGCCCTTGCACTTTTCGGCTCAACAAGTCCGTCATATCTGATTCTGCAGTCGCTCGACTGTGCAAATCCCATTCTTGAAAGCTGTGCGGAATCAATCGGTTTACTTTCGGAAAACGTTGCAAAAGCAAAAAGAATTTTTGCACAAAACGGCTTTTCTGTTTGCGGAAACGAAGCACTGAAAATTACCGTCTGTCCCAAACCTCTCGGTTACACAGGCACGGATTTTGCCGATTATTGCAGCCAAAAAGGCTTTGTCTGCGAATTTGCCGATAAAGATTATACCGTGTTTATGTTTTCAACAGGCAACCCCGCCGAAGCTCCCCTCAAGCTTGCAGAAGCAGTTGTTACACTCCCACCCAAAGCTCCGATTTCAGATACGGCGCCCGAATTTCATCTGCCCCAAAAAGCGATTCCGATAAGAGCCGCCGCACTCTGCGCAAACGAAACAATCCCCGTTGAGATGAGCGAAGGCAGAGTGCTTGCCGTACCCACCGTAGGGTGTCCCCCTGCCGTGCCGATAGCCGCTTGCGGCGAAAGAATCGACAAGCAGACAATCGAAAGATTTAAATATTACGGCATAACCGAATGCACGGTTGTTAAATAAAAGAGAAAACCGACCCCGATTTTTTTCGGAGTCGGTTGTTTTTTATAAATCAAGAAATTCTTTGAAATCTGTGATATACTTTGCCGCAACTTTCTTTGTGCTGCTCTCCGCAAAAATTCGCAGAAGCGGCTCTGTTCCTGAAAAACGGCAGATAACGAAGCTTCCGTCTGTAAAATAAACCTTACAGCCGTCCTCGTAGTTGACTTTTTCAATCTCAACGCCAAAGTCAGGCAGCTTCTTTTGAACCATAATTATGTTTTCGATTTCGCTCTTGAGCTCGGGTGCAAACTGCAGGTTATCTTCAACCATAACGTATTTGCCGAACTGTGCTTCAAGAGCTCTCATAATCTGTGTAGGAGTTTTGCCCGTAACACAAACCATCTCTGCAAAAAGTGAAGCCGCATAAACAGAATCCTTGCCGTGAATGTGACCTCTGACCGTCAGACCACCCGAGGATTCGCCGCCGAGCACTGCATCAACCTCATCGATTTTTGAGGAAATATATTTGAAGCCAACAGGTACTTCGTAGCATTTTTCGCCAAAGCTTTCGGCAATCTTATCAAGCATATGCGTTGTCGCAAGGTTGCGCACAACGGGGCCGTTCCAGCCCTTATATTTAACAAGGTAATAATAGAGCATACAAAGAATTTCGTTTGCACCTATGTATTTGCCGTTGCTGTCAATAATGCCGAGCCTGTCGCCGTCGCCGTCCATGGCAATGCCAAGGTCATAGCCGTCTTTGATAACGTGATCGCTGAGTGCCGCCAGAGTTTTTTCTGTGGGTGCAGGCATCTGTCCGCCGAAATATGCATCTTTGTTGAGGTGAATTGTGTCGATTGTGCATCGTGCAGTGTGGAAAATAACCTGAAGCGGATATGTGCCCGAGCCGTGCATTGTATCAAAAAGAACGCGCAAACCTCTTTTGCGCAGAGCCTTAACGTCAAGCAGGTCAAGGATATCGTCAATAAAATCGTTGAAAAGGTCACGCTGATAAATGATTTTGCCATCTTCAACTGCGGCATCAAACGGAACAAACTCTGTGCTGTCAACCTCTGCAATAAGCTCTTCAAGGCGGCAGGTTGTTTCAAGAGGTGCATCTCTGCCCTCATCAACAATCAGCTTGATACCGTTGTAGCTTGCAGGGTTGTGGCTTGCGGTAATTTCAATTCCGAAATAAAGCTCCTTGTTTTTAACCGTGTGCATAACAAGCGGTGTGGGTGAAGAACGGTGCAAAAACCAAACCTCAATGCCGCCTGCCGCAAGAACTTCCGCAACCCATTTTGCCGCGCTGTCAGAAAGAAAGCGGCGGTCATAACCAACAACAATGGGCTTATCCGTTTTGTTCTGCTCCTTTGCAAGAGCAAGGACACCTGCGGCAACACGGCGCACGTTATCGCAGATAAAGTCAACACCAATAACGGCTCGCCAGCCACCTGTTCCGAATTTAATCATTAATAATCCCCCCGAGGATACACTTTATTAAGTATCCAAAAATTTCCGTTTAGTATTTTATCACAGTTTTTTCAAGTTGTAAACCGACATGCAGAAATATTACAAAAAAATGTTATAAATATACATCTGCATATTGCAATATTTGAAAAACCGTTTTAAAATATATTTGTTAATGCTAATATGGTGAAAGGAGAAATAATAATGAATACACTTTCAACGCGCAACCTTTCTGCAGGCACAAAAATGCTTATGCTTGTTGCGTTTTCCGTTATGACAGGCTTTATGTGGCGTGTCAGAGGCGACCACGGCTGGGGCTCCATGTGGGGTATGTTTGCAGTCGGCGTTGCAATGATTCTGTTTATCTTTGCGTTTTTCGGCAACCGCAGAAAAATGAACTATGAAGCAATACCCGTTGCCGTTATTCTGCTGGGCATAACCAACGGCGGTTGGGGCACTCTCAACAGCCAGATGGGCGGCTATCTCGGCAGCACCGCCCCCTTTACAGGTCAAGAGCTTGAAACCGTTGTTGAAATCAGTCCGTGGAGCGGTCTTGCAATTATGCTTATGCTCGGCTTCGGCTGGATGCCGCTTTTTGCCCTTTTCCTGGGCTCATTGTTTTCAGAGAAAAAATACAAAATCAAGCACTACATAATTCTTATCGCAACTTATTACGTTGTAATGCTGCTTATGCAGGCAACACTTTCGCACTTCATTCTCCCCATCATCAATCCCGAAGCCGTTGATGGCTTCAAGCAAGGCATTGTTGACCGAGGAATCGGCAACTCTCCCCTCAAAATATATATTCAGCATTTTGCCGACGACGGCTGGGCAAAAAAAGTACCCTTCGGCAGAAATTATTTCACAAGCATCAAGGTTATCTCCAGTGCAATTGCCGCCCTGATTTCATCTTTTGTTGCCCTGATTGCTCTTAAAGATAAAATCGTTTTCGGCATCTCGCTCGCCGTCAACGCAGTCTGCGCTTTTGCAATAACCGCGGCAGACGTTTTCCTTATCCTTGATTCTGACAAAGGCTTTTTTGCAAACGTCAATGCACCTGCATTCATCGTCAACTGCGGCTGGTCACTCTGGGAATTCTTCACAGGCTTCCTGCTCGGTTTAGGCATTATGCTTGTGCTTATCTGCCTGCCCCCAAAATATACGGGCGGCGGCGGCAGATTCGAGTTTGAGCCTGTTATAGAAAATGACAAACTCCGCGCAGCTTACCACACAGTACTGACGTTTGTTTTCACGTTTGTGCTGACCCTTGCAAGACCTCTCGGCGGCAGAATTTCAGAGTGGATTGCAATCAGAGGCTGGTCTGACGAAGAGGACCTTATCCAGATTATCATTTCAGTTGTGCTCTGCGTGCTTGCTGCTCCCTTTTTTGCAATTGTTGCAAACAAAAACTGCGTTTCACGCGGTCTTGCAATTCCCCTCAAAAAACGCACCGAAGATTTCTGCATCGTCGCCGCTCCCATGTATTTTGCGGCAACCGCAGTCATTTATTTCACTGCAAGCTTTAACAAACGCACCGATTTAATCACCCTTTTCAGGGGCATAAAAAATCCTTCAGCGCTTCTTGAAACACTGAAGGACGGCGGTTGTGTTATCACAATTCTTATGCTGATTGCATTCGTGCTTTTCTGTATTTTCTGGTTTGCCGCGGCCGCAACCGCGCGCAAAAAGAAGGTCAGCGAAAAATAATTTCTCTCACCTGTGAAACGTTGTGGGCAATAAACGTAGCGCCTGCTTCGCGCAGCTCTTCTTCACTGCCGTAGCCAAAGGTAACGCCCACGCTGTCAACGCCCGCACCGTTAGCACCGTTAATATCAAAATGTCTGTCGCCGACCATCAGAATTGCCGATTTTTCGGTTTTCAGTGCGTCGGCGGCATTGTTGATAATAGCCACCTTGCTCGGATCAGCCTTATCGTCAACGGGCGCAGAGATATAATCGAAATAATCCTCAAGTCCGAGGTTTGCAACAATACGGATAAGAAATTTCTGCGGCTTTGCACTGGCAATCACCGCTTTGATACCGTTATCCTTAAGCTCTTTCAGGAGTTCAAGGTTGCCGTCATAGATTTTCAGCTTTCCTATCCCCTCTTTTGCATAAGCTTCACGGTATTTTGTAACGGCAAAATCCGCCTGATCATCGTCAATCGGCAACTCACGTTTAAAGGATTCATAAACAGGCGGTCCGATAAAGCGGCGGAGCGTCGCTCCATCAAGCGGCTCAAACCCGAGTTCTTTTACCGCATACTGAACTGACTCAAAAAGTCCCTCGCCCGTGTCGGCAAAGGTGCCGTCAAAATCAAATAAAACTGCTTTGTATTTCATAAAATAATCACCCGCACTCGGAACAGCAAGCCGTCCCCTGACCGTTAAATTTTATTAATCATCCGAATTCATTATAGCACAATATTTTCTCCGCAACAACACACTTTTAATTGTTTACAAGATAAAAGTATTGTGCTATAATATATATTCGTTATTGTTATTCTTCGCGAAAGGTCTGAAAAATATTTATGGATTACAAATTTTCTTCCGGCATAGCTTCTCTTAAGCCCTCAATCATCAGAGAAATTCTCAAAAGCTCCGGCAATACAATTCCCCTTGCAGCAGGCAACCCTGCACCCGATGCATTTCCCGTTGACGATATCAAAAAAATTATGAGCGACGTGCTCGAAAGTCAGCCCATTCTCGCTCTTCAATACGGCATCAGCGAAGGCTATGCTCCGCTTGTTGAAACTCTTTCTGCCCTTGCAAAAGAGCGTTACGGCGCATACGGCGAAAACGATAAGCTCATTATCACCAGCGGTGCGCAGCAGGTTATGAGCCTTGCCTGTCACTGCCTTATCAACCACGGCGACTGCATCATCTGCGAAGAGCCTGCTTTCATCGGCGCTCTTAACTGCTTCAGAAGCCACGGAGCAAAGCTTGTCGGCGTACCGCTTGAAAAAGACGGTATGAATCTTGAGATTCTTGAAGAAAAGCTTAAAACAGAAGAAAACGTAAAGTTTATCTATACAATCCCCAACTTCCAGAATCCTGCAGGCTCAACAATGTCATTTGAAAAAAGAAAGGCAGTTTATGAGCTTGCAAAAAAATACGGCGTACTCATTCTCGAAGATAACCCCTACGGTGATTTAAGAGTTTCAGGCGAAAGTGTACCTGCAATCAAGAGCCTTGACACCGACGGTCTTGTTATTTATTCAGGCTCTTTCTCCAAGGTTGTTGCTCCCGGTATCAGAGTCGGTTTTGTGGTTGCAAACGAAGCACTTATTGCCAAATTCACCGTTGCAAAGCAAACGCAGGACGTTCACACTCCCCTGCTTTCACAGCTTATTGTTTACAAGTGGCTCACCGAATATGATTTCGAAGCTCATATCAATAAAATCAGAGATATCTACCGCCGCAAACTTAATCTGCTTTGCGACTGCCTTGATAAAGAAGTCGGTTCATTCTTTGATTATCAGCGTCCCGAAGGCGGTCTGTTTGTCTGGGCAAAGCTGCCCAACGATGTTGATATGCTTGAATTTGTTAAAAAGGCAAGTGCCGCAGGTGTTTCGGTTGTTCCCGGCAACGCTTTCCTCTGTGACGGCGATGCTCCCTGCGATTATGTTCGCCTTAACTTCTCAACCCCCTCCGATGAAGATATAGTAAAGGGCGTAAAGATTCTGGGCGAGGTTGCAAAAACATATTAAAAGAGGTAAT
The DNA here is from genome assembly GCA_045587045.1 of Acutalibacteraceae bacterium. Taxonomy (GTDB): domain Bacteria; phylum Bacillota; class Clostridia; order Oscillospirales; family Acutalibacteraceae; genus CAG-177. The sequence goes on along the minus strand of JAZNBM010000191.1, from coordinate 3,011 downwards.
TGAAATGGAAAATAAAACTCCCGAGCGCAAGCCGATAGTTTTAAGTATGATTCAGCCCACGGCTGTACCCACTCTCGGCAACTATCTCGGCGCTCTTAAAAACTGGAAAGCAATGAGCGATGACTACAACTGCCTTTATGCCGTTGCAGACCTTCACGCTCTCACAATCCACCCTGAACCCGCAAAGCTCCGCCAGCAGATTCTTGAAATGTATGCTCTTCTTCTTTCAATCGGTCTTGACCCCGAGCAGAGCATAGTTTTCATTCAGAGTCAGGTGCCCGAGCACGCAGAGCTTGCATGGATTCTTGATTGCTACACCCAGTTCGGCGAAGCTTCAAGAATGACACAGTTTAAAGAAAAATCACAGAAACACGCAGACAACGTCAACGTCGGTCTGTTTGCATATCCCGTTCTTATGGCGGCTGATATTCTGCTCTATCAGGCAAACTTCGTTCCCATCGGTGCCGACCAGAAGCAGCACCTTGAGCTTGCCCGCGATATTGCAAACCGCTTCAACACCCTGCGAGGCAACACCTTTGCTCTGCCCGAGCCTTTCATCGGCAAGGTTGGCGCAAGAGTAATGAGCCTGCAGGACCCCACGCAGAAGATGTCCAAGAGCGACCCCAACCCCAAGGCTTCCGTTTCACTGCTTGACCCACCCGACGTTATCCTCAAAAAGTTCAAGTCAGCCGTTACGGACAGCGAAGCCTGCGTAAGATATGCAGACGGCAAAGACGGAATAAATAACCTTATGGCAATTTATTCCTGCTGCACGGGTCTTGACTATGCCGCAATCGAAAAGGAATTTGAGGGCAAGGGTTACGGCGATTTCAAGGTAAAGGTTGCAGAAGCCGTTATCGAAGAAATCCGTCCCGTTCAGGAAAACTTCAGCCGTCTTATGGCAGACAAGCAGTATTTGCTTGACACCGCCGCAAAGGGTGCAGAAAAAGCTTCACACTTTGCAGGCAGAACTCTCACAAAAGCAAAGAAAAAAGTGGGTCTTTTGCTCGGTTAATCCCATTTTTTGCAATATTTTTTGTTAAATACGACAAATTTGTATAAATATTCAGAAAAACGCTTGATTTTTTGAATATTAAGTGTATAATCAATGCATAATCAAATTTCAACAGATTGGAGTTTTTAAAATGAAAGAAATTAAAAAAGTTGTTCTCGCCTATTCAGGCGGTCTTGATACCTCAATCATCATCCCCTGGCTTAAAGAAAACTATAACAATTGCGAAGTTATCGCTGTTTCAGGTGACGTTGGTCAGGGCACAGAGCTTGACGGTCTTGAAGAAAAGGCTATCAAAACAGGTGCTTCCAAGCTTTACATCGAAAACCTTCAGGACGAATTCGTAACAGATTACATCTGGCCCACACTCAAGGCAGGCGCAGTTTACGAAAAGGAATACCTTCTCGGCACATCCTTTGCACGTCCCATCATCGCAAAGAGAATTGTTGAAATCGCAAAGGCTGAAGGTGCAGACGCTATCTGCCACGGCTGCACAGGTAAGGGCAATGATCAGGTAAGATTTGAGCTCACAATCAAGGCTTTCGCTCCCGAAATGCAGATTATCGCTCCCTGGAGAATCTGGGACCTCAAATCACGTGAAGAAGAAATTGAATACGCAGAGGCACACAACATTCCTCTTAAGATTAACCGCGAAACAAACTATTCCAAGGATAAGAACCTCTGGCACCTTTCGCACGAAGGTCTTGACCTTGAAGACCCCGCAAACGAGCCTCAGTACAACAAGCCCGGTTTCCTTGAAATGGGCGTTTCACCCGAAATGGCTCCCGATGAACCCACTTACGTTACAATCCACTTCGAAAAGGGCATTCCCACAGCTGTTGACGGCAAAGAAATGGACGGCGTAACTCTTATCAAATACCTCAACGAAATCGGCGGCAAAAACGGCATCGGTCTTAATGACATCGTTGAAAACCGTCTTGTTGGTATGAAGTCCAGAGGTGTTTACGCAAATCCCGCAGGCTCAATCCTTTTCAGTGCTCACGACGTTCTTGAAACAATCACTCTTGACAGAGCTACACAGCACTATAACGAGATCGTCGCTCACAAGTTTGCAGAGCTCGTTTACTTCGGTCAGTGGTTCACACCTCTTCGCGAATCCCTTTCCGCATTTGTTGACAAAACTCAGGAAACAGTTACAGGCGACGTTAAGCTCAAGCTCTATAAGGGCAATATGATTAACGCAGGCGTAACTTCTCCCTATACACTTTACAGCGAAGATTTCGCAACGTTTGATGCTGACGAAGTTTATGACCAGAAGGATTCCGCAGGATTCATCAACCTCTTCGGTCTTCCCATCAAGGTTAAGGCTATTCTCGAAGCAGAAAGAAACGCAAACAAATAATCTTCGTCAAATTGCGAAACACGGCGTTGCTTCGCCTCGCAATATCGCATATTGCTTCGGCTGTGCGCCTTGTCTTTCACAATTTCACTTTGATTATCAATTAAAAATACAGAGCCGTCACAGCTGGCGGCTCTTTTCCCGTATAACATAGGAGGATTCATATGAAACTCTGGGCAGGTCGCTTCTCCAAGGAAGCAGACAAAAAAACAAACGACTTCAATTCTTCAATCTCAACCGATTCTAGAATGTATTACTGGGACATTGAGGGCAGCATCGCTCACGCAACAATGCTTGCCGCAAAAGGCATCATTTCACAGGATGACGGTGCTCTCATTTGCTCCGAGCTTGCAAAAATCAGGCAGGAAATCTCAGGCGGTGAACTTCTGATTGACCCCAATGCAGAAGATATCCACACCTTTATCGAGCAGACTCTCACAGAGCGCATCGGCTCGGCAGGCAAGCGTCTGCACACAGGCAGAAGCCGCAATGACCAGGTTGCGCTTGACGTGCGCCTTTTTCTGCGTGAACAGTGCAATGAAACTCTTGTTCTTGTCAAGAATCTTATCAAGGCGCTTGAAGATAAGGGCGATGAATATGCAAACGCAATTATGCCCGGCTACACTCATCTTCAAAGAG
>JAZNBM010000190.1:0-6177 GCA_045587045.1 Acutalibacteraceae bacterium | reverse complement strand
CTTCGCATTCAAACGAAACACCGGGACCGCTGGTCTCGGTCAGACCGTAAATATCATATGCCTTGATGCCGAGCGATTTTTCGATATCGCGGCGCATTTCTTCTGTCCAGGGTTCTGCGCCGAAAATGCCTGCTTTGAGGTCGATTTCGTCGGGTGAAATACCCATTTCTTTAAGTGTTTCGCCAATGTAAGCAGCGTATGAAGGTGTGCAGCAAAGAATTGTTGCGTGAAGATCCTGCATAAACTGAATCTGACGCTCCGTGTTGCCCGATGACATAGGCAGAGTCAGGCAACCAACCTTGTGAGAGCCGCCGTTGAGACCGGGGCCGCCTGTGAAAAGTCCGTAGCCGTAAGCTACCTGACAAACGTCCTCGTTTGTACCACCGACAGCAACAATTGCACGTGCGCAACATTCTTCCCAGAGGTTAACGTCTTCCTGTGTGTAGAAAGCGACAACGCGGCGGCCCGTTGTACCGCTTGTTGACTGGATTCTGACACAGTTTTTAAGGTCTGTGGCAAGAAGTCCGTAAGGATAAGCATCTCTGAGGTCTGCCTTGGTGAGGAAGGGCAGCTTGTGAAGATCGTCAACAGACTTGATATCTTCGGGCTTAACACCCTTTTCATCCATAAGGTTGCGGTAATACTCAACGTTTTCATAAACGTGCTTTACCTGCTTGACAAGCTTTTCGTTCTGAATAGCTCGCATTTCCTCAAGCGATGCGGTTTCGATTTCGGGCTGATAGTACTTTTGCATTGTTATCGCTTCCTTTCGTGTTTGCGGGGTTTATGCGTCATAGCCTAAATCAAAGGCTTTGAGGTTAAGTTCAAGGAATTTGGGCGGAACACTCTCTTTGAGAGCTTTAACCCAAATTTTTTTATCAAGTTCCATGCTCTTTGCCATTGCGCCGATAAGAATAACGTTAACTGCCTTTGCCGTTCCTGCTTCAACTGCAAGAGGAAGGGCATCGATTGCCTGAACGTCAGCACCGGATGCCTTGAGAGCATCAATAACGCCTTCAGGATATTCTGCAGCACCCATAACAACAGGCATGGGATCAATCTGCTGTGTGTTTACAATAATCTTGCCGTCGGGCTTAAGATATTCAATCCATCTTGCGGCTTCAAGCTGTTCAAAAGCAAGAATGATATCCGCTTCACCTTTTTCGATGATGGGCGATGCTACTTTTTCGCCCCAGCGGACATAAGTTACAACAGAGCCGCCGCGCTGGCTCATACCGTGCACCTCTGAAACCTTAACGTCATATCCGCAGTCAAGGAGAGCAGAACCGAGTATACGACTGGCAAGCAGAGTACCCTGACCGCCAACGCCGACTATCATTATTGATTTATTCATCTTTGTTCTCCTCCTTATTCAATTGCGCCGAACTTGCAAAGCTGGCTGCATACGTTACAGCCAAGGCACTGCGTAAAGTCAATGTGAGCCTTGCCGTCTTTCATGCTGATGGCAGGGCAACCGATCTTCATACACATTTTGCAGGACTTGCACTTATCCTCATTTACCTTGAGAGGCGGATTATGTTTAACTGTTTTAAGAAGTGCACAGGGTCTTCTTGAAATAACAACGGCAGGACCGTCTGCTTCAAGAGCCTGCTTAATGCCGTTCTTTGTTTCTTCAAGGTTATAGGGGTCAACCACAATAACATTGTTGATACCCACTGCATTTGCAAGCTTTTCAAGGCTCACTGCAGCTGCAGGTTCACCCTTGATGTTATAACCTGTTGTAGGATTCTGCTGGTGACCTGTCATACCTGTGATTGAGTTGTCAAGAATAATAACAACAGAATCCGTTGCGTTATAAGCAATGTTGATAAGACCTGTTACACCCGAGTGAATGAATGTTGAGTCGCCGATAACGGCAACGCTTTTCTTTGCATTTGCAGGGTCTGCAAGATTTCTGCCGTGGAGGCCCGAAACAGAAGCGCCCATGCAAAGAACGGTATCAATCATACCCAGAGGCTGTGAAGCACCGAGAGTGTAGCAGCCGATATCACCGCTTACGGTAACCTTAAGCTGCTTAAGAGCATAGAACAAACCTCTGTGGGGGCAGCCTGCGCAAAGCACAGGAGGTCTGGGAACGATGTTGACATCGGTCTTAAGACTCTCTTTTTCTTCACCAAGAATAACCTTGGCGATAAGGCTCTGTGAGTATTCACCCTGAAGCGTAAACGCTTCTTTACCGATAACGTCAATACCGTTTTTGCGGCAGTGTGTTTCAATGAAATCGTCAAGTTCTTCAAGAACGTAAACCTTTTCGCATTCAGCGGCAAAATTCTTTATAAGTTCAACAGGAAGCGGATAAACGCAACCAAGCTTGAGATATGATGCGTTTTCGCCAAGTGCTTCTTTTGCATACTGATAGCAGATACCGGAAGCGATTACGCCGATTTTTTTACTGTTAAATTCAACTGTATTAAGACCGTTTTCAACTGCGTCTTTTTCGCAGTATGCAACCTGGTCAAGAATTCTCTGCTCAACAACAACGTGCTTGCCCTTTGCGTTTGCGGGAACCATAACGTATTTTTGAGGATTCTTTGTATATTCTTTAAGACCGTTATCAACTCTGTCTGCAATTTCCGCGGCACTTCTTGAGTGGGCAACTCTTGTTGTTACTCTGAGAATAACCGGAGTGTCGAATTTTTCTGAAAGCTCATACGCTCTTTTTGCATAATCAAGGCATTCTGCGGAATCTGAAGGCTCAAGCATCATAATTTTTGCGCCCATTGCATAGTGTCTTGAATCCTGTTCATTCTGCGATGAATGCATTCCGGGGTCATCGGCAACAAGAATAACCATGCCTGCGTTGACCCCTGTATAGGATGCGGTGAAAAGAGGGTCTGCGGCAACATTGAGACCAACGTGCTTCATTGCGCAGAATGAGCGTGCACCGGCAACACTTGCACCGAAAGCAACCTCCATAGCTACTTTTTCGTTGGGTGCCCATTCCGAAAAGATTTCGTCATATTTTGCAGCAAACTCCGTAACCTCTGTGCTGGGGGTACCGGGGTAGCTGGAAACAACTCGGCAGCCTGCCTCATAAAGACCTCTGGCAACTGCTTCGTTACCTAAAAAAAGCTTTTTCAAAGCATAATCCTCCTAATCTGTACGGATATAAAAATTACAGAATATTATATAATTTTTTGTTTTTAAATGCAATAGGTAAAAAACAAAAACACCAATTACTTGTTTACTTTCATTTCAACCTGTGTAGCAACAAGGCTGTCGCCACAATAAATCTTGCGGAGTTTCGGCTTTTCGATTTTGCCTGTGGGGTTACGCGGTACTTCGGCAAAAATCAGCTTATGCGGACGCTTGTATCTGGGAAGATCACGGCAGAAATCGTTGATATCTTCTTCGTCTGCCTTGCAGTCCTCTTTGAGTTCGATGATTGCCGCTGCAATTTCACCGAGTCTTGCATCAGGCAAACCGATAACGGCAACGTCTTTGATAGCATCGTGCTTACGAAGGAAATCTTCAATCTGTACGGGATAAAGGTTTTCACCGCCGGAAATGATAACGTCCTTTTTGCGGTCAACAAGATAGATAAAGCCGTCTTCATCCTCCTGCGCCATATCGCCCGTGTAAAGCCATTCGCCATGGATTGTTTCGCTTGTTGCTTTATCGTCATTGAAGTAGCAGAGCATTACGCCGGGGCCCTTGACTGCAAGCTCACCGACCTCGCCTTTTTCAACTTCATTGCCGTTTTCGTCAATAATTTTGGTTTCCCATCCGTAGCCTGCTTTACCGATAGCGCCAACCTTGTGAACGTTTTCAACACCAAGGTGAACACAACCGGGGCCAATGGATTCACTCAGACCGTAGTTGGTGTCATACTGATGGTTGGGGAAAATCTTAAGCCATCTTTTGATAAGACTGGGCGGAACAGGCTGAGCACCGATGTGCATAAGTCTCCACTGATCGAGGTTAAAGCGATCAAGCTCAATATCCCCTCTTTCGATGGCATCAAGGATATCCTGCGCCCACGGAACAAGAAGCCAGACAATTGAGCATTTTTCCTGGGAAACGGTTTTGATGATTCTTTCAGGCTTTGCACCCTTGAGAAGAACTGTTTTGCCACCAACAAGAAGGCTGCCGAACCAGTGCATTTTTGCGCCTGTATGATAAAGCGGAGGAATGCAAAGGAAAACGTCGTCCTTGGTTTGTGAATGGTGATTCTGCTCAACAAGGCAGGAATGAACAAGAGCCTTGTGTGCGTGAAGAATTGCCTTTGGGAAGCCTGTTGTACCCGATGAGAAATAGATGGCCGCATGGTCATCGTCACTCAGCTCAATACCGGGATTCTTTGAGGTACAGTATGTAACAAGCTTGTTATAGCTTTCTGCAAACGTGGGGCAGTCCTCGCCGAGATAAAGGCGAAGCTTTACCTTGGGAATTCTGTCAGAAATCTGCTCCATACGGCCTGTGAATTCAGGACCGAAAACTATAACGTCGCTTTCCGAAAGCTTAAGGCAATATTTGATTTCTTCAGCTGTATAACGGTAATTAAGAGGTACAGCGAGGGCACCGGTCTTAAGAATGCCGAAATAAATGGGCAGATATTCTATGCAGTTCATAAGCAGAATTGCAACTCTGTCACCCTTTTTTATACCTCTGGAAAGAAGGAAGTTGGCAAAACGGTTCGCCTTTTTATTAAATTCCTCCCAGGTAATTTCACTTCTGCCGTCACCTCTGGAGCCTTGTTCAATAAGAGAATATTCACGCCAGGTAACACGGCTTTTTTCCTGGATTTCGGGGTTGATTTCTACAAGGCTTACGTCATCCTTGTAGAGTTCTGCGTTTTTTTCGAGAAAACTTGTGATAGGCATTTTAAAAATTCAATCCTTTTCTTCTATTCTTATAAACAACTGTAAACGGAAAGCTTTTTAAGCATTCCGTTTACAGAAATATATACATTACTTATTCAGCAGAAACCACACCGTTGTAGAAAAATTCGGTTTCTTTTTCGTTTGTAGACTTTGTAACCGCACTTACAGCAATGCAAAGCACAATTGAAGCCGCCATAGCAATACAAGCAAAAACAGGACCCTTGCCCGCAAGGCTGACAACTGTTTCATTTGCTGCGAAGCTTGTGATTAATTTGGCGGCAGCAGGAATAATTGCAATAACAAATCCGCCGATGATGCCTGCCCATGCACCCTTTGTGTTCATCTTCTTCCAAAAGAGTGAGATAACATAGGGAGCAAGGAATGAGCCCGAAATAATACCCCATGAATAGCTCATCATATCAAGAATGGGAGTATTGGTGTTTGCAATAATATAGGAACATACTACAAATATAACACATAAAATCTTGATTGTAAATGACGATTTTTTATCACTCATATTTTTATTGAAATGCTTGATAAAGTCTATTGTAAGGGTTGAGCTTGCGGTAAGTGTAACCGAGCAAAGAGTTGATACCGAAGCGGCAATAAGAAGCATAAGTACGATGCCGAGAAGTACTGACGGAATTTTTGCCGCCTCAAGCATTTTGGGGATTATGTAATCCTGTGCAATATATCCTGCGGCTTCGGGATTATTAAGTGTTTCCCAATCAAAGAATCTGTAGCAGAGTGAGCCGATGAAATATCCGCCGCCTGCAACAAGAAGAGCAAAGAACGTTGAAATTGCGATACCCTTCTTTGCCTGCTTATCATCTTTGATGCCGAAATACTTTGTTACCATCTGAGGCAGACCCCAGGTACCGAAGCTTGTCATAAGAACTGTTGCCCAGAGCGAAATCCACTGGTTGGCATTCAGTTTGGGAAGTCCGTTTGTTCTGCCGGGCTGAATACCTTCTGTTTTTGCATATTCAATAATACCCTGAATGCCGCCGACAGCATCACAGCGTACAATGCAGACAATAAGAAGCACAACACCGAACATCATAACGATACCTTGGAAGAAATCGGCTCTTGCCTGAACAAGATATCCGCCGAAAACAAGCATAAGTGCTGCAACAACAGCAATGATTATCATACAGTATTCAACTTTGATACCCAGAAGGATATCTGCAATTGAAGCCAGACCTTTATAAACCGATGCCGAATAAGGAATAAGGAAAACAAAAATTACAACGCAAGCGAAAAGACGCATTGCAGGACTTGAATATCTTGTATCAAGAAGCTGAGGCATTGTTTTGATTTTGAGTCTTGCCGA
>JAZNBM010000189.1:0-3136 GCA_045587045.1 Acutalibacteraceae bacterium | reverse complement strand
TCTCAAATTAATCTTCAAGGGTTTTTTCTTCTTCTCGTTGTTTAATTTTCAAGGTGCGGTGCGCTGCTGTATTTCAGAGCGCTCCGATATATTACCAAATACTTTCCCTTTTGTCAACACCTTTTTTTAATATTTTTTATCCTTCTTCTCAACCTCGCCGTGTGTTTCGCGAATCACTGGAAATGTTGCATAAAATCTGCTGACATCCTCAAGTTTTTATATTAAAATTTTATATAAGGCATTTAATTTGTCAAAATCTTAATTAAAAGTCTTTTTAAAAATCTTTTTTATGACGCCGTGTTTTTACCCGATTTTCAATTTTGATTGCAAAAATCTTGGAACTTTTTCAGTGGATATTGCATCAGATTTTTGCTCTCAAGGTCTACTTTATTCATATCAACTGCGGTGATAACTGTATTATCATAGGTATTATAATAGTATAATCCCTTATCGGTATTGCAACAGCAACTATACAGCGTAAACTCGCATCTGCCGTCGGGCAATCTGCTGAGTCCTTTGAGTTGTGATACGTTTGCAAGAATGTGGAAGAATTGATTGACATTCTCTTCCTCCGTATTTCCCGAAAATGAATTTACTTTTGCAAATGCCGCTCTGACAAAACGTGATGCCGATGATAAATCGCCCGGCAAACCGATTGCACCCATTCCGAGAGAATACGGTTTCATTTCAACGAATTTAAAACGGTTATCAGGTTGCTCCGATGTCAGACTCATATAATTGGCAAGATTATGCATATGGTAATCAAATGGCGGATTATTGGTCAGCACGCCAACAGGATTTTCGTATATTTTCAGTCCTTCTTTCAGCGGTTCAAGAGTAATACACCTTTTTTTATCAGAAACAAGCCAATGTAGCGGTGTTAGCGGAAATCTTTCGTTGAAGGGAACGTTCCACAAATTAATTTTTTTAATCTTCTCCAGAGCTTCAACAACACTTGAACACCGCCCCAGAATCCACGGTATAAGCTCAAACGGTGTAACATTTTCTTTGCCGACGAATTCGGGGTGATAAACTGCGTTATCAGGAAAGTTCAGTCCTGCCATACTCAGACCCTTTTCGTTGGTCGCTTCGTAATACAAAGGATACCCATCGCTGACCGTTGCCATACCTATCATGGCATAATGCTTTTCAAGCATCTCGCCGTTACGGAAAGAAAGCGGAAACCTGCGAGGTGTTACGGTGACTGCCTCATCATAATGATAATACAAATCAAGGTTTCTGCCAAAATAGAAGTCTTTTGTTTCAAAAGTTATTGCCGTACACATAAAAAATCCCCTTTCGCGGTTATTATCTTGCCACGAAAAGGGATATATAATGTATTATTATTAATAAGTGTTGTTATTCAACCCATGCCCAGACCGGTATTTTACCGAAAAGTCTGAATTCGGCACCGTAAACATCCTCCGTAACGGTACCGTCTGCAGCTTCTGATTTATCTGTGTAGTAACCCACGGTATAGCCCAGACCTGTGTAATACTGTCTGTTTTCGGTTTCAGATGAACTGACGGTTATGAGCGGCTTTGTTTCGGCTTCGGTGTTTTTCAGCCTGATACAATCCGCCATTACAAACGAAACGTAAACAGAAAGCACAATGCCTATTGCTATAAACACTTTTTTCATAATATTAATCCTTTCTCAATACTTTTTTCTGCCATGACTTTTTATTGCATTTCGGGCAACGCATATATCTTGTTCTGCCCCTATGCATTGAAAAATATATCGAATTTAACGACGGCACGTATTTATGTTTGCAATGCTTGCACTCATAATAGCCCGCGGTTTGCTCGATTATTATAGCAAAATGAAAACCAACCAAGGCAGGAACAAATCCCGACAAAACGATGACGGTTTTTTTCCATTCTTCCAGCGGCACATAAGCACCAATAAAGATTGGAATAAGCAAAACAGCAAGCGAAAGACCGCCGATAACCCATTCAAGAGTGAGCAGTTTTTTGTCCGCCACCTCTTTCTGTTTTACAACTTCAAGTAAGTTTTTTTCTGATTCTTTGTTGTAGTTTTCCATTGTATTTACCTCCCCACTTAATAAATCATTAACACTGATTCCGAGAATATCGCATAACTCAAGCATGATGGAGGAATCAGGCATAGCTTTGCCCGTTTCCCACTTTGACACCGCCCTGTCGGTGATGCCGAGTTTTTCTGCCAACTGCATCTGAGTTAAGTTTGCGCCTTTTCTGCGCTCGGCAATGAATTTTCCGATTTTAATCTGGTCCATACGTTGCCTCCTTTCTCCTTCAGCATATACAAATCAACACAAATAATCAACAAACCGTTGGTTGATTGGGGATATATCAACCTCAGATTGTGCCGATTATGCCATAATTATATCATTTCCGCATCTGTTCTTAAAATATACAACTGTCTCAACCATAAAGGCTGCCGATTCATATCCTCATTAAGGTGTGCCAGAGTGCGCTTGCCGACACGCCTGTCAAACACAGCAAACATTCTGACCAACGGATTATCCGAAAGTACGCTTTTTTGAATATCCTGATTGCGGTATTCTTTCAGAGCATCACAAAACTCCTCGTCAGTATACTCGGTGCGTTCTGTAATGGGGTATTTATTCAGCAAATCAAAGAATTCACCGCCCCAGTAGTCAGCTGTGCTCATCGGGTTTTTGACGTTCTTATAACCTTTATCAATAAAATACGAATTTACTGTTTCCCACGAAAAGCGTTTAAACTGTTTTCCGTCAATGCAGATTTCAAAAACGCATTTGCCGTCCATACCTGCGTACGAGGTGCAACCGTAACGGATTCTGCCGTTCAATGATTCCGCCAGCATTTCCTGTTCAAGATATTTACGCATACCGCTCCACGAGCCTGCAGCCTTGTTCATATATACACCACCTTAATTTTATGATAACACAAAGGCAGAACAATCGCAACATAATGTTGCCGAGAGCGTAAAACATATTTTTACAAACAAAAAACAGCCCGCTTTAGCCACAGGTGGCTAAGGACAGTTTAGGTGAAATATACGGTGTAGTCAGTTACGGCTACACCGTGTTTTCATTTTTACGAAGCCTTTTTGGAATAGGCTTTCATTTCTTCTTTTGCTTTTTCTAACATTTCAGCATCAGGGAACTGTA
>JAZNBM010000188.1:0-16393 GCA_045587045.1 Acutalibacteraceae bacterium | reverse complement strand
GTAGGCTTCAACGGCGCGAGACTTCATCAGAAAGTTTTCGAAAAGAGATTCCTCTATCACTGCGACAGACTCGGCTATATTGTATGGGGCGAATACGGCAACTGGGGTCTTGACTGGACAAATTCATTCTCGCTTGCCCCTATGCTTCCCGAATGGTGCGAATGCGTTGAAAGAGATTTCAACCATCCTTCAATCATCGGCTGGTGTCCCTTCAACGAAACCTGGGATATCGACGGCAGAAAACAGTACGACCATGTTATTTCAACAATCTACAAGGTAACAAAGCATATGGATGAAACCCGTCCCTGCATTGATACAAGCGGTAATTTCCACGTTGAAACAGATATTTATGACGTTCACGATTATGAGCAGAACGTCGATGTTTTCAAAACAAACTACGATAAGCTTATGAGCGAGGGTATTCTCTATGAGAAATTTCCTGAGCGTCAGATATACAGCGGCAAGGGTTGTGCCTGGGTCAGCGAATACGGCGGACTTCAGTGGTCAGAGGGTGACAGAGACGATGCCTGGGGCTACGGCAATGCACCTAAATCATTTGAAGAGTTTGTTGAACGTTACAAGGGTCTTACAGATGCTCTTCTTGATAATTACAGGATGTTTGGTTTCTGTTACACCCAGCTTTATGATATTGAGCAGGAACAGAACGGTCTTTATTATTATGACCGCACACCCAAGTTTGACACAGAGATTTTCAAGGCAATAAATTCCCGTAAAGCGGCAATCGAGGACTGATATCTTAATTCAACCCGCTTACAGTAAATCGGCTTGTGCTGAATTTTGCTTTTGAAAATCCAATGTGCTGATTTTAAAGTTTGGTGGGATTGATTATGTCTTACGGTAATCTGAGATATCCCGTTGTTTTGGTTCACGGTATGTTTGGTTGGGGCACCAGCAAAAAAGTATACAAGACCTTGCCCTATTGGGGCGCAACAACGGGAGACCTTGTCGGTTGGCTCAACGATTGCGGATATAAGTGCTTTGCGGCAACCGTCGGCCCCCTGAGCAGTGCCTGGGATCAGGCTTGCGAGCTTTATGCACAGCTTAAGGGTACAAGGGTTGACTACGGCGAAGCGCACTCAAAAAAATTTAATCATAAGCGTTTCGGAAGAAAATACAGCGAAACACTTGCAGGCGAATGGAACGCCCATAATAAGATTCATATTATCGGTCACAGCTTTGGCGGCAACTGTGTCAGAATGCTTGCTCATCTGCTTGCAAACGGCGCACCCGAAGAGGTTGAAGCCAGCGGAGATGACGTTTCGGGGCTGTTTAAAGGCGGCAATTCCGACCTGCTTTGCAGCATAACATCGCTGTGTGCTTCTCTCAACGGTACAAATGCCTATGAAACAGCGGCAAGGTTCAAAATTCTGCCCGTTTTGACAGCAACGGCTTTCAGTTGTGCGGCAATTATCGGTCAGACTTCGCTCAACGGTGAACTTGTTGATATCCAGCTTGAACAGTTCGGTGGTAACGGGTTGCCCGGTGAATACGAAGGTGAACGAGGACTTAAACCTTACGTTGAGTTTTTGAAAAATCCCGATAACGTTAAGTTTGATATGTCACCTGAAGGCACTAAAATAATGAATGACAGAATCAACATATCGGCAAACAACTATTATTTTTCTTATCCGTTTAACGTTGTTGAAAAGGATAAAAAAACAGGACGCAAAGTCCCTGTCGGTGTTAATTTCAAATTCCTGACCTTCACTTCATCGTTGATGCTTCTTAACTCAAAATTAAGCAAAATCGAAGCGGAAAATAATGACGGTCTTGTTGAACTTTCTGCTGCGTCTTATCCTTTTAAGGAGCCGCATATTGAATGTGACGGCAGCAACATAGCCAAAGGCGTATGGAACGTTATGCCTGTCACGCACGGTGACCACGGTTCTCCGATCGGTCTTTGCGGTGACAGAAGACAGACAAGGTCATTTTATCTTAAGCATTTTAATATTCTTGAAACAGTTGAAAAAGAATATATCAAAGACTGATGCGGACAGTTGTTTGTTTATTCAGCATTTTTATTGGGGTTTAGAGAGAATGGTATCAAATAAGCTTAAATATCCCGTTGTTTTTGTTCACGGTATGTTTGGCTGGGGAGAAAGCAAGGGTTTTTACGACATATTGCCTTACTGGGGCTCAACCTCGGGCGATATGATTAAATGGCTGAACGATTGCGGCTACAAGTGTTATGCTTCTACCGTCGGACCCATGGCGAGTTCGTGGGATCAGGCCTGTGAACTTTATGCACAGCTCAAGGGGACAACGGTTGATTACGGTCAGGTACATTCAAAAAGACACGGACATGACAGATTTGGCAGAACATATAAAAAACCGCTTGTTCCCGAATGGAATTCGGAAAATAAAATTCATCTGCTTGGGCACAGCTTCGGCGGCAACTGTGTGAGGTTGCTTGCTCATTTGCTCGCAAACGGTGCACCCGAAGAGGCTGAAGCAAGCGGTGATGACGTTTCGGAACTTTTTAAGGGCGGCAACTCCGACCTGCTTTGCAGCATAACTGCGGTTTGTGCAATGCTCGGCACGGCATCTGCTTATGAGGCGGCAATCAGATTTAAGCTTTTGCCGATTTTAAGAGAAATGGCATCAACTTACTCTGCGGTTACAAGCAACACAAAGCTTAGCGGCAAAGTTGTTGACATTCAGCTTGAGCACTACGGCGTGAGCAGAAATCCCAATGAAAACACTGTTAAGACGGTTTACAAAACAATCAAAAAATTTCAGAACGGCGAAGATTGCGTGCAGTTTGATATGTCACCTGAAGGCATAAAAAGGGTTGACAGTTACGCAAGAATATCGAAAAACAACTATTATTTCTCTTACCCCTTCAACGTTGTGCATAAATATAAAAACACAAATCTATATCTTCCGCTCGGCTGTAATTTCAAGTTTCTGACCCTTACCTCGTCGCTCATCAGGCTCAATGCTCTGCTAAACGGCAATAAGGATGCCGAAAGAGAAAACGACGGTCTTGTAGAAGTTTCCGTTGCTTCTTATCCTGCCACGGAGCCGCACGTTGATTTTGATCAAAACAGTATCCGCAAAGGTGTGTGGAATGTTATGCCTGTCACAACGGGCGACCACGGCTCGGCAATCGGTTTTCTTTCGGGCAGATTCAATACCAGAATCTTTTATCAGAAGCATATGAATCTGCTTGAAGCGGTTGAAGCAGTTTCACTTAAAAATAAATAATCATATGGCGGTCTGCGTTATGCAGGGCGCCGTTCATTTTTTATAAGCCGTTTCATATAATGTTATGGTGATTTTATGAGATACGGCAGAAATATGTTTCGCAGAGCAAACGGAATCGTATTTAAAATAATTTGCGCTTTGCTTGTAATTTCAGTAAGCCTTTTACTGCTTGATGCAAGGTTGAGACCGACTGTGTATGACCTTGCGGCTCTTGAAGCCAAAGCGGCGGCAGAAAGCATTGTCAGCCGAGGAATTGAAAAAGCTCTTTCTGAATATGCAATCGATTATTCGCAGATTGTTGCGGTCAATTATTCAGCAGATCAAAAAATAACGGGCATCACAACAGATACAGTCAAGATGAATCTGTTCAAAACCCGTATTTCGCGAGCAGTTGACAAAGTTTTTGAAAAAAATGCCGTTACCTATGTGACGGTACCTCTGGGTTCTGCAACAGGATTAACTCTGCTTTCGGGCTTGGGACCCGACGTGAAGGTGAAGGTCTGTATGAGCGGAGTGACGGCAACAGATTTTGAAAATATATTTGAAGCCGCCGGTGTAAACCAGACCCAGCACAGCGTAATGCTTAATCTAAAGACATCGATTATTCTGACACTATCAGGCAAAAGAATTAATCACACTGTCATTACCTCTGTTTGTGTAGCACAGACTGTTATAGTCGGCTCTGTGCCCGAAGTGTTGGTGGATAAATAAAACTTTATAATCTGACATTATTTTATCTTTTATCCTTTATATTGACATTAATGTTTATAGGTGTTATTCTATATTTATTGACGTAAGAATTCAGACAAATATAATTTTGCGGAGGTAAAAATAATGGATTATCAGAATAACGATCAGTACACGGGTCCCAGATTTTGTCCCAATTGCGGCAACCCTATTGCATCCGACGAGCAGTTTTGCTCTAATTGCGGATATAATTTAGGAGGCATCAGTGCAAATCCTGTAAACGTCGAACCGGCTCCTGTTTTCACACCGGCAGATTCAGATGCTGCGCAGCCGCAGAATACATATGAACAGAATATTGATGCAACATCAGCCGCTTCTGTTTTTTCGTATAACACACCCGAACAGGAATATGGCGCAGTAAATCCTGCTCCTGTTCCGCCTCAGAATATTCCCGTTGAGCCTTATGCTCAGCCTGCATCACCCAATCAGCCTTATAACCAGAGTACAATGCCTAATCCGCCTTATCCTCAGGGTGCACCCAATCCTCCCCAGAAGAAAAAAAGCAAAAAGCTTCTGCTTATCTTGATCCCCGTTATTCTTGTTCTTTTCCTCTTCTTTGGTATTGTTATTTTCGGCATATTGGTTGCAACACATACAATCTGCCTTGATCATGAGTATACTGCTGCTAGCTGCACAAAAGCGGCAACCTGCATTTATTGTGATAAGACAGACGGCGTTGCCAAGGGTCACGATTGGAGCGAAGCCAGTTGCACCGAGGACCAGGTTTGTGAAGTCTGCGGCGAAATCGGTGAATTGGCAACGGGTCACACAAGAGGTGAGTGGACTGTCACCAATGAAGCAACTCTCCGTTACACCGGCAAAGAAGAAGTCCGCTGCACTACCTGTGACAAACTTCTGGACGAACGTACCATCAGCAAAAAGAAGCCTGCCGTTGTTGGCTCATCGTTCAACTTTAAGGATGAAGAGTTTATCGGCTATGTCAACTCAATAGCTAATCTGACTATCGGCAGTCAGATGGATACCAAACTTGGTGAAGAGTACACATCATATTCTCTCAAAGTTTATGACGGCAGCGTTGGTGCAATTATATTCAAGCACGATGCAACGGGCAACATATGCGAAATCATAACAATGTTTGAGGAAAGTCCTCCCGCTGTTGCGATGGTTGTTTATTTTGCAAGCCTTATGGATTCAAGATTCTCAACAGATACAGCAATTGAAAGACTTTTCCAATATTCAGGTTATACCGCTTCAGGCATGACACTTGTTATGACAGACGGAGATGACGGCTATTATCTGGCTATGGTTGCTCCTTCATCAAATTCTTCGGACACACTTTAATTCAAACTGTTTTAAGAGAGTGCTTTTTGCACTCTCTTTTTTTGCCGATTAATATTTTTAAGCAATCGGGATTTATAATTATTGATTTTATTGTGAAAAATGATATAATGAATCTATCAAATTTTAAGGAAGTTTTTATATGCAGTTTGAAGTTGCAGAAAAAAGAGCAAAAGAGCTCCGCGACCTGCTCAATTATCACAGCCATAGATATTACGTTGAGGATAACCCGGAAATAGGAGATTACGAATACGATATGCTTCAGAGGGAGCTTGCTGCAATCGAAAAAGAGTTTCCCTCACTCATAACGCCGGATTCTCCCACACAGAGAGTCGGCGGCAGCGCGGCAGGTATGTTTGAGCCTGTTGTGCACACGGTTCCGCTTGAGAGTTTGCAGGATGCCTTCAGCTTTGATGAAGTGCGTGCGTTTGATGCAAGGGTAAAAGAGATTTTTCCCGATGCGCAGTACGTTGTTGAACCGAAAATTGACGGTCTTTCGGTTGCGCTTGAATACGAAAACGGTGTTTTTGTAAGAGGCTCCACAAGAGGTGACGGCGTAACGGGCGAGGACGTTACCGCAAACTTAAGAACGGTCAATTCAATTCCTCTGCGCCTTAGAGAAGCTGTTGAACGCATTGAGGTCAGGGGCGAGGTTTATATGCCCAAAAAGGTTTTTGCCGCCC
This sequence comes from Acutalibacteraceae bacterium, assembly GCA_045587045.1. Taxonomy (GTDB): domain Bacteria; phylum Bacillota; class Clostridia; order Oscillospirales; family Acutalibacteraceae; genus CAG-177. The sequence goes on along the minus strand of JAZNBM010000188.1, from coordinate 10,436 downwards.
TTGTTGAGGAACAGGAGCTTAACGGCGAAAAGACCTTTAAAAACCCCAGAAATGCCGCCGCAGGCTCACTGCGCCAGAAGAATCCCGTTATTACAGCTTCGCGTAAGCTGGATATTTTTGTGTTTAACATTCAGCAATACAGCGGCAACGAAATAACCGCTCACAAGCAGTCTATTGATTTCCTTAAAACTCTAGGCTTCAAGACCATACCGTTTTATAACAGGTTTGACACAATCGACGAGGTTATTGCCGAGCTTAACAGAATCGGCGAAATCCGTTCGTCGCTTCCGTTTGACATTGACGGAGCGGTAATCAAGACTGATTCATTTGCACAGCGTGCCGAAATCGGCAGCACCGCAAAATTCCCCAGATGGGCGCTTGCATATAAATATCCGCCCGAAGAAAAAGAAACAACTCTCATTGACGTTGAGGTTGCCGTCGGCAGAACGGGTGTGCTGACACCCACGGCGGTTTTTGAGCCCGTCCTTGTTGCAGGTTCAACTGTATCGAGAGCTACGCTTCACAATCAGGATTTCATTGATGAAAAGGATATCCGCCTTGGTGACAGGGTTGTTATCCGCAAGGCAGGCGACATTATCCCCGAGGTTATCAGGGTTGTGAGCCACAAAGAGGGCAGTGAAAGATTTGTTTTGCCCGAGGTTTGTCCTTCATGCGGTGCAAAGGTCATCCGCGAAGAGGACGAAGCGGCGGTCAGATGCGTCAACCCCGAATGTCCTGCACAGCTTTTGCGTAACCTGATTCATTTCTGCTCAAGAGATGCCATGGATATTGAGGGTATGGGCGATGCCGTTCTCGAAAAGCTTGTTGCAAGCGGAATGCTGACAAAAGCAAGTGAGATTTATACCCTCAAAAAAGAGGACTTTATGACCCTTGAGGGCTTCAAGGATAAATCGTCGCAGAACCTTGTTGATGCGGTTGAAAAATCCAAGGCCAATGACCTTTCCAAACTCGTTTTTGCTCTCGGTATCCGCCACGTCGGTCAGAAAGCAGGCAAGATTCTTGCAGATCATTTCGGCAGCATGGAAGCACTGATGAATGCAACCGTTGAAGAATTAACAGCAATTGAAGGCTTTGGCGGAATTATGGCGCAGAGTGTAGCTGATTTCTTTGCGCTTGAGCAGTCAAAGCGTGAAATTGAAGCGCTGGCGGCTCTCGGTGTGAATATGGTTTCGCAAAAAGAGAAAATTGATAACCGCTTTGAGGGCAAAACCTTTGTTCTCACAGGTACTCTGCCAACCCTTTCACGCAATGAAGCAAGCGAGCTGATTGAAAAATACGGAGGCAAAACAGCTTCGTCGGTATCAAAAAAGACAAGCTACGTGCTTGCAGGCGAAGAAGCAGGCAGTAAGCTTGTCAAGGCGCAGTCCCTCGGCATAACGATTATAAGCGAAGAACAATTCAGAGAGATGATTGTATGAGTTTAAGATATTCAAAAGACCACGTTTGGATAAAGAAAACCGAAAACGGCGTGCTTGTGGGCATAAGCGACTATGCCTGCAAGCAGCTTTGCAAAGGCTTTGTACTTAATTTGCCTGACGAGGACGATGAATTCAGGGCAGGGGAAATAATCTGCGATATTGAAAGCTGCAGATATTTTGACGTTGTATCGCCCGTCAAAGGCAAGGTTTTGAGGGTAAATGAAGATTTGTTTGACGATGCTTCGCCGATTATGACCGACCCTTATGAATGCTGGATTTGTGAGTTCTGCAACGTGGCGTACACCGCACCGCTGATGAGCGCAATGGAATATGCGGAATATCTTGAAACTCTTGCGGTGAACGGCTAGTTATTTGTTAATATAATTATAAAAAACCCTTGCATTTTTAATATCATTATGATAAAATACTATGGATATCTTAAACGCAGTGATCGGGAGAGTAAGCTTAAAGGCTCATTCCAGAGAAAATCCGTCATCGGCTGTAAGCGGATTATGAGTTGATTTGTCTGAAGTTCACCCGTTAGCGGCAGGGCTGAAATTTGCAGTAGGCTCTGACGGTGCGCCGCCGTTAAAGGCTTCAAAGTGTCCGATTTTTTTATCGGAAATGCAGGGTGGTACCGCGGAATTTTTTTCGTCCCTCGTCATCATTTGATGGCGGGGGATTTTCAGTTTTATATCACCCGTTATCACAGTAACAGATCTGAAAGGATTGATTAGAATGTTTGAAAAACCCGCAGAATTAAAAAAGCTGTTTGAAGAAAAGCTTGCTGGCGTAACAGCAACTGCCGATATTGAACAGCTTCGCATTGAGTTCCTTGGCAAAAAAGGCTCTGTTGCCGCTCTTATGCAGGAACTTCGCAATATTCCCAACGAGCAGAAAAAAGAAGCAGGCCAGGCAATCAATGACACAAAGCAGTTCATTGAAAACGCTATTGCAGAAAAGCTTGTAGAGCTCAAAAAGCTTGAAGAGCAGAAGCTCATCGACGCTTGCGAAAGCTATGATGAATCAATGCCCACAGATAACGACATCGGCTCATATCATCCCATCACCCTTGTTCGCAGAGAGGTTGAAAATATTTTCCTGAGCATGGGCTTCTCAATTGAAGATTATTCTGAAATCACTGATGACTACAACTGCTTTGAGGCCCTTAATATCCCCAAGCATCACCCTGCAAGAGATATGCAGGATACTTATTATCTGAGCAGCGGTCAGCTTCTTAAGACACACACGTCTGCTGCCCAGAACACAATTTTGAGAAAATATAAGGATTCGCTCGAAAGCGGCAACCCCATCAGAGCAATATTCCCCGGCAGATGCTTCAGAAATGAAAAAATAGACGCCTGCCACGAAAACACCTTCTTCCAGATGGAAGGCATTATGGTTGACAAGGATATTTCCATTTCCAACCTTATTTACTTTATGAAAACTATGCTCTCCGAGGTTTTCCAGAGAGATATCACCGTAAGACTCCGCCCCGGTTTCTTCCCCTTTGTTGAACCCGGCTTTGAGCTTGACATTCAGTGCTCAATCTGCGGCGGTAAGGGCTGCCCCTCCTGCAAGGATTCGGGTTGGCTTGAGCTTTGCCCCTGCGGTATGATTCACCCCAACGTTCTCACGGCTGCAGGCATTGACCCCGAAAAATATATCGGCTTTGCTTTCGGTCTTGGTATGACAAGACTTGCAATGATGAGATACGGTGTTAAGGATATCCGTGTGTTCAACAGCGGTAACCTCAAGGCTCTTACCCAGTTCACCGAAAAATCCTTTACAAAGCCTGAAGAAAGCAAGGAGGCATAAGCAATGTTTGTATCAATTAACTGGATTAAAGATTATGTTGACTTGAGCGGTCTTGACGTCAAGAAGCTTATCAACAGCTTCACACTTGCCACCGCCGAGGTTGAAGATATTATCGTTAAGGGCGAAGACGTTCAGAACGTTGTTGTTGGCGAAATTCTTTCCGTTGAAGATCACCCCAATTCAAAAAAGCTCCACCTTCTCAAGGTTGATGCAGGCTCAAAGGTTTGTAACATCGTTTGCGGTGCACCCAACGTTGCGGTCGGTCAGAAGGTTGCCCTTGCTCTTGCAGGCGGCAGAGTTTGCGGCGGCGAAATCACCGTTGCAACCGTTGCGGGCTTTGAATCAGAGGGTATGTGCTGCTCCGAAAAAGAGCTTGGTTTGAGCGATGACCATTCTGGCATTATGGAGCTTGACAAAGACCTTGTAAACGGCACAAACATCAAGGATATCTTCCCCATTGACGATATCATTTTTGAGGTTGACAACAAGTCACTCACAAACCGCCCCGACCTTTGGGGTCACTACGGCATCGCCCGTGAATTTGCCGCTCTTGCAGGCAGAGAACTTAAACCTCTCAAGCTTGGCGACCTTTTTTATGACGGCGATGAGCAGATAAGCGTAACCGTTGGCAGAGAAGACCTTGTTTACAGATATTCCTGCATCAAGATGGATAACATCACAAAGAACAAGAGCCCTCTCGATATGCGTATCCGACTTTACTATTGCGGTATGAGAGGCATCAATCTTCTTGCTGATGTTACAAACTACATTATGCTTGAAATCGGACAGCCTACCCACGCATTTGATGCATCAACCGTTCAGAATATTGTTGTTACAACACCCAAAGAGAAGATGAATTTTACAACTCTTGACGGCGTTGAAAGAGAAATTGACGAAGATACCCTTATGATCTGGAACGGCGAAACACCCACCGCTGTTGCAGGCATTATGGGCGGTCTTGATTCCGAAATAGTTGAAAACACATCTGCTGTTGTTCTTGAAAGCGCAAACTTTGACGGTGTTTCGATCCGTAAATCATCTTCACGTCTCGGTCACAGAACAGACGCAAGTGCAAGATATGAAAAAATGCTTGACCCCGAGCTCACACTTGCCGCAGTGGGCAGATTCGTTGAGCTTGTAAAGAGCATTGACCCCGATGCAAAGGTTGCTTCAAAGCTTACCGATGCATACGTCAGAAAGTATCCCGAAATTTCACTTTCATTCGATAAAAAGTACGTTGACCGCTACACAGGTATTGACATCAGCGACGAGCAGATTATGAGAACTCTCACTCTTCTCGGCTTCGGCGTTGACTATGCTGACGGCAACTACACCGTAAAGGTTCCATCATGGAGAGCCACAAAGGACGTTACCATCAAGGCTGACATCATTGAAGAAATCACAAGAATTTACGGATACGATAACTTTGAAATCACAACCACCTGCAGCCCCCTCAAGCCTGTTCCCAATGACTACGGCAAGCTTGAAGAAGCCGCTATTCAGGATCTTCTTGTCAAGAGATATCAGATGCATGAGGTTCACTCCTACGTTTGGTGTGACGGCAGAAAATATAAAAAGCTCGGCATCGAAATTCAGGATAACGTAAAGGTTCTCAACATCGAAAACTCCGATAACGGCGTTCTTCGTAACTCAATGCTTCCCACACTTCTTGTTATGGCAAGCGAAAACAAGGATTTTGCCGATAAATACGGCATATTTGAAATCGGCAGAGTTGTTGCAGGCACAAAGGAAAACGGCACCTGCAACGAAAGAAAGCACCTCGGCGTTGTTCTCTATGACAAGAGCGGCAACGAAAAGGCACTTTATTTCAAGGCTGTTGAAATGGTCAACACCATAGTTGACGTTATTAAGAAGAAGAAAGCGGCATATAATAAGATTGATGTTGAACAGAACTGGCAGCATCCCAAGAATACAGCTGAAATCCTTATCGACGGCACAAAGGTCGGTGTTCTTTGCGCAATGCATCCCTCAAACAGAGCAAAGCTTGACAAAACAGCCGCCGCTGTCTGCTTCGAAATTGATATGGATGCTTTTAATGCTGTTGATGCAAACGGAATCGCTTTCCGTGAGCCCAGCACACAGCAGTCAACTTATTATGATATTTCTCTTGTTCTTGCCGACGGTATCAAATATTCAGACATCGCCGCAAGCTGGGAAAAACTTGCTCTTGAGGAGCTTCAGAGCGCAAGAGTAATTGACACCTACGAAAAAGACGGTGTCAAGAGTATGACCGTTCGCCTTGTATTTGCCGCTATGGACAGAACTCTTGAAATGGAGCAGGTTCAGGGCTGGATTGACGCTGTTCTTGCAAATCTCGGCGAAATCGGCGTAACTTTGAGAGCATAAGATTCCAACGGGCGGATTTTATCCGCCCCTGCACTTGAATTATTAAATTTTTTAACATCTTTTAAATTTTTTCAAAAAACCATTGTTTTATTGCTGAAGGTGTTATATAATTAATGAGTACGGAGGTGACCGCAATGACTGATAAGACAATAAAATTTTCAATTAAAGACGAAAATGAAGCCGAGATGAAGAAAAATCTTCTTGCGGTTTATGAGGCTTTGAATGAAAAAGGTTATAATTCAATCAGCCAGATTGTCGGCTACATTCTTTCAGAAGACCCGACATACATTACCACTCATAATAACGCACGCAGCCTTGTGAGAAGGCTCGACAGAGACGAGCTTTTGCAGGCAATGGTCAAGTGCTATCTCGGCATAGAATAATTAAAAGGAGTGCTTAAAATGGCAAAAAAACTCAGCTTCCTTATGTATAAGGGCAAGCCTCTTGTCAGAAGCGGCAAAACCCTTTATTATGGCTATATGAGCGACCCCTACGTTGTTATTATGCAGATAACAAGCACAAGAGAGGTCAAGGGCCTTGAGGTTGCAGACAGAGTTGTTGTTCAGCTTGTCAACACTGACCCCAACGTCAGAATGAAGGACAAAATCGTTAAAAAAGCAGAGCGCAAGGGTCTTTACAGCGCGATGGATATTGGCTGCATCTGGCTTGAAAGAGAGCTTAAAGAAACTGCATAAAAAATTAACACCGTTGGTAAAAACCAGCGGTGTTTTTATGTTTAGTGAATAGTTAAGAGTGAATAGTGAATAGTTCAGGAAGGGCTTCGCCCTTACCCGATTTTAATAAAATTGAATTATAAGCAGTGTAGGGGCGGATATTATTCGCCCGTATCTTTTATTCATACTTTGCTCTTTCGCCGCCAATGTATTTGGCTCTTGTTTTTGCGGCGGAAAGCTTTGCCTGACCGATAACGTTATTTTCAAGGCGCAGAGGCACTGCAACTCTTTTTAGGTGCATACCGATAAGAGTGCATCCTATGTCAATGCCTGCATCGGCTCTGATTTCTTCAAGCGCAACGGGGTTTTTCATTGTGTGCCATGCCGCAGTTGCAAATGAGCCGCCTGCTCTGGGGTGGGGTACAACGCAAACAGCTTCAAGACCGAGTGCATCGGCTTTTTCTTTTTCTATGATAATTGCTCTGTTAAGATGCTCACAGCACTGGGCAGCAAGGTAAATGCCGTTTTCGGCAAAAACACTGTTAAGACCGTCGAAAATCTGCTGTGCAACGTCAACAGTGCCGCTTGTGCCGATTCTTTCGCCGATAACCTCGCTTGTTGAGCAGCCGATAACAACAACCGAACCTTGGTCGATGCCTGATTTTTCAAGCAGCTCCGCAGCCGCAGACTTTGCCTGATTAAAAATGTTATCCATATATTTTAACCTGCCTTAAAGAATGTTGATATTGTTTTGCTTTTTGATGCTGATTTTTGCAGTGCAGTTACAAGCGCAACTGCCGCAATCGCACCGACGGCGCCCTGTGTTACGTTGCCCAAAATACTGCCTGCAGCGGCGATTCCGTAACCTAAAATAACGGCTTCATAGCCGAAATAACCAAGCACCATTATTGCTTCAGCCGCTATAACAGCAACCGTTTTTGCAATTATTTTGTGTTTGTAGTTAAACAGTTTGTTGAGCGAAACATAAATGTAATAAGCGGCAACCGCCATAAGTGCTTTTATTATAAACGTTGCAGGCGCATACTGCATATAGCCTGCAAGCATATCCGCAAGCGCCGAGCCAAGACCTGCCGCCATTGCTCCGTAACCTGCACCGAGCATTATACCTGCCGTTAAAACAAAGCAGTCGCCAAGGTTAACGTAGCCGCCTGTAGCGGGCATGGGAATCTGCACAATGTAAGTTGCAACGCAGATAATTGCGGCAAACAACGCTGCCGAAATAAGGTTTTTTGTTTTTTGAATGTTCATATTGCCTCCTTCTTTCCTTGTAATTAAGTATAGACCAATTTGCTTGGTATTTCAAGCGTTGCTTTCTTGTTATTTTTAACATAAATATGCTTATATCGTCTTGAAAAAATGGTATGTCTGTGATATAAATAACTTATTATGAAATCAGGAGGAGCCTATGAACTTCAAAGCTTACCATAAAGATTTAGACAGCCTGCATATCGGCTGCGAAAAGCCGAGAGCGTATTTTATTCCTTATCACGATGAAGAGAGCGCACTTTTCGGCTGCAGAAAAAAATCAGAATTCTATACCGACCTTTGCGGCGAGTGGAATTTCAGATTTTACAATTCGTTTGAAGACCTTGAAGAAGATTTTCTTGAGGTTGGTTTCAATGACAAAATAGATGTTCCCAAATGCTGGCAGACCGAGGTTGGCAAGGGCTATGACGTGCCGCTTTACAGCAACCTTTTTTATGCATTTCCGCTTGATCCGCCGTTTGTTCCCGATGAAAATCCCTGCGGTCTTTATAACAGAACGTTTAATATTTCAAAGAAAATCGGCAAAAAGTATTACATAAATTTTGAGGGCGTTTCTTCCTGCTTCTATCTGTTTATAAACGGCGTCTTTGCCGCTTACAGCCAGGTCAGCCACAACACAAGCGAGGTCGATATCACCAACCTTATTAAAGACGGCGAAAACAGGCTTGACGTACTTGTCGTCAAATGGTGTGACGGCTCGTATCTTGAAGATCAGGATATGTTCCGCCTTTCGGGCATTTTCAGAGAGGTTTATATTCTTGAGAGAAAGGAAAAGCACCTTAAGGATATCTATATCAAGCCCGTTCTTGACTCCGACCTCAAAAAGGGTACGGTTACAAGCGAAATCGATGCTGACTGCGATATAACTTTCACACTTCTTGCTCCCGACGGCACTGTTGCACTTGAGGGTGAGGGGGTTGAGTTCGAAATTGAAAATCCTGCTCTCTGGTCAAGCGAAAATCCGCAGCTTTATAAGCTTATTCTCAACTGCGGTGGCGAGATTATTCCGTTTAACCTCGGCTTCAAGCGTCTTGAATTCAGAGGCAACGTAGCTTATCTTAATAATCAGCCCGTCAAGCTTTTCGGCATCAACCGCCACGATTCCAACCCCGACACGGGTTATTACTGCGACTATGCTTTTATGGTGCGTGACGTTAAGATTATGAAGCAGGGCAACTGCAACTGCGTAAGAACTTCACACTATCCCAATGACCCCAGATTCCTTGATCTGTGTGACGAATACGGTTTGATGGTTGTTGACGAAGCCGATATCGAAACTCACGGTATGGGCTTTGAATACCGTGACACTTGGGACTGGATGCGCTGGTCAAAGCTTTCAACCGACGATGAGTGGGAAGCCGCTTATGTTGACCGTGCAGAGCGTCTTTTTGAGCGTGACAAAAACCACGCAAGTATTGTTATGTGGTCACTCGGCAACGAATCGGGTTGCGGCAAGAATCACAGAGCCATGCGAAATTATATAAAGGGTCTTTGCCCCGATGCAATCGTTCACTATGAAAATGCACACCTTGAATTCAAGGCGGTGCCCGTTGGCGAGAATTACAGCGATATTTCCGACGTTGAGAGCCGTATGTATGCAGAGCTTGAATACACCGAGAAATATGCAACCAATAAAAACGCCAAAAAGCCTTTCTATTTCTGCGAATTCAGCTGCTCGATGTCAACGGGTAACATTCACGCTCACTGCGATTTATTCCGTAAATATCCCGCAATCTGGGGCGGTTGCTTCTGGGAGCTCACTGACCACGCAGTCAAGGCTGAGAATGGCGGTTTCCGTTACGGTGGCGACTTCGGCGATTATCCGCACAACAGCGTTTGCTGCATTGACGGTGTTATTTTCCCCGACAGAACTTTACGTCCCGGTTTCTATGATATGAAGCGTGCATATCAGGAGTTTGAGGTTGACTATGCAAACGGCGAAATTTCTGTATTCAACCGCAGATATTTTGAATCGCTTAGTGATTTGTATATTGTCTGGAAGCTTGAGGTCAGCGGCAAGGCAATCCTTGAGGGCAGAATTGACGACACCGATATCGCTCCGCAGAGCACAAAGATTTATAAACTCTTTGACGGAGTTGAGGATAACGAAAACTGCTATCTGACACTCACATTCCATTATAAAGAAGCCAATGCTTTTGCCGATGCTGACTATGAAACAGGATTTGAGCAGTTTGATTTGTCGGCTGAAATTGAGAAAGCAACCGAATCAAAGGCTCCCGAATACGAAGAGGGTGCAAGATATATCACCGTTAAGGCAGGCGAGGTTGAATATAAATTCGACAAGCCTTACGGCAGAATCGTTTCCGCTTCAATCGGCGGCAGAGAGCTTCTTGCACAGCCTGTTAAGATTGAAACTTGGGCGGCACACGGCTATAACCAGCTCGGCGATGCCGATGACAGAAGAAGCGCGGAAATCCACAACGCAATTCAGAAAACGTATTCCGTAAAGGTTAAAGCAAGTGAAGAAAAGCTTGATATCGAATGTGCGGTTTCACTTGGCGGACCTGCGGTTGTGCCCATTATCAACGGCACACTCACTTATTCATTCTTTGCCGACGGCAGAGCACAGCTTGCTTTCAGCGGCGAGCTTCGTGCGCTGCTCAAAGAGATGAATATGCGACTGCCCAGATTCGGCTTCTGCATAGCGCTCAAAGACGGCTGTGAAAATATGAAGTATTTCGGCAAGGGCCCGATTGAAAGCTATTGCGACCGTCACAGAGGCACAAGGTTCGGTATGTTTGAAACAACCGCAACCGAAAACCACGTGCACTATATCAGACCCATTGAAAACGGCTCACACTTTGCAACGTCTTACTGCAAGGTAAGTGAC
>JAZNBM010000187.1:0-1615 GCA_045587045.1 Acutalibacteraceae bacterium | reverse complement strand
AAAAGGTCAAGCGCATCCTCACGCACGTTGAGATAGGTGAAAAGGGTCTGCTTTTCTCCGACGGGAGCGCATTTCTTGAGTGTATTCAAAGTTGTGAAAAGTCTGAAGGCAACGCCGTTGCAATCGAGAGCAACGCTGCTTTCATCGGCGAAAACCACCGTGCCTGTTATACTGTAAAACATAGCTTACGCTCCTCGCATTTTAGTGAATAATGAAAAGTGAAGAATGAATAGTTTCGGGCGGACTCTGTCCGCACCTGATTTGTTAAGTGATTTGAGTAAAAATGAAGAGTGAATGACAATTTCGCAGGGGGGCGATTCCCGAACCCCCCGAATGCGGAGTATTCACAAACCCCAGTCGCTTTGCGACAGCTCCTTTCAAAAGGAGCCTGTGATACTATCTTCTGCCGAGCTGACCGATGAGCGAGCCTGCCGAATGGCAGTGGCAGATTGCCATTGCCAGAGCATCGGCGGCATCGTCGGGCTTCGGGATTTTTTCGAGATTGAGCATAACACGGGTCATTTCCTGCACCTGCTTTTTCTCTGCTCTGCCGTAGCCGACAACGCTCTGCTTGACCTGCAAGGGAGTATATTCAAAAATCGGCACTTTATTTTTCTGCGCCGCAAGAACAAGCGCTCCCCTCGCCTGCGCAACGTCGATTGCCGTTTTCTGGTTGGTGTTGAAAAACAGCTTTTCGATTGCCATTGCGTCGGGTCTGAATCTCTGAATCAGCTCGTTCGCTTCGTCAAATATTTTTTCGATTCTTTCGTTAAAGGGAGTATGCGCTTCGGTCGTTATCGCACCGTAGGTCAGCACACGGAAATGGTTGCTGTGATACTCAACAACTCCGCAGCCGACTATCGCATATCCGGGGTCAATGCCTAAAACTATCATTTCTTGCCCGACTCTCTTTCACGGATTATCATTTTTGTGGGTGTACCCTCAAGACCGAAGATTTCTCTTATCTGATTGTCGATATAACGCTGATAGCTGTAATGGAAAAGCTCGGCATTATTGACAAAGCAGACGAATGTAGGCGGTCTTGTTGAAGCCTGAGTCATATAGTAAATCTTGAGTCTCTTACCCTTGTCTGTCGGAGGCTGAACTCTTGCCGTTGCATCCGCAAGCACCTCGTTGAGCTTGCCCGTTGAAATACGCATTGCATTCTGCGTATCAACAAACTTGATAAGCTCAAAAAGACGGTCAAGTCTGATTTTCTCTTTTGCCGAGATGAAAATAATCGGGGCATAGGACATAAAGGAAAAATCCTTCATCAGCTTTTTGCGGTAGCTGTCCATCGTTTTGCCGTCTTTTTCAACGGCATCCCATTTGTTTACCGCAATGATGCAGCCCTTGCCCATTTCGTGAGCGATACCCGCAACCTTTGAATCCTGCTCTGTGAAGCCTTCCTGCGCATCAATCATAATGACGCATACCTGGGCACGCTCAACCGCCATTTTGGCTCTGATTACGGAATATTTTTCAATCTGGTCATAGACCTTGCTTTTTCTTCTGAGACGTGCGGTATCGATAAAGACGAATTTGCCGTGCTCGTTTTCGACGATTGAGTCGGTTGCATCACGGGTTGTGCCTGCGACGTTTGAAACAATCATTC
>JAZNBM010000186.1:0-2337 GCA_045587045.1 Acutalibacteraceae bacterium | reverse complement strand
CTGCAAGGGCGTTGAAACCCTTTGCCGCAAGTACGGCGCACTTCTCATCTTTGACGAAGTTGTTACAGCTTTCCGCGTAAGCATGAGCGGGGCTCAGGGCTACTTCGGCTGCTCACCTGACCTCACTATCTTCGGTAAGGTTATGGCAGGCGGTTATCCCGGTGCAGGCGGTCTCGGCGGTAAGAGAGAATATATGAAGTATCTCGGCGCAGGTCTTGACGATACAGGCAAGAAGGTCAAGAAGGCATTCTGCGGCGGCACAATGAGCGCTAACCCCCTCAGCTGCGTTGCAGGTTACACAATGCTTGAAGAAATGGAAAAAGCTGATGCTTGCTACAAGGCAGCACAGATGGGTGACAGAATCACAGCAGGTCTCCAGGAAATCATCAAGAGAAGAAACCTTCCCTTCGTTGCATTCAACCAGGGCTCAATCTGCCACCTCGAAACAGTCGGTACTCTTAACTTCTCCATCAACTGGAAGAAGCCCTGGGGTATCCCCGGCGTCCTGAGCGCAACCTCAGCACGTAAGAAGGAAATGACTCATATGGGTGCTGCTTACATGGCAGAAGGCCTTGTAACTCTTGCAGGCAGCCGTCTTTACACAAGCGCTGCTTACACACCCGAAATGATTGACGAAGCTCTTGCAGCATTTGACAGAGTATTCGAAAACATCGTTTGCCTTGAGAAATAATTAAGGCTCAACATAAAACAATACGGGAGGCGGATTTCCGCTTCCCGATTCTCCGAAAGGAAACATAAAAATGGATGTTTTAACCGCTAAAAAACTCGTCATTGCAGCCGGCGAAAAGCTTGTTGCAACAGGTCTTATTGCAAGAACCTGGGGTAACGTAAGCTGCCGTGTTGACGAAAAAACTTTTGTTATCACTCCCAGCGGCAAGTCATATATCGGTCTTACTCCCGATGATATTGTTGAGGTTGCAGTTGAAACCCTTGAATGGGGCGGCAGCGTTAAACCCTCATCAGAAAAAGGCATCCATGCCGAGGTTTATAAGGCATATCCCGAAGCAGGTTTTGTTATCCACACCCACCAGAAGGTCGCTTCCGTTATCAGCACACTTTCTGAGGGTATTGACAAAATCACGGGCGAAGCTGAAAAGCTTATCGGCAGCAAGGTGCTTATCGGTTCATATGGTCTGCCCGGCACAAAGAAGCTCAGAAAGGGCGTAACAAACGCTCTTCATATGTCTCCCTCAAAGGCTGTTATTATGGCTCACCACGGCGCTCTTTGCTTTGGTAAGGACAGCGATGAGGCTTTTGATGTTGCCAATATGCTTGAAAACGTTTGCACGGATTATATTCTTGAAAACGCAAAAGAAAAGCTCGGCATAAAAGCGGACACACTTGATGATTTTTGTTCAAAAATGGCAGATGTGCTTGCTAAAAGCAAAAAAACAGTTGAAATTGATAAATCGTTGATATATAATAGTACCTACGATAGAGAGAACGGAAAAATCATCTTCACAAACGAAGCTGACGGTTCCGAAATCTCTATGGATATCATCACTTGTGAGTGCACAGGCGCACTTGGCGGCTCTGCTCTTGCACACCGCAACGTTTATCTTTCAAACTCAAAATTCAACCATATTATTCATAACACGTCAAGCGAAGTTGTGGCTGTTTCAAGGCTCCATAAGCCCATGAAGCCCCTGCTTGATGACTTTGCTCAGATTTGCGGCACTAAGGTTAAATGCGCAACCGAAGATAATTGCGGCAAAAAAATCAAGGGCAAAAACGCAGTTCTCCTCAAGGATAAGGGTGCGCTTTGCTGCGGCTCCGTTGAGGGCGACGCACAGGCCGTTGATATGATTATGAGCAAAAGTGCCCTCGCTCTTCTTGGTTCAAAGGTATTCGGCAAAGCAAAGGAAATCAATCCTGTCGAAGCCAAGCTTATGAGAGTTGTTTATCTTCTTAAGTATTCCAAGAAAGCAAACCAATAATTTAAACCATTACCATCTTTTGTCCCCCCCGTTTTATACGAGAAAAATCCGAGGAAGAGATACACTCTCTTACCTCGGCTTTTTCTTTTTTTGCCTCATAGGCACAAAATATTACGCACATTCAACCGTTTTCGCATCTCGAAATACCCTTGTATTCCTTCGATGCAAAAATGGCTGACTGCACGCAATCTTTTGCACCTCTGAAGCAAAAACTGAAATAGGATATGTGAAACATATAGACTCGTTTCCTCAAAACACCTTTGTATTCCTTCGTGAGCTAAAAAGTCTGGTTTACGCAATTCTTCTGATTTTTGATACGAAAACGAAACAAAAAATCGCTTTGGTAAAATTAGAATTACGGCATAGAAGAACGGGGGTG
>JAZNBM010000185.1:0-6632 GCA_045587045.1 Acutalibacteraceae bacterium | reverse complement strand
TAACGGTAAAAATGCCCTTGAAGAAAAGCTTTGGAACGGAGAGTATTATAACCTCTGGAGAAACAACGACGTAACCGACGAATCACTTATGACAGACCAGCTTGACGGCGAATGGTTCCTGCGAATGATCGGTCTTGACGGTAATCTGCCCGATGAGAGAGTACGTTCGGTAATTGAGTTTATTTTCAAAAATAATTTTGATAATGAGCAGGGACTTGTCAACGCTACCGTACCTGAAAACAGATGGACAAGCATCGATACGTACAACAACTGTCAGACTATCGCCGTGTGGACAGGTATAGGTTATGCGTTCTCTGCTCTTGCACTTGCTGTCGGAAAAACCGAAATATCGGACACCGTAGTTGATTCAATTCACAGCAATCAGCTAAGGCTCGGTCACTTCTGGGACCATTGGGAATGCGGACACCACTACACAAGACCTATGTCGAGCTGGAGTACACTTTTAGCTGCATCAGGACTTAAAATTGACTATGAGAACAAAAAGCTGAGTTTCAAACCGATTTGTAAAAATATTACTTTCCCCCTTGTCATACCCGGTGTGCTTGCAAAAGTTACGTTTACCGACGGTAAATTCAGCATTGAAAGTATTCAGGGTAATCTCGGCGACTGGGAAGTAATTGCTGAATAATCTTTATAATGCAGTGTGTTTTTTTCATAACAGACTCAGGTCCAACGGGATTTTGTGTTTTGTGCGAGTTATAAAAATGCGAAAAAACCAGCACCGTTTGTTTTGGCAACAGTTGAATTAAAAACAGAACTCATATATAAATCAAATCGGAACAACAGCAGGGAGAGAGAACTGATATGAAATATCTGTTTTGTTATTTTGTGGGGAATGAGCCCGAAGAAGAATCGGTGCATTTTGCCGTATCGTCTGACGGTTATAATTTTGAAGCACTTAATAAAAATGAACCTGTCATTAAGCAAAAGCTCGGCAAAAAATGCTGCCGCGACCCTTTCATTTTCCGTGATGAAAACAATTTTTTTCATATCATTGCAACGGATATGCGCAGCGCCGACGGCTGGAACAGCAATAACTCGATGATTGTTTGGGACAGTGAGAATCTTACTGATTGGAAAAACGAAAGAATAATTGATTTTTCAAAGTTTGAAAGCACAAAGAATGCCGACAGAGTATGGGCGCCCGAAGCGATTTTCGATAAGAAAAAAGGCGAATATATGATTTATTGGACTCATAATAACTCCGATGACGACCTTGACACAATAACTTGGTATGCTTACACAAGGGATTTTGCAACTCTCACCACAGAGCCGAAGGTTTTGTTCAGACCCAAAAGCGGAATGTGCGGTATCGATGCGGATATTATCGAAAATGACGGAAGTTATTATCTCTATCAGGCAGACGGAGAAAAGGAAGCGATATGCTATGCCGTGTCTGACAGTGCAGACGGTCCGTATTATGAACCCGATGACAACAAAGTTTCCGTTGCAACCGTTGCTCTGGAGGGAAACTGCATTTACAAAATCGACGACACCGACAAATATATTATGATAGCAGACCAATTCAGAAACGGCGGATATTTTATGCAGGAAACAACCGATATGATTCACTTCAGAAAGGTTGAAGAAAGCAATTTTTCTCTCAATCATCTGAGTCCCCGTCACGGCTCAATGCTTCATATAACCGATGAGGAATATGAGAGATTGATTTCCGTGTATAAATAATCAAAACCACCTCAGTCGATGCAGAAAGCACCGACAAGAGGTGGTTTGATGTTTTTTTAGGATAGTTTATTGTTTTGATATTGTTTCTTTTCTTAATATCTCGCCGTTGCTGTCAGTAAAGATTAATTCAATTCCGTCATCATTAAAAACATATCCGCAGCCTGCAAAATATACAGGTTTTCGTTTTTTTATTGTGCTGCCGATTACAACGGGGCAAACGCTGCCGTTGTTATTCCAATGGATATTTTCAGGGTAATAAACATTTAGCTCGTGAGCGTGACCGCAAATCATAATTTCGGGTTTTACATTCTCTCTGAGAAGCTCGGACCATTCGGCAAAAATATCCTGCTCAATGTCAAACGGTGGAGTATATCTGTGAACAAAAGCATTGTGGGAGATTACAAGCTTATGCTTAACTCCCTCAGCTTCATATTCATTCTCTTTGTTTTCAATTATACTCTTAAGAAATTCTGTCTGACGTTCCCTGAAAACGTGGCAGGCAACGGTGAAACCGTATTCGGGGTGGTCGTCGTTCTTGTCTTCACCGCAGTCAAGCAGAACCCCCCATATGTTTCCGAGGCGGAAACTGTAATATGTGTTACCGAAATGCGTAGGAGTATAATCAGCAAACTTCTCGGCAAAATTGCCTCTTA
The DNA here is from genome assembly GCA_045587045.1 of Acutalibacteraceae bacterium. Classification (GTDB taxonomy): domain Bacteria; phylum Bacillota; class Clostridia; order Oscillospirales; family Acutalibacteraceae; genus CAG-177. The sequence goes on along the minus strand of JAZNBM010000185.1, from coordinate 4,272 downwards.
AATCGTGGTTGCCTCTTGAAAAGACGGTGGGCTTTTCGCCTTTGGTTAATCGGGAACATATTTCATATATGTTCAAAAATTTTGAGGGATTACTGCTGTCTTCAATAACATCACCGTTCAAAATAAGAAAATCAATGTTACCGAAAGCTTCGGCAGCTTTTATCGGCTCATTAATGTTGTTATGAGCATCGGCAATATGATAGGCTCTGATATTGTTTTCGGGTACGGGATAAAATTTATATGTTTTTTCGAGCACTTTTTTTGTTTTTGAAAAATATGCTTTTCTTATGATAATCGGGCGGATGCAAACTGTATATTCTTTGGCATTATCAAGTTCATCAGCAGGCACTTCAACCTTATGTATCTTATTTCTTGAACACATAATGCCGTTGGATTCATCATAATAGGATTTATCGCCAACCTTAACAAAGAAAAAGCAGGCTTTTTCACAAGGCATCATAATCTGATAATACTTATTCACCGCAAAAATCGCAGGATCGTGTTTGAAATACCCGTTCATATAACTTTCTCCTTTTGACAAACATTACGCTTTTGCGTATTCGGAAAGCAATGCATGGTCATTCATCGGTTTACAGCAAATTTCAGTTCTGACAGATGACCATTTGCGTTCAATTTCCTCGGCTGAATCGTTATTTATATCAACAACGTTGTCGGGGTCATCCGAGCCCATCATAAACCATTGGCTGGTTTCCCCTTTAGGGCAATGACCTTTGTATGTCCAAGTCTGCCAGTTAAATGAACATTCGTTAAAAAGCTTCAGTATGTATTCCCAGTCTGCAGTTCCGCGGCAGGGAGAAAACTCACCCACAAGCACGGGTACGTTGAAATTCTTGCTTTTGTGGTGAAGGGTTACTTCTTTAAAGCTTTCGTTTGAATCGTCATAATAATGATACTGATACATCACGTTTTCCCATCCGCGCTCTGACGGATGCGGTATGTCATCGGGTGTCCAGATAGCTTCAAGCGTAATGATATGATCGGGGTCAACTGCTCTGACCGCGTCGTAAAGCATCGAATAAACATCGTGATATTTGCTGTTGACTTTATCTTCGCCCTCATAATCGCACATCGGTTCATTCATCAGGTCATAGGCGGCAACAGTTCCGTTGCCTGCAAAATGGCGGGCAATTTCGCTCCATAATTTGCAGGCGAGCGAACGGAAATGAGCACCTTCTTCGGTTTCATCATAAAGTCTGCAATGGTTCACACGGCAGCAGTGGTGGGCGATGCTCTGGTGACCCGGAACACCGTGCATATCAAGAATGACATACATTCCTCTTTTTTCGCATTCTTCAACAATCCGGTCAAGGCGTGAAAAATCAATTTCACCGTTTTCTTTACGCTTCCAGGTGCCGTTATCGTCAGTCTGAAAATTACGGTACCAGAACGGTACTCGCACACAGGTAAAGCCGAGCGACTGAAGATAGTCAAGGTCATATTCGGTAATATAGTTATCCTCACGGATTTTTATGAGTCTGTCGGCTTCATCTTTACCGAAACGACTTTCAAGCGTTGTCACTATATCCCATTGAGCTTCTCCGCCTTTGAAAAATCCTTGCCATAATTCATCGAGAAGCCATCCGCCGAGATTTGTTCCTCGCAGAAAAATTTGTTTTCCCTCTGCGTTGATAATTCTTTCGCCCTCACAATGCAGTATACTCAGACTCATGTTATGCACTTCCTTATGTTTGTAATTGATTTGATTGTGACAATAAAATTATATCATAAACGCAATAAAATACAACCTGCTTTTTGTTCTGATAGTGTAAAGAAAAGCCCACAGTAGACCTGTGGGCTTACATTTACTTGTTGCAGTGTTTATCGAACGACGGGTTGAAAGCGTAGAAATTCTTTTCGTTGAGCTTGTCGGTTGCAAGACGCAGACCTTCGCCGAAACGCTGGAAGTGAACAATTTCTCTAGCACGCAGGAATTTGATGGGTTCCCTGACATCGGGGTCATCAACAAGGCGCAGGATGTTGTCATATGTGGTGCGTGCTTTTTGTTCTGCTGCAAGGTCTTCAGCAAGGTCGGTGATTATGTCGCCTTTGCTCTGAATATATGCCGCTGTGAACGGCACACCTGCTGCTGACGACGGATAAACGCCCGTTGTGTGGTCAACAAAATATGCATCGAAGCCGTGCTTTTTTATGTCTTCTTCAGAAAGGTTACGGGTAAGCTGATAAACGATTGCGCCGATCATTTCAAGGTGCGAAAGCTCCTCTGTACCTACAATTGAAGTGAAATGGTCCCTTTTACAGTTTAAATTCTACTCAATCGGCAGAGGAAAGAGCCGAACCTACAAAACCACCTCAATCGATGCAGATGTAAGCACCGACAAGAGGTGGTTCAGTGTTTTTGTGAGTGTAATTTGACAAACTGGGATTTAACAGCTTGCTCTTTTGTGACAATCGGCTTCTTTGTCAAATGAGTTGTCGAACAATGAAATACTTCAGAAAAGTTTCACTTACTGTCATTCAAAAATGTCAACAATTAATTTACGTATTTCTTCAATTGCTATATTAAATATCTGACGGATAAATCTTACGGCTTTTTCAAAAAAGTTTTCTGTTTTAAGTTTAGCATCCTCTCCGTCGGCGGAATAACAGCCGATGTTGTTGCTTGTTATTTCATTGCCGAAGAAATCCGTCATACAACCGTCCTTAATCTCAAAGCCTGCACCGATTAACGGCGAGCCTTCCGCAAGCTGATATGCTTTTATCGGGTCGTCACCGCCCACAAAGCCCGGAAGAGTGTTTAAAGCATCTTTATCAAAAGACGGATTAAAAGTGTTGTAATAACAGTTGTTGGCAAAAACGTTGTTCCATGTTTTAGCTTCTTCATTTATATGGTAAAACTTATGACCGTCTTTAAAAACTATAATATTGTTTGCGAACAGCGAATCATATATCTGGGTCATCTGGAATTCCGACGAATTGATTATGGTATTGTTATAAAAGCTGAAATTCCATTCGCCGTCAGATACACCGATTTTGTTCCTGCCCTGATTATCATTAACAGAAAGGCAGTATCTTACCGTGTTGCCTCTGTTGCCGCCGCTGGCAGGATTGTTGCACATAAAGCGCATATTATCGTGGGAATAAATGTATTCATATGTGCAGTTATAGGAGCCGTGGTCAAAATCCACAGTCATTCCGTCACCGTAGTTTTTCTGACCCGCTATTTCGCAGTAGCTGAAAGTGCAGTTTGAGGAATAGTGAGTCCACATTGCGGCGGTAAAATACAGAATCTTTCCGTTTTCATCAAGACCGACTCCCTGACAGCAGTCTATCGCACGGCAATGTGTTACCAAAGCACCGTCGCAGCCTTCAAGAACAACTGCTTCACCGTCCATATTGTGAAATTCGCAGTTCTTTACAAGAGCATTTTTGTTCAGATCCTGTGAACCTGTGAAAAATATACCGTTGCCCACATCGTATATTTTGCAGTTTACTGCCTGAAAATCGTTGACGGGATAAGGTGAGCCGCCATAACGCTTGATAACTATCGCAGCTCTGCCTGAAATCGGACCTTCGGTATAATTATCACGAGAGGTTACAGTGTAATTCTGCATATCGTGGAATTCGCAGTTTTCTATTCTGACGCCCTTTGATTCTTTTGTAACTCCGTCAACCCAGATTCCGCCGCCGTTGTGAGCCGTGATTTCAAAGCCCGAAACGGTTACGTAGGAGCAGTCAAAAAGCTTCATAACCGCATTTCTTTCATCGGTGTTGAGGTGCGGCTTTTCGCCTTCACCGTAGGATGAAATGACAATGGGATTATCCTGAGTACCCGAGCAGGTGAGCGTAACAGCGCAGTCATAGTCGCCGCCTGCTTTGAACAGAATTTTATCACCTGCTTCAAGTGTTAAAGAAGCAATGTTGGCAACCGTTTTCCATGCAGAAGCTTCGGATAAACCCGTGTTATCGTCATCGCCCGATATGCTGTCGATATAATAAGTTGTTCCTGCGGCAAACGCAAACGGTGTTATGCTCAGGGTGATAACAACAGCAAGAATTACCGATAAAAGCTTTTTCATAACAATACCTCCATAAATTAAACGGATATTTTGAAATACTAAACAGCATTTACCTCGCAATATTTTCTGATATTATATCATATATGATTATAAAATTCCACAGTATGTTTGACATAATCTTGAAAGAGAATTATAATTATTGCATCATAACTTTTTATTAACAAATCGGAGCTGATAAGATGAAAAAACTGTTTTCTTCGTTGCTTTGCATTTT
>JAZNBM010000184.1:0-7411 GCA_045587045.1 Acutalibacteraceae bacterium | reverse complement strand
GCCTGTTATTATTCTTTTTTTCATATAAATTCACACTCTTGTTCTGTTTGATTTGCAAAATCACACACCGCCGAAGCGTCTGTTACGTTTGCAGTAATCTATAATTGCCTTATCCAGGTCATCCTCTGTGAAATCAGGCCAGAGAATATCCGAAAACCAGAATTCCGAGTAGGCTGCCTGCCAGATAAGGAAATTTGAAAGACGATATTCGCCGCTGGGTCTGATGATAAGGTCGGGGTCAGGCAGACCTGCGGTAAAAAGATTATCCTCTATATTTTTCAAATCAATGTCTTTTGCTTTAAGCTCGCCCGCTTCAACCTGAGCGGCGATTTTTTTGACAGAGTGCAGAATTTCGTTTCTGCCTCCGTAATTAACTGCGATATTAACCACTGTTTTTTTGTCGATTGAGCCTTTTTCAAGGGTATTGATAAGCTCAATGATATCCTCGGGCAAACCTTCACGCTCGCCCACGTAACGGATACGCAGACCTTTTTGCTCGTTTTCTTCTTCTCTGTCCTGAGCCTCATTCAGATAGTCTCTGAAAAGGTTCATTATGGCCTCAACCTCGTTGGCAGGTCTTTTCCAGTTTTCGGTTGAGAAGGCATAGAAGGTCATGCACTCAATGCCAAGCTCTGCGCCGTAATCACAGATACGGCGAAAAACGTTTGCCCCCGCTTTGTGGCCCTCGCTTCTTTCAAGACCTCTCTGCTTTGCCCACCTGCCGTTGCCATCCATAATAATGCCGATATGACGCGGCAGAATAAGCTGCTGACGCATTTCGTTTGTCATTTTTGTGCACCTCACTTTTCGATGATTAATTGCTGACAGCAGCAGAGGCACGGTGCCCCTGCTGCAATAATCCGCAATCAGATTTCCATAATATCTTTTTCTTTTGCTTCTGCAGCCTTATCGATTTCTTTGATATATTTATCTGTGAAATCCTGAAGCTTCTTTTCTGCAATCTTAAGGTCATCTTCTGTGATTTCAGAAGCCTTTTCCATCTTCTTTACCTTATCGATGCAGTCACGTCTGATTGAACGGATAGCGATTCTTGAATCTTCAGCCATTTTCTTAACGTCCTTGCAGAGGTCGCGGCGGCGCTCCTCAGTAAGCTGAGGGAACACAAGGCGGATGATTCTGCCGTCATTCTGGGGGTTGATGCCGATATCGGAAGCCATAATTGCCTTCTCGATGGTATGAAGTGTTGAGGTATCCCAAGGCTGAATGGTAAGAATTCTTGCTTCTGCAACAGAAACCGCAGCCATCTGATTGATGGGTGTGGGTGTGCCGTAATAGTCAACCTTGATTTTGTCAAGAACAGCAGCATTTGCTCTGCCCGCTCTGATAGCAGCATACTCTGAATTGAGAACGCTCACGGTTTTGCCCATTTTTTCTTCTGCTGTGTTAAATACTGTTTGCATAGGTTTAGCCCTCCTTAACTATTGTGCCGATGTTTTCGCCAAGAATTGCCCTGACTATGTTTTCGGGATCTTCAAGGTTAAACACGAGAATGGATATGTTATTGTCACGGCAAAGTGAAGCTGCCGTTGAGTCCATAACTTTAAGGTTCTTTTCAAGAACTTCAGTGTGGGTAACGGTATCGTATTTGACTGCATCGTCAAACTTATTGGGATCTTTGTCAAACACGCCGTCAACATTGGTTGCCTTGAAAATGATTTCTGCGTTGATTTCCGCTGCTCTGAGTGCCGCACAGGTATCGGTTGAGAAGAAGGGGTTGCCTGTGCCGCCGCCGAAGATAACAACTCTGCCTTTTTCAAGGTGACGCACTGCATTGTTGCGCACAAAGGTTTCCGCTACCTTGGGCATTTCGATTGCACTCTGCACAACAACCTCAACACCAAGCTGCTCAAGCACCTCTGCAAGAGCAAGTGAGTTCATAACCGTTGCAAGCATACCGATGCTATCTGCTCTGGTTCTTTCCATTGTGCCGCCCGAGCGACCGCGCCAGAAGTTACCGCCGCCAACAACAAGACCGACTTCAACACCGAGATCCGTTACCTTTTTAACAGAGGTGCAGATGGTATTGATGGTGTCAAAATCAAAGCCGTGACCCTGACCGCCTGCGAGCACCTCACCGCTGAGCTTGAGAAGAATGCGTTTATAAACAGGTTTCATTTTTAAACACCGCCTTTACATAATTGTACATAGTATATTTTACTTTATTTATTGCCAAGTGTAAAGGTTTATTTTTCATTTTTTTAGGTTTTTTGTTTATTATTCTATCCCATTTTGTGATATATTTGTTAAACAGTCTGTTAATTTATTAAAAAACTTGCCTTGCCTATAAAAATATAGTATAATTAGATGATTATATTCAGATTTTGAAACAGGAGAGATGTTTTTTGAAAAACCTGATTCTCAGAAATACACCCGAAATTGCCGATATTTTTGAGCTGCGCACCATTGACCCCGTTGACGGCAAAAATACCTTTGACGTATTTTGTGATAACGGCAAAATAGTTATCTGCGGAGACTGCAAAATCAGCCAGGCAATGGGTTACTACGAATACCTTAAAACTTACTGCGGTGTAAACCTTTCACACTGCGGTAACAGAGAAATAAACGTAAGCACCGCTCCCCTTTTTGAAGGCAACCTGAAAAAGGTTATACCCCAGAAAAAGAGAGCATATCTTAATTATTGCACTTTCGGCTATTCCTTTGCTTTCTGGAAATGGGATAAGTGGGAAAAAGAAATCGACTTTATGGCAATGAACGGCATAAATATGCCCCTGAGTGTTGTAGGTACGGAAGCTGTGTGGTATTACACACTGCGTGACTTCACTTACAGCGAAACGGGCGCAATGCAGTTTCTTTCAGGCCCCGGCTTCTGGCCGTGGCAGCTTATGACAAACATCACAGGTTATTTCAGCCTGACTGACGTTCAGTATATCGAAAGCCGCGTTGAACTTGGCAAAAAGATTATTGACCGCGAAGTTGAGCTGGGTATGACGCCCATTCAGCAGGGCTACACGGGCACTGTGCCGCAGAGCGTGACAAAGCTTTTCAAAAAAGCAAAGCTCCGCCTTATCCCCTCGTGGTGCAACTTTCCCTTTACATATCAGCTTGACCCCACAGATCCGCTTTTCAAGAGATTCGGCAAGGCTCTGCTTGAAAAACAGCGTCAGCTTTTCGGCGCTTATCACTATTATGCCTGCGACCCGTTCCACGAAAACGAGCCCTCAATCAAAACAAAGGATTATCTATTCAAGGTTGGCTACGAAATCAGCTCGATGTATTCGGAGTTTGACAAGGATGCAGTGTGGGTTATGCAGAGCTGGTCACTGCGTGAAAAAATAGTTAAGGCTGTTCCCAAGGAAAAGCTTCTTATTCTTGATATTGACGGCACAAAGCACAAAGAAACCGACGAGTTCTGGGGTTACGATTATATTCTCGGCACACTGCAGAATTTCGGCGACAGAAACACTCTGCACGGCAGCATCAAAGCTCAGGCGAATAACAGATATCTGACCGAAGGCAGCGAAAACTGCGTGGGTACGGGGCTTTTTATGGAGGGTATTATGCAGAACCCTCTCTATTTTGACCTTGCTTTCCAGATGCTGACAGAAGACAAGGCAGTTGATCTTGATGAATGGCTTCGCAACTATGCTTACCGCCGCTACGGCAGCAGAGAAAGATGCCTTGCAGATGCAATGCTTCTGCTGAGTGAAAGCTGTTACAGCGAAAACTGCACAGGCAGAGAAACAGGCTCGGTTATCTGCGCAAGACCTGCAACAGACCTGCGCCACACCGCCCCCAACGATTTCAGGGAGCTTCGCTATGATAACAAAACCCTTATTAAGGCAACAGAGCTGCTTCTGAATGCAGAAAACGCAAATAAAGACGGCTACGCTTACGATGCCTGCGACCTTGTAAGACAGGTTATGAGTAACTATGCAAGCACCCTCTACGATAACGTTATGTACGGCTATAACCATAAAGACGTAAAAATTTTTGAACGTTCATCAAATGCTTTCCTCAAACTTTGCGAGGAGCTTGACGACTTGCTTCAGACAAGACCCGAGCTAACGCTTTATGAGCATCTGAAAGAGGCCGGTGAACTTGCATTCACAGACAAGGACAAGGAGAATTTTGAACTTAACCTGCTTGTTCAGCTGACAATCTGGGGTCCCTTCAGTAACAGCGTAAACTATGATTACGCATGGAAAGAATGGGGTGGACTTATGAAAACTTACTACGCAAAACGTTGGCAGAGCTTTTTTGAGTATCTTGCTTACGAATTTCCCAAGAGAAGACTTTTCTCGACCACAACAAGAAAACAGCATTGTGAAAGAAACATTTACAGAGGCAACGATTTCTATAAGAGATATGCCGAATTTGAAAAAAAGTGGCTTTCAACAGTAAACCCCGAGCCCCCCTCGGAAGAAAACACGGTTGACGAGGCAAGAAGACTTTTTGAGAGATATAAAGACGCAATGCTCAACAGTTAAAGCAAACAGCAGAGGAATCCCGACGGAAACCTCTGCTGTTTTTTTTGTATGCTTGAATCAATTGCGATAACTGTTTCGGGCAGTGCAATGGCTATCCATACTAAATTGAAATTATAACGATACCGTCTTTTCCAATCCTCGGCATAAAAGTATGCCGAGCGAGAAAAACGGCTTTATCCCTCTTCAGACAAATCGGTTTCCCTTGTCTGCGGTTGATGAGAAAGCTGTTTTCTTTGAGCGATGGCGTACAAAGGTACGTCGAGCGAGAAAAAACGGCTTTATCGCAACTGCAGGCAAGGGAAAAGCCCCCGACCGAAGTCGGGGGCTCTTTTTTAATTTAATTAGTCAGCTTCAAATCCGATTGAATGAATTAATATTCAACAAGACCTGTTTCCTGGTTGATGTAACCGAGGCTGAGAACGTGCTTGTTATGGAGAGCCTTATCCTGAACGTCGATTACGCCGTCGGGACGGAGGTCTGCTGCCTTAACCTTGTATGCGCAATATTCGTCAGCGCCGTCGATTGACCAGTATGTAAGGCTGAGAACTTCTTCGGAGAGGATTGAAAGGTCAACGCCGTTTGCATAGGAGTCGCCGTCGATATCGCCGAAGATTACGATTCTGAAGCTTTCAACGAGCTCACCTGTTACGTTATCATAAACGTCAATGATTGAGCCTGTGCCGTAATACTTACTGTTGTCCTTGATCTTTTTAACAACGATCTTGCCGTCACCCTGAACGTCAATGTATTCGTTAAGAAGGAGATTCAGTGAAAGGATCTCTTCAAGACCGTATACATACCACTCGCTGCCTGCGGTGTAATCATCAACTGTGAGACCTGCTCTGTCAATGATTGTTGTGCATGTGTCATTCTTGGGGATAAGCATAACCTTAACTCTCTCGTATGTTGCATAGACAGCAAGGTCTTCAGAAGGAGCTGTGAACTTAACAACTACGCCGTTTTCGTCAGTGTATTCTGCTTTAACTGCGTTGCCGTCAGCGTCTACCCAACCGGTGAATACGTAGTGATCTTCGTGACCCTGGATTGTGGGATCAGCGGGGAATGCTACTTCTTCGCCGAAGAGGTAGGTTTCCTGCTCATAAACGTATGTTGCCTGGCCTTCGGGAACTGCGGGGCCCTTTTCTGAGGGCAGGTAGTTATAGAATGTTACTGTAACTTCAGCCTTTTCCCAAACAGCGATGAATACAGCGCCGTCATCGTCCATTCTGCCAAGGTTTTCAATTACGTTTGTACCATCTGTTGACCAGCCCTTGAACTCATAACCGTCTCTTACGGGGTTATTTGCAGGAGCTGTGATGGGATCTGCGTAAGGAACGTCTGTTTCAACGATCTTTTCGCCTGTTGAGAATGCGCCTTCACCTGCATTGAAGGATGCGGGGTAAGCATTCTTCTTGAACTGAGCAACAACTGTTACGTCGTTAGCAGGCATTGTTACGGGAACAGCGGGTTCCCAACCTGTGAAGGTCCAGCCCTTCTTAACAGGATCAGCGATGTCAGCGATTTCCTGCTGATAGTAGTAAACTTCTTCTGTTACGTCACCGTCAATGTCAATATAGAGTGTATACTGATCTCTGGTGTAGTAAGCCTTAAGAACAAGAGTACCTGTTGCAGGAATTTTACCTGTAAGAACGCTCTTTTCTGCAGTGTTTTCGGTTTCAACGTCAAGTGTGAAGCCTGTGGGAACGGTAGGTGTAACGGTTCTGTTATCGCCTACAACACCGTCATTGAAGTTATAAACTGTTGTGGGAGTTGCGGGATATGTGCCGTCTGTGCCCATTTCGTAAACTTCGAGAACGTAGCCAATGTTTGCGTTAGCAGTCCACTGTGCATAGAATTCGAGGTCTGAATCAGGCATTACGCCGTAATCACTGGGCTTGTGGTTTGCATCGTCAAGCCAGCCTGTGAAAGCATAACCAACCTTTGTGGGGATGGAGGGCTCTGCAATAGCTGTGCCGTAAACTGTTGCATTGGGACCGTCATAAACTTCGCCGTCAACATAATATGTTACGTTGTAGCTCTTAACGGTGTAGTCTGCCTTGATGGTTGTATCATCTTCGGGCATTACTGTGGGAACGTCAACGGGTTTGCCGTCTTCGTCTACCCAGCCATTGAATGTGTGACCGGGCTTATCGGTATCGGGAATCTTGTCTGCAGGAACGTCTGAACCAACAAGACCTTCGATAACTGTTTCTTTGCCATCAACTTCGATGGTGAGCTTTGTGGAGTTAAGCTTGTAGTAAACCTTGAGAACGGTTGAACCGTCAGCTGCTACAACTGATTCAAGAACTGACTTAGCTTCGTCAACTGTGTAGTTATCCACTGCTGCGGGAACTACTGTTGCTGTTTCGCCTGTCTTGAACTTAACGGTTTCTGTTTTATCAGCTGCTGCGGGATATGTGCCGTCTGTATCCATGTAATAATACTCAACGGGGATATCCTGCTCTGCTGCGTTCCAGATTGCTACGTAATCCTTGCCTTCTTCATCCATGATTTCCTTTGTGAAATCAACGGGTGTTACGCCGTCTGTTGACCAGCCGCCGAATTCATAGCCTTCCTTGGTGGGCTCTGATGCGGGAGCTTCAACGGGAGCGTCGAAGTCAGCGTTTGTGATGTCGTAAGGAGCATCAGCATCTGCTTCTTCATAGAACTTAGCTTCGAAGTTTCTGGGAGTGAACTTTGCATAAACGGTGATGTCTTCAGCGGGCATTGTTGCGGGGAACTTATAAGTTGCGCCGTTTGCATCTACCCAACCGCCGAAGCTGTAACCTGTCTTTGAAGGCTTATCAGCTGTTACGGTGAGAGCATCGCCATAATCGAAGGACTCAGTCTTGAAGAGTTCGTCTTCAGTTGCATCCTTGATGTCTTCAGCCTTGATCATGTAGTTAACGTCATAGGAGTTAACTTCCCACTGTGCAACGTAT
>JAZNBM010000183.1:0-17941 GCA_045587045.1 Acutalibacteraceae bacterium | reverse complement strand
AGATTTTTATGTCAGAAATTTTAGAGGTAATAATGCTTATAAGCTTCGGTGCATCCTGGCCGCGTAACGTTGTAAAATCATATAAAGCACGAACAACAAAAGGCAAAAGTCTTGGCTTTTTGTGCCTTATCATACTGGGTTACGTTGCGGGAATTGCCTCGAAATTTTTAAATGAGGCATATATGCTGTCATTTTCATCAAAATGGTACGTGCTTTTCTTTTATTTTCTCAACCTGACAATGGTCAGTGCGGATTTATGCATTTATTTCAGAAACCGTAAGCTTGATAAGAAAAGAGAGCTTGAGCAAAAATCGGCTGAAAACAAATAAGCCGCACAGTTTATAAACCGCCGAAATACAAAGTAAAAGACCTCCGGACTAACCGGAGGTCATATTTTTTTATTCGTGTGATTTTACAAGCTGCTTGAAGTGGTTGCCCTTATCCTCAAAGTCCTTATAGACGTTGTAGCTTGATGCGGCAGGTGACATCAGGCAGCTTTTGCCCTTTTCGGTATACCTGAATGCGGCATCAACCGCTTCTTCAAGGTCCTGGGCAATAACAATATTTTTGGTGCATCCGCTTTCAATCAGGGCGCGGCAGATATCCGTTCCCGTGTCGGGTGTACCGATAAGATTGCGCACACGGCATTTCTGCAGGTAGCGCTTAAAGCCCGAGTAGTCAATGCCCCTGTCCATACCGCCGAAAATGAGCGTATCAACGTCACCGATTGCTTCAATGGCGCATTCAACTGCGTGCGGAATGGTTGCGATTGAATCGTTATAAAATCTGATTCCGCCGTATTCGCCGACGGGCTCCATTCTGTTTTCAATGCCTGCAAAGTTTTCAACCGCTTTGAGAATATCTGCATCGCTCACACCAAGGCAACGTGCAGCCGTTGCGGCAACGCACACGTTCTGCCTGTTATGACCGCCCTTAAGGCGCTCGTTTGCGGCGGCTGCGGCAATGATTTCTTCATCACCCTTGCTGCCGTTAAGACCGACCTTGATAACAGAGGGATTTGCGTTTGCAAAATCAAAATAACGGTCAAAATCCTGCTCCGCATTGCAGATGAAGTAGTCACCGCCCGTCTGGTGGCGGATGATGTTCAGCTTTGCGGCAACGTAGCCGCCGAAGCCGTTGTAGTGGTCAAGATGCTCGGGGTAGATGTTTGTCATAACCGCAACGTGGGGTGAAGCGGTTGTAAACTCAAGCTGATGCGATGACATTTCTATGACCGCAACATCAACCTCCTCGTTTTCAAGGCTGTCAAGCACGGGCACACCGATATTGCCGATAAGGCAGACCTTTTTGCCCGACTGCTTAACCATACCGTGAATAAGGGTTGAGGTGGTGGTTTTGCCCTTTGTACCTGTTACGCCCACACAGACGCAGTCTGAAAAACGCAGAAACAGGTCAGTCTGGCAAGTAACCTCAACGCCTTCGGGCACAACAACGTCTTTGAAAGACATACCCGGAGTTTTGATGATGGTATCATATTCTTTTATCGCATCAAGGTAATTTGTGCCGCAATGCAGGGTTACGTTGTCATCGTGCACCGTGACCTCGCGCATATCGGCAATGCCGATGTGCTTGTGAGGCAGGTTATGGCGGATAATGTCATAAGTTGACCTGCCTTCTCTGCCGAAGCCGAGAACAAGCACCTTGCGGCTGTCAAAATATTCAATCAACTGTTGAAACATATCAGGAAAATCCCCTTGGTTTAAATTAAATCATTCCGAAAACCGACATAACTTTGCCCATAAGCTCAAGGAAGAAGTTGAGAGGTTTCCAAAGAATCTTGATATTGAGCTTTGCAAGTAATGATGTGAAAAGAGCATCAAAAGCATCTGCGCCGACCTTATCGGAGGGTGAGGCGGTGTTTGTGCTTTCGATTGCAAAACTGTCAACGCAGACTGCTTCGCCGTCAACAACCTGATAGGCGTTGTAATAGAGTCTGTTACCGTCAACGGTAATTGCGCTGAACATTGAGTATTCGCTCTCAACAATAGCTTCTGCTCTGGGGAAAGCGTTGTCTGTTGCCGTTACGTCAACGGTATCGTAAACCTTAACGCCTGAGGTGCCGCAGATGGAATAGATTGTTCCCTTGGGATTAATCTTCATCTCATAATCCTGACCGTTATAGTTTACGGTTTCGGTTTTGGTGGGCACAACTGCGTTTGCGTTGAGAACGTCTGTGCGCAGGTAAACGTGGTCGTGACCCTGAAGAACAAGGTCAACGCCGAGATAGGGCAGAAGAGCGCTGAGCTGATTTCTGAAGCCTTCAACTTCGCCGTCTTCAAAGTGTGAGCCGTTGGAGTAGGGTGCCTTGTGGAGAACAACAACGTTGAATTTTGCCTTGCTGTTCTTTATATCGTTTGTGAGCCAGTTGATCTGTGCATCACTGAGCTTGTCGCCTTCATCGTCGTTGGTGTTAAGAACGGTGAAGTGAACGCCGTTGTATTCGTATGAATAGAATACGCCCGTTTCAAGGTCCTGTTCGGGAACGTTGGGCAGAGCAAAAATGCCTGTGAGCACTGCACCGTCTTTTTCGTGGTTACCTGTTGTGGGCATAAAGGGAAGCTTGAGGAACTCATCTGTTGAATTGAGGAAATAGTTCCAGTGCTTATTATTTCCGCCCATATCAACCTGGTCACCTGCCGAAACAACAAATCTTGCATCGGGATAGAGTGCATGTGCGGTTTCAACGGTTTCGGCATATCTTTCATAGTGGTCGGGGCGCTGTGCCTGCGGGTCTGTTACGTAGATAAAGCTGAAAGCTTCGTCTGTGCCGCCTGCTGTTTGAATAACGCCTGCATCGCTCCACCAGCCTCTTTCTGCATCGCCGATGCGGAAGCTGTATTTTGTGCCGGGTTCAAGACCTGTGAGCTTGACTGTGTGGTATGTGTATTCGGATTCATAGGGCAGTATGGGCATAAGGAGACCGATATCTGCACCGGGATAGCTTCTTATAACTGTTTCACTTGTTGCGTTGATTCTGGAATCAACTGTGGGCTCGCCTGTGAAAGACGGATTTGAGCTGTAAGGAATGAGCTCGATATCCGTTGCGGTCAGGCTGTATTTTGTGAGCCAGGTAATTGTTGCCTGAGTGGAGGAATCATCACCGAGAGTGATATTGATTTGTGAGGGCAGACGGCAGTTATCCTTTGTTGCTTCAACCTCAACGGGTCCGTTATAGGGAAGAGAGGTGTTGCTGTCCATATTTGCCACAGGGTTTGTATCCTCAACAAATGAGCCGAGCATCCATGAGATGGTGTAACCCCAGGATTCAAACTGGCTGAATGTAAGGAATTTGCCTGCAAGGCTATCAATAATGCCGTCAATGGATGAATATTCTTCGGGAACAACGGGCAGACCGAGCACGGAATCAACAATGTTGAGCAGGCTGGTGTTGCCGCCGAAAAGAAGCTCGGTTGCACCCTGAAGAATGATACCGAGAACAGCAAGAGCTGTTTTGGGCGGGAAGAGTGAGCCCGGGTTAAGCTCAATGTTTGCAAGGATTTCGTTCTTTACGAGGTCATCAACAACAACTTCAAGAAGGAGATTGAAGAAATCTTCTGTAAGAACGCCGCTGTCAAAGCCTTCAAGGATATCTGCAACGTAAGGATATTTTGACATATCCTCATCGCCTGCAAAGTGAACAAGCAGAACTGTTGTTGCAAGCTCACTTATGGTGCAGCCGCCCTCAACCTCATAGCCGAGAGTTTCGTTGAGATAGGTTGCAGGCATATCTGTCAGCTCAAATTCAAGGAGTTTATCGAGGATAACGTCAATCTTCTCAAGCGTGAGCTCGGGCTGGTTGATATAAACCTCGTCAATCTGTGAGCCGATGTCGTTGATAAGGCCCATAAGGTTTGTTTTAACGGTAAGTATATCAACGTTACCGACGGCAAGACCGTTTGTGCCGAGAGCGTCAATGATAAGCTGCTCAAGGTCAAGACCGCTTGCTGCAAGGTAGTTGACAAGACCGCCTTCAGCTGCGATTTCAGCAAAGAGCTCTGTGATGAAGGGATGAATTATACCTTCAAGCAGGTCTTTGACACCGCCTGTGCCGTAGGAGCGCTCAAATGAATAAGTGAGCTTAAAGGGCTTTTCATAGGGGGTGCCGTCAGGAGCAAGAACATTCTGATATTCATCAATTTCGAGTGTTCTTAAGTCGCAGTCAACGTTTGTTCCGTCAGAAACAAAATCAACGATTTTGTAGTTATTGGGGTAACCTGTGAGTGAGGGAGTAAGGATGTCATAGATAGTCTCGCCGTTGTCTGAAACGTGAGAAGCTGTATCGTTGACGTGAAGGTGACCCGTGAACATATAGTGCATACCTGCATCGGCATAGGTTTCTGCAACCTGAAGCCAATCTTCAACAACGAAGGGGTAGAAGGTAGCCTCTTCAATTGCCATATGAGGTACAATGTTGTGGTGCTGCATACCGATAACGGTCAGACCTCTTTCTTCTGCATCCTCACACTCTGCAACAATCCATTCAAGCAGGTCGTCGCCGATTCTGCCTGCGGTTTCGTGCTCGTTGTTTTCGGCACCGTTATCGTTGCTGTAAATGCAGGAGTCGATAGCAATAAGCTTATAGCCGCCTACAACCTCTGTGTATGAGAGCATACCGCCCTTGTTGCCGCTTTCGGGAACGAATACGCTGTCAGCATCGGCATAGCCGAAGTCTGCATAGATTTCACGGAACTCTTCGGGAGTTGTAATCTGAGCAGGTTCTTTGTAGCCGTTTTCGAAAGTGATGGCGTTGCTGTTATTGATATCGTGGTTGCCGGGGATAACAAAAACCTGAATACCCGTTTCTGCTTCAAACTCTGCCAGTCTTTCGGCAAGAGCTTCGTGGCTCTTCTTTTCACCGTCTTTGGTGAGGTCACCGGGAAGAAGTACGTATGTCAGGCCGTCCTCAACGGCGTTACGCAGAACGCCGTCAAAGGCATTGTCAAGAAGTGCATCGGTGTCGTCATACATTTTGTGCTTATTATAAAGCCATTCTTCATAGACTTCGCCCTCGCACTTAAGTGAGTCGGCAAAATAGTGAATGTCAGAAATAACGCCGAATCTGATAGATGAGCTGTCTGCACTCACACTCATCGGTATACACGCGATGATTAATGCAAGAACAAGCGCAAAGCTCAGTATTTTACGAAAAGTATTATTACCGGTCATTTTTAAAATCTCCTGTTATCAGATATTCTTGAGAAGCGGGCCAACGCCTGCAATTGCCTTGGGAATGCCTTTGAGAATCATACGCAGACCGCCCTTTTCACCGCTGAGAAGTCTTACAAGACCCTCTGCCATGCTTTCGCTGAATACGCCGCCGCTCATGCTGATGAAATCGCGGAAGGGTGTCTGAAGAGCGATTGCCTGAGCAAAGCCTGCGGGAACGAGCTTCTTGAGAAGGTTATACATTCTCTTGCCGTTCTTTGTGTGGCTGCAGCTCTCGAAGGTATCTACAATACCGAGTTTTCTGTTGGGATCGTAATCGCTGGGAGGAAGCTCTCTGCCGAGAACAGCAACAAACTGCTCTGCGGGAACGTCCTGAACCTCGCCTGTATAATAGAGGGGAGCAACCTTTGAATAGTCGGGGATATCAACAGCGGGAGCCGTTACGTTTACGGTAGCGCTGAGCTTGATGTCCGCACTTGATGAACCGACAAGGATATCAAAATCGCCGCTTTCAACGCACCAGTCATTGATGTTTACATTATAAAATGCAAATGCTCTCTTTGAAAGCTGAATGGCAATTTCTTTGCATTCGCCGGGTTCGAGCCATACTTTTTTGAAGCCCTTGAGCTCCTTGACGGGTCTGTAAATGGTGCTCTCTTTGTCTGCAACGTAGAGCTGAGCTGTTTCGTAGCCTGCAACCTTGCCTGTGTTCTGGATTCTGAAAGAAACGGTGAGAACATCGTTTTCATCCATAGCAGTTTTGTCAAGCTTAATATCACTGTATTTGAAGGTTGTGTATGAAAGACCGTAGCCGAAGGGATAACGAACCTGTTTTTCGATCTTATCATAGTATCTGTAACCGATATAAACGCTTTCTCTGTATTCAACAGAAGCAGGGTTGCCGGGGAAATTATTCTTTGCAGGTGTGCAATTGTAGCACATGGGATATGTTTCGGGGAGCTTACCGCTGGGATTAACGTCGCCGCAGAGGATATCTGCAACAGCGCCTGCACCTGCCTGACCGCCAAGGTAGGAGTGAAGAATTGCGCTTACCTTGTCATTCCAGGGCATCTCAACGGGTGAACCGCCTGCAAGAACAACGATAACGTTCTTGTTTACTTTGGTGATTTCTTCAACAAGCTTATCGTGTGCTTCGGGCAGAGTCATTATGCTTCTGTCGAAGCCTTCTGCTTCATATTCGTCTGTAAGACCGATGAAAAGAACAACTCTTTCGCTGTTCTTTGCAAGTTCAACTGCCTTTGCAAGGTGAGCAGCGTTTTTCTTTGCTTTCTTTGCCTGAAGCTCATAGCCCTGCTCGAACTGAATTTTGAAGCCTGATGCAAGCATTTCGTCAAGAGCGTTGTCAAGCTTTGTGGGGTTGATATGTGATGAACCTGCGCCCTGATATCTGGGTGTTCTTGCAAGTTCGCCGATAACAGCAACCTTGGTGCCTTTTTTGAGAGGAAGAATACCGTCGTTCTTGAGAAGAACCATTGACTGTGCGGCAATCTTTCTTGCAAGAGGCTGGTCATCGATATCGTTATATTCATAGTTTTCTTTTGAGCCGTCAACAGCTTTCTTGATAAGGTTGAGCATATTGAGAGCTCTTTCGTTAAGAACTGCTTCGTCAAGCTGACCGTTCTTTACGGCTTCAACGATTTTCTTTGCACCTGAGCCTGATGAGGAGGGCATTTCGAGATCGTTACCGTTCTTGAAGCCGAGAACTCTGTCATTAACTGCGCCCCAGTCGCTGACTACAACGCCGTCAAAGCCCCATTCCTTGCGGAGAATATCAATCTGGGTGTGTTTGTTTTCTGAACCGTGAGCACCGTTGATTTTATTGTATGAGTTCATTACCGTCCAGGGCTTTGCCTTTTTAACGGCAATTTCAAATGCGGTGAGATAAATTTCACGCAGAGCTCTTTCATCAACAACGGAATCACAGGTCATTCTGCGTGTTTCCTGGCTGTTGGCGCAGAAATGCTTGAGTGAAGTGCCGACGCCCATTGACTGAACGCCGTTGATGAAGCTTGCTGCAAGCTCGCCTGCAAGCACGGGGTCTTCGGAGAAATACTCAAAGTTTCTGCCGCAAAGGGGAGAGCGCTTCATATTGATGCCGGGGCCGAGAAGTACGCCAACCTGCTCTTTGAGGCACTTTTTACCCAGAGCAACGCCCATTTCGTAAAGAAGGTCGGGGTCCCAGGAGCAAGCGGTTGTTGCTGCGGTGGGATAGCTGATTGCAGGCACGCTGTTGCTCAGGCTGTCGCCCTTTTTGCTGTAATCCTTTTTACGAAGTCCGTGAGGGCCGTCGCAAACCATAATTGAGGGAATACCGTACTTTTCCATTGCTTTGAGATTCCAGAAGTTTTCGCCGTCACAGATAGCGGCTTTTTCTTCAATTGTCATCAAAGCGAGAATTTCTTTGGGATCTTTCATTGAGATTTCCTCCTTAAATATCTGAATTATTTTCTTCCAAACCTAATATCTCGTCGGCGTTCATGCCGTCGATTTCTTCAACCTTTTTAAGCTTCTTTCTGATAATTTCGTTGCGGTGGTCAGCTTCTTCAAGCGATTTGCCCGCTTCGTCGATTTTTTGTTTTGCCTTGTGGAGAACAATGCCGAACTTATCATACTGAACCTTTGCCGCGGCAAGAAGCAGACGGACTTCGTTTGCTTTCTCGTTGATGGCAACGGCTCTGAAGCCGAGAGAAAGTGAATTGAGCAGGGCGGTGATTGTTGAGGGTCCTGCTATCATAATGTTATATTCGCTGCGTACCCTTTCGCTTATCGCATTGCGTGACGAAGCGATTTCTGCATAAAGGCCTTCGGTTGCAAGGTACATAATCGCAAATGGTGTTGTGGTGGGGACGTTAATGTATTTTGCTATGGTTTTTGCTTCGCCGAGGATGCGTGCTTCAAGAGCCTTTCTTGCGGCGGCAAGAGCTTCGGCATCAGCGGAATCTGCGGCATCGCAAAGGCGGATGTAATCTTCCATGGGGAATTTAGAGTCGATTGGCAGATAGGTTATTCTTTCGCTGCCCTCACCCGAAGGGATTCTGACCGCAAACTCAACTCTGTCTTTTGATGCGGTGTTGCAGGCAAAGTTGGTTTCATACATACCGGGAATTGTCTGGTCAAGAATTGCGCCGAGCTGAACTTCTGCCCAGGTACCTCTTGCCTTAACATTTGTGAGCACTCTGTTGAGTGAGGCAACGTTTGCCGTAACGCCGTTTGAAAGTTCCTTCATTTCGCCCAGGGATTTATATACGTTTTCGAGCCTGTCAGAAACGGTTTTGAACGAGCTGTCCAGCCTCTGCGAGAGGGTGGACGTCAGCTTTTCGTCAACGGTCAGTCTCATCTGCTCGAGTTTGTTTTCGTTGCTTTCGCGCATTCTGTCAACCGCATCCGTGAGAGCCTTGCTCTGTTTTTCGTTTTGTTCAAGATTGTTGAGCCTGATTGTGTTGAGAGAATCGCCCAGCGTTTTTGTGAGCTCTGCGCTCTGTCTGGTGTTGTCAACACGCAGGTTTTCAAGCTTTTCGTTCATCTGATTGAGGCTCTGCGCCGTTTCAAGACGCATATCACGCTGACCTGCCTGTGTTTCGCGGCGGCTGCGTTCAAACTCGGAGCCGATGGAGCGTGAAAGCTCGTTAAGACCTGTGCCCAGAGCATCGATTTTGTTATCCGAAGCCGTGTTTTTTTGCTTTGACTGCTTTATGAGCAGTATAACAAGCAAAACAATTGCAACGGCAAGCAACGCAATGATGATAATGTTTTCCACGTCAAATTACTCCATTATAATGATATATATATTACATAATAACACAGCATTTCTGAAATGGCAAGATTTTTAGGATATTTTAGACAATTATTAAGATATTTTAAACAGAAACTTAAGGATTTCTTATGAATCATTAAGAATTCCATAAGAGTTTATTAAGAGTTATTAAGGTTTGCTTAAGCGCATTGACTTTGCCGCAAGGCATGACTAAAATCAAATCGGGCGGTGCAAAGCAGGGTGCCGCCGTAAGTATAAAGGAGGTTTTAAGCAGTGGAAAAAATCAAAAAAGCTCTCTCGGTTATTCTTTGCGCAGTGATGGCGTTTGCAGTGTGTGTGCCCGCTTTTGCGGCACAGAAAACTCTGCCCGAAACAGAGACGGAGAGCGAAGCGGAGATTGCAGTAATCCCCGAAATCGCAGCGATGACCGCATTTTTTATCAATGCTCAAGTTGCTGAAACCGAAACGGAGCAGTCCGAAAATCTGCATACGGAAGAGGTTATACCCGAGGTTGACGAAACCGTTGCCGAGGAGGAAGCCGATACCGTGATACCCGAAGAGGATAAGGGTGAAGAGGAGTTACCCGAAGAAAATCCTGCCGGTGATATCACACAGGAAGAAACGGACGGTGAAATGCCCGACGCAGAGGCTCCCGAAGAGGAAACACCCGATACGGAAATCCCCGACGTGATTGTTATTGACGACGAGGATACATATCTTGAGGTTCTTGAGCATTGCTTGCAGGGTGCCGGTCGCAACCTTTTGATGAGTGCGATTTTGGTGGGCGGTGCAGTATGCAGTCCCATTATGATTTTTGTTTTCTATCCTATAGGTGTTGTGCTCGCATTGGGCGGTTTACCCATGGGTGCACTGTGCTTTGTTGTTGGTGCAGGTGAGCTGGTAACTTCACCCGTGCTTGCTCTGTTTATTGATACAGACACAAATCTTACAATTCTTTAATCCGCAGGAATTATACGGCACAAAAAAATCTCCGTGTTGCTATTTATCCCGAATTGTGTTAGAATATTCGGGCAATACATCACGGAGGTGTTTTTTATGACAGGCATTATCGGTGCAATGAGAATAGAGGTTGAAACCATCAGAGCACTTATGGAAAATAAAAGCAGTGAGGTTGTGGGCGGTGTTGAATATATCAGCGGCACACTTCACGGCAAAGAAATTGTCACCGCCGTTTGCGGAATAGGTAAGGTTGCGGCGGCAATGTGCGCACAGACAATGATTCTTAAATTCGCACCCGACAGAATTATCAACACGGGAGTTGGCGGCAGTCTGAGTGAAAAACTCGCCATCGGAGATATTGCCGTTGCGGAAAGCCTTGTTCAGCACGATATGGATACGTCGCCTCTGGGTGACCCCATCGGTTTTATTTCGGGTATCAACATTGTTAATATTCCCTGTGATGAAAAAGTTGTTGAAACACTTGTTGCCTGCGTTGAAAAGCTTGACGGTGTAAAGGCACTCAAGGGTGTTATTGCTTCGGGCGACCAGTTTATTGCAGACACGGCAAAGAAAGATTTCATCAAGGGCAATTTCAATGCTGTTGTTTGCGAAATGGAAGGTGCAAGCATTGCACAGGTATGCTACACAAACGGTGTACCTTTCGGCGTTGTGAGAGCGGTTTCAGACTGTGCCGACGGCAGTTCACATATGGATTACGGCGAATTTCTGCCTATGGCGGCGGCAAGTGCAGCAAAGCTCATCGAAAGCTTTGTTATGAATATATGACAGTATAAAAGACAAAATAAAACAGGCTTGCTTCGGGTTTTTTCGTTGCAAGCCTGTTGTTTTTTGCGGTTATTATTTTGTTCTGTACCAGTGGAAAAGATATTGCTGGGCAATACCTCTTACCCCGTTGGTGCATTCGGGCAGACCGTGGGGATAGAGCTCTGCCATTATGCGTTTGACCCATACGTCAACGGGAAAAGCATCAACCTTGCCGAAACCGTAGAGCAGGGCACACTGTGCCACTTTTTCGCCTACGCCTTTTATTTTTTTCAGTTCGTCCCTGCCGTCATCAAGCGGAGAATTATAAATCTTTTGAAAATCGACTTCGCCCGATGCAACCTTTTCTGCAGCGTCGATGATATATTTTGCTCTGAAGCCTGCACGCAGAGGAGCAAGAGCATCAATGCCTGCAGCCGCAATTTTTTCGGCAGACGGAAAAGCAAAGTTTTCGTCATCCAGAGGCTCACCCAGAGTCACGCAAAGGCGCTCAACAATACCTTTTATACGCGGAATATTATTGTTTTGGGAGATAATAAATGAGCAAAGAGCCTCCCATGGGTCTTGCTTAAGGATTCTTATGCCTTCGCATTCTTCAACGGCGGTTTTCAGATAAGAATCGCTTTTAAACCGCTCGCAAATTGCTACGTAATCACGTTCAAGGTCAAAATACGGCACCCAGATTTTTTCAAAATCATCGCCTTCAATACCGCAGAAAGTGATGGCTTCGGGTGTTTGGCGCAGAGTAAGCACTTTGCCGAAAGCAATGCCACGGACCTCGTTTTCGCCCGTTTTTTTCCAGCGGAAAGACTGACCGCAGTCAACGCTCAATGCGGCATCAAAGCATTTTCTTTCAACGGTGATGCAGGCTGAATTTTTTATGTAATCAACACTCATTGATAATTCTCCAATTTGTAATATTATTAAAACTTTTTCCTCGTTTTGACGAAATTTTTATGACATTTTTCACCAAAATGTAAAGATTGTACAACCGTGCGTATATGCTAAAACAGAAAAATAAAAGTTATCCACACTTGCTTTTGTTGATAAAACAGGGTTTTACCCTTTGGTTATCCACCTTTTCCACGCGGTTTTCCACATTTTTGTTGGAAAACGTGAATTATACAAAACGTATAAAACAGCTTACGCGTTTTTATGCAAAATACAGCGAAAAAAGTCATAAAACCGAATTGTTAAAGCGGTATAAAAGACCTGATCAAAGCCAAAAATAACAGGGTAAAACTGTTGCCGAAAGGGAGAGATGCAAAGTGATAAAAGGGGTAAACAGACAGGTTGTTGAAATAACGGAAACACAGTGCGAATATTTTGAGAGGGTTTTATTTTTTATTAAACCCGAATTTTCTGCCGTCAGCGAGGGCGACCTGAAGGAGAGAGCAACGGAGATTGCTCAAAGCGCAGGTATGCCGCCGGCAACCAGACTCAGAAAAAACAGACTTCGCCTGGCGCTGAATATGGGGGCTTCGGCATTTGTAGGTGCGGCAATAAGCGGCGTTATATTTCTTGCATCAACCTTTATCTGACAGGGCAAACGAGCAGAAAGAGTTCATTTCACATTCTGCGCATTTCGGCCTGCCTGAAACGCAAGTGTCTCTGCCGTGAAGTACGCAGCGGTGACAGAAATCGTTGCTTTCATCGGGCGGAAGAATTTCACGCAGCTGCATTTCAACCTTGAAAGGGTCTTTTGTTGCAACCAGACCGAGCAGGTTGGAAATTCTGATAAGGTGGGTATCTGCAACAACGGCAGGCTTGCCGTAAACGTCGCCCATAATGAGGTTGGCTGTTTTTCTGCCAACTCCGGGTAGTGAGGTAAGCTCTTCAATGGTTGACGGCACTTCACCGCCGAAATCGCTTATCATTTTTTGACACATACCCACAATATCTTTTGCCTTTGCTCTGAAAAAACCGCAGGAATGAACGATTTTTTCAATATCTGCAACGTCAGCATTTGCAAAATCTTCAACCGTTTTGTATTTTGCAAACAGCTCGGGTGTTACAAGGTTTACCCGTGCATCGGTGCACTGGGCAGAAAGACGGGTTGCGATGATGAGCTGAAGCGGATTTTCTGCATTGAGCGAACAAAGACTGTCGGGATATTTTTCTTTAAGCGCCTGCACTGCAAGCAGGGCTTTTTCTTTTTTTGTCATAATTTCACCCCTGTGTGGATTCTGTATTTGATTATATAACAAAATTGTTTGAAAATAAATATAAACTTTTAATCAAATATGAATTTTTTAATATAAGCATAAAAACGGTTGATTTTGACCCGTTTTTGTGTTAGCATATCATTATCGATGAGTATAATCTCAAGTTTTAACAGGGAGGATTCCTAATGAAAAAGAAAAGTAACGCATTTTTATGTATATTGATGTGTGTTGTTCTTATCGCATCGCTCTTTGTTGCCTGTGATTCCAAGGACAAAGATAAAGATAATACAACAGCAAACCAGGCAGGTTCAATTGTTCACGAGGTTCCGCCTGAACCCTCATATTCAAAAGTTTTTATTGCTGACGTAGAACTCGCAGAAATTCTTGAAGAAGTTCTGGGTGAAGACCTTAAGGGCGAAAGCTCGGAGGCTCTTAAAGAAAAGCTTGATCAGCTTGACGAAACACAGAAAGAAGCTGTTAAGGATCTTGCAACAGACAAGGGCTACATAGTTGAAGAAGAAAACGGCAAGCTTAATATCTACGAAACAAACGAAGAAAAAGCTCCCGACAACGTTGTAACAAACATCTTCAGCCAGGCAAGCGTTAAAGACCCTAACAATCTCACACCCGAAGAACTTTCAAAAATCGAGCAGATTGCAGGCGAAAATAATCTTAACGTTGTAACAAAAGGAAACGGTGCGGTCGAAGTAGTGTCCCGCGTACCTGCAACAAAGGTTGTAACATATCCCGCAACAAAGGCTCCCAACAACAATAATCACAACGATAACGGCTACAAAACAACAATCAGAGTTGAAATCCCCTCATACAATCCGCCCACAGCAGGCGACATTGCTCCCATGGGCACAACTCTTCCCAAAACTCAGCTTGCAAAGGCAGGCTGGCTTGAAACGTTTGGTGACAGCGCTCACCATACTTTCACAAACAACGCAACCACTTCAGACGGCGGCGTTGTTGCGGTTGGCGCAAAGCTTTCTGTTGGTGGTGACGGCAAGTCAAACGGCTTCGCTGCAATCGTTGTCAAGTATGACAGCAAGGGCAACGTTGTCTGGAAGGATACCATCAATTCGGATAAACTCTGCCAGCTTGAAAACGTTGCAGTCCTCAAGGACGGAAGCATTGTTGCTGTCGGCTACACAGGCGGCACAGAGGTTGACGGCGTAACAGATGCAACTTATAAGAGCAAGGGCTCAATCGAAGGTCTCATTATCAAGTATTCTGCAGACGGCACAAAGAAATTCACCAAGATGGTTGGCGGCAGCGGTTCTGATATGATTTACGGTATTGCTCCTACTTCGGACGGCGGTTTTGTTATCGGCGGTAAGGGCGGCGCATCTGACGGCGATTTTTCCGGCCTCGGCACACAGAAATACAAGGCTTTTGTTATGAAGCTTGATGCAAACGGTAACATCAAGTGGACAAACGCTCTTTCATCATCTCTTCACTCATCAACCAAAAACATTGCGGTTGCTTCAAACGGCGATATTTATGCAACAATCGAAACAGTTGCAAACGACGGCGAATTTGCTGAAATCACAGGCACAAAGAAGGGTCTTGAAACTACCGTTCTTATGAAGCTCAACAAAGACGGCAATATTCAGTGGAAGCAGTGCTACCACGGCGCAGGAAGAACTCAGCTTTATGCTGTTATTGCAACAAGCGACGGCTGCGTTATCGCAGGTCAGTATGCTTCGGGTTCCGACGGCAGAAACGCAGGTACTTTTGCTGAAATCTACAACGGCGGCAACCAGGGTACGTTTGACGGTATGATCATCAAGGTTGGTGCAGACGGCAAAAAGAAGTGGATGAAACCCCTTATAGGTTTCCAGAATGACTACGTAAACGATATCACAGCGGTTCCCGGCGGCTTTGCTCTTTCGGGTTACACCAACTCAACAAACAGAGACTTTGCTCTTAAGAACAGCGGCGAAACAGATTCATTCGTTTATATCATCACTGCTTACGGTGATTTGCAGACAGTTTCATCATTCGGCGGCAGTGCAGCTGACAGTGCAAGAGGTATTTGCTCAAACGGCAAAACCGTATATATTTGCGGTTTCACAAATTCAGGTGACGGAAGCTTTGCCAACGCCAGCGTAAAGGGTGCTGACGGCAAGGGTGCGGCTTTTGTTTACCAGTATAGCCTTACAACAACCTGATTTTTAAATATCAAAAAAGGGGCGTACCTCGGTATGCCCCTTAAAATTTGGAATAATATATGGAAAAGATTAAAAATTTTATCAAAAACGAGCCTGTTCTGATAATTTCGTTTTTTCTTGCAATCGGTTCAGCGTTCGTTATCAAACCGAATGCGGGATATTTTGACTACATAGATTTTCATACGTTGGCACTTTTGTTTTGTCTTATGGCAGTTATGGCAGGATTTGGCAAACTCGGTGTATTTCGCTTGTTTGCAGAAAAACTGCTCCGCGGTGTTGGTTCTGTCAGAGCGTTGACGCTTGTTTTCGGACTTCTTTGCTTCTTCTCAGCAATGCTTATTACAAATGACGTTGCTCTGATAACTTTTGTGCCCCTTACAGTGGAAACTCTCAGGCTTTCCGGCAAAAAAGAAAAGCTGATTCCGATTGTGGTGCTTGAAACGGTTGCGGCAAACCTTGGCAGTATGCTCACACCCATAGGAAATCCGCAGAATCTTTATTTGTTTTCGGCTTTTAAAATGGGAATGGGCGATTTTATTTCGGCAGTTTTGCCTTATTCGCTGCTGTCACTTGTACTTGTTATAGTTTTTGCTCTGTTTATGGGTAAAGAAAAAACAAAAAATATGTCATCGGAAAAGCAGCTTGTTAAAGTGGCTGCAGGTAAAGCGGCGCTTTATGCAGTTCTTTTTGCCGTTTCTCTGCTGACCGTGTTTGATGTTATTCCTTACTATGTAACGTTGATTGCAACGGTTATTGTTGTTTTGATTTTTGACAGTAAAACTCTGCTCAAAATCGATTACAGCCTTCTGCTGACATTCGTTTTTCTTTTTGTTTTTATCGGTAACCTCGGAAACATTCAGACAATCAGCGATTTTCTTAAAAAAATCGTTGTCGGCAACGAGGTACCGGCAGGCGTTGCGGCAAGTCAGATTTTTTCAAACGTACCGGCAGCGTTGCTGCTTTCGGGATTTACCGACAACGTAAAAGATTTGCTTGTGGGTGTTAATCTTGGCGGTTTAGGCACAATTATTGCTTCAATGGCAAGCCTTATTTCATTCAAGCTTGCAGTTAAGGAAAATGTCAAAAAAGGCAGATATATGCTTTTCTTCACGGCAGTTAATCTTATCTTTTTAGCGGCAAATATCGTTATGTGGTTGATTATAAGATAAAAATCAAGGCTTGCAAGTTTTAACACCTGCAAGCCTGTTTTTATTCACCTTTGCTGACTGCGGCAAGAACTTCTTTTTTGAAGTCGCCGTAAATCTTGTATTTCTTTGAGAAGATGATAAGTGAAACAATAATCATCACGGGCGGCACAATGAACATCAGGAAGGAAATTGCATTTTTTGCGGTTTCTGTGTGAACGTTTGCCAAGCCGTCGTAGCCCGTTATGCTGAAGGTTGCGTACATAATGATTGCCTGCATTGTGTATGCCATCTTCTGCAGGAAGCCCTTCATTGAGAAGGTGAGTGCCTGATTGCGCTGACCGAGCTTGTATTCGCCGTAGTCAACAACGTCTGCAAGCATAACTGTCTGGTTCACAAACATACTGCCTGTGCCGAGAGATGTCAGAATATAGAAAAGACCGAGAGCAGTAACGTTGCCTTTGAAGCCGTATCCGACAACTGCCATACCTATGTAACCTGCCGCCGCCATTGAGAGCGAAAGCTTATAGATGGAGCGGTTGTTCATAAACTTTGAGCAAACGGGAACAACAAGAATTGCAAGCACCGAACCGACGGTGCCCATAAGGTTGAATTTGGACTGCAGAGTGATATCGCCGAGAACCGATTTGAAATAATAACCGCTTATGCCCGAAGTCATATAGAAGCCTGCGTTTGAAATCATTGCAAACAGCATAAACACAAGCAACTGGTCGTTTTGTTTAATAATGCTTAAAGCTGTTTTGAATGAAAACTTTTCACTGTTCGCGGTAACCGCTTTTTCTTTGGTTGAAGCAACGCACACAAGCGCAAAAAGAAGCAGACCGACGGAGGTTACAAGCGACCATTTACCAAAGCCTGTGCGCAGTGCATCAGGTGTCATTGCATCAAGTTTGCTGCCTGCAACGCCGCCGAAATATGCAACGGCAATAGGGGTAAAGATAGAGATAATGCCCTGACCGATGCCCGAAAAGGCTCTTGCAATGGTTGAAACAAGGTTTCTGTCCTTTTCTTCCGTTGCAAAAGAAGGAACCATCGACCAGAACGGAATGTCGGCGAGGGTGTTTGTCATACCCCAGAAAACGTAGAGCACACCTGCATAAACAAGAAGCTTTGCCGAATCTGAAGGCAGGTTGGGAGCATTGAAAAGCAGGCAAAGCACAACTGCGTTGAGCAATGTGCCGATGAGAATCCACGGGCGGTATTTGCCCATTTTTGTTTTGGTTTTGTCAACAATCATGCCCATCATCGGGTCATTGATGCCGTCCCAGATACGTGCAAGGGGAGTGAGAATGAGCAGAAACAGCGGACTGATGCCGAGAGCGTCGGTGAGATAGATTGAGAGATATGAATAGAACATACCGTAGCTCAGGTCAAGACCGACGGCGCCAACACCGTAGCCAAGCTTTCTGCCGAGAGAAACCTTGTTCATAAAAATCTCCTTTCGGGGGATATATACAGTAAATATAATACTGCATATTGCTGAATTAATCAAGCAAAAAATCCGCTGACAAAGTATCAGCGGATCGGTTTTATTCTTCCATCTGTTTGCCGAGGAAGGATGCGGCAATCTGGGCAAGCTTGGTTTCTGTCTGGGTTGGGCAGGAGCCGTTTTCGTGCATCAGCATAACCAAAGCGCCCGAAACGTCGCCGCCACCGATAATCGGAAAGGCAACGGCAGCTTCTTTTTCGAGACCTTCAACAGGTTTCATTCTTTCGCCGTCAATAACG
>JAZNBM010000182.1:0-4865 GCA_045587045.1 Acutalibacteraceae bacterium | reverse complement strand
TTACAATTGAAGGCATTGGTAAGGCAAACCTTATTTCATCGGTTCATTATTTTGAGCTTCTCAAGCAGGCAGGCATCAAAACTCACTATGTGAGTGCAGACGTTGAAAACGCAACAATGGAAGTTCTTCCCGGCAAAGTTTTCGGTCACGGTCTTGAAGTTATCTGCCGCCTTGTTGCCACAGGCAGCTTTATCCGCAGATACGGCGAATACATTGCAGACGGCACACCCCTTGAAGGCGGCTACGTTGAATGCACATTCAAGAATGATGCTCTCGGTGATCCTCTTGTTACAGGCGAAGGCCTTGCAGCACTTGGAATCATGAGCCCCGAAATGTTTGAAAGCATGAAGAAGCAGACTCTTGCAATCACAAAGATTGTTGCCGACGACCTCAAGTCAATCGGTCTTGACCTTTGGGATATCAAATTTGAGTTCGGCTATAACAATGACGAAGTTATTCTCATTGACGAAATTGCTTCAGGCAATATGAGAGTTTATAAGGACGGCAAAATCGTTGATCCCGTTGAACTTACAAAGCTTATCAACAACAGATAATTTTAAAAGCGTACCGTTTTGGCGGTACGCTTTTTTTGATGAAACAATGCGACAGGATTTGAAATTATCTTTTTTAAATCTGCGACAGATTATGATAATTTTTCGGCAATCTTGGCTATAAATGAAAATACGGATTTCAAAATATTTCCGATTTCTGCAGCGGACTCGGGGTTAGCTTCAAGCCACGCTCGGACTGAATCGGCAAAATTTTCAATTGCTCCGGAAGCATCAATTCCCAGTGTTTCAAGAATAAATATGGGGATTGCAAGAGGAAAGAATAATGCAATTGTAAAAACCGCTCCCATAAGCGCTCCTTTCTGACGGTGTGAAATAACCGACGGTGTTTTGATAAAATTACGGATACGGATCGTATTCAGTCAGAATTCCGTCGATGACTTTGTAATTCTTATATTCGGTTTCTTTGGTTTTTTCGCGTCTGTTGTTATAGTCGAAAACAGGAACAAGTTTTATGCCGTTGAGGTCATAATCTCCGATATCATCGGGAGTCATAACGATTGTGAACGTGACTGTTCCGTCTTCGACATAAGGCTGACAAAGAATGCTTTTGCTTTCTTGTTCAACCTTCCAGTGACATTTTTTTCGTTCTTTTTTGGCAGTGACGGTACACTGTGTTGCGTAGCACTCATCCTGTGCAAAATAGGTCGGACCGTCATAGTCACCGCCCCGCAGAGCGTAATATTTCATCTGATTTCCGTTTTTGTCGGTAAAAATAATATCCATAAGAGAGCCGTTGATATCTTCATCACAGTTCTGATTTTCAAAAACGAAAATCTGTTTGTCACCTTCAATTCTGGTTTCGGCAAGTTTGATATAATAATCGTTCACATCGTCATATTCCCAGACAATGCCTTCGGCCTCGTTATAAGGCAGAACAAGCTCGGACTTTGCCTGACCGTAAATGGCAACGTGAATGTCGCCGATGATTGACATTATCAGTGCGGCAGGAATAAGAAAGATTAACCAGATTGATGCACCCATAGAATCCCCCTTTTACGGAATCTGTAATTATTATTGATACGGTTGAAAATTGCCCAACTTTTGTATTACAACTCTCATTTGCTTTGCGATAGCTCCGATAAAGAGGAGAGTGTTGGTTGGCAAAGCAATTCAGCATTTACATTATAATCTATGCCGGACGGTTTTTCAACCAACTGCCCTTTACATTATGAAAATCAGAAAAAAAGCGATGTAAACCGAAGTTTACACCGCATTTTTTTATTTCTTATCAATTGTCTGCAGGAACTGGTTTGCGAGGGAAATATATTCCTTGCCTTTTTTGGACTTGGAAGCGAGTGTTGAAACGGGCTTGAGCGGAATCTTGCCGAGAACATCCATGCCGGGAAGGTTGATATCTTTGCCGGTGTGGTTCTTGATAAGCTTCTTGACCTCGGGGTTTTCGATGATATCGCCGAGATTATCGTTGAGTGAAAGCTTGCTTTCGTCAACCTCATCGCTTGCGCCGAACCAGTTGCGTACAAAGGTTTCGCCGCCTTCCGGAAGCTTGTAATCGGGGTTTTCAACGTCTGTGCCGTTTACAACAATCTTGTGTTTGCACTTGCCGCTTGTGGCGGTGATAACGTTTTCACCCTCTTTGATTACGGCGTCAAACATATATATTCTTTCGCCCTCAAGGGTGGTCTTTTCACCATTGACGTCGAGAGTTACGCTGTCGCAGTTTGAATAAACCTTGATTTTCTGCTCGCCGAGAGGTCTGTCAACAAATCTTTCGCCGCAGACGTGAACAAACTTTTCGTCTGTCCAGTATGCCTTGTAAGCATAGAAGGAATCCTTTTTGGTTTTGCGGTCAAAGGTAACAAGACCTTTGTTGTTTCTGCCTCTTACGCCACCTTCGTTGCGGATGGCGGAACCGAAATCAAACATATTCCAGACGTATGAACCCCAGAGCCAGTCACGCTCGTTGATGGCTTTGATGTAATGGTCATGGAAATATGCCTGATATTCTTCAGAATAGTCGCCCTGCTTGGGCTCTGCAGAATGAAGCTTAAGAACTGCTTCTGCACCGTATTCGGAAATGCAGAGCTTGAGGTGAGGCTTTTCTGCGTGGAATTTATCGAGCCAATCGTCAATAGCGTCAACAGTCTGAACGTACCAGCCGAAATACTGGTTATAGCCGAGAATGTCGGTGATTTCGTTGAGTTTTGAGTTGATTGAGCTGAAAGTAACCTGCGCACAGGTGGTGGGACGGGTCGAATCGAGCTTATGAGCAAGGTCATTGAGTTCGTTAATGCCGTTTATAAGTGAAGGAGCCGCACCTGCGATTGAGATTTCATTTTCAACACCCCAGCAGAAGATTGAGGGGTGGTTATAATTCTGCTTGATAAGCTCCTCGAGCATAGCTTTTGCCTGAGGCTGCTTTTTCTTGCTGAATTTTGAGATAACGGGAATTTCTGCCCATACCAGGAAGCCTGTTTCATCACACAAATCATAGAACTTTTCGTCGTGCTGATAGTGGGCAAGACGCAGGGAGTTTGCACCCATTTCTTTGATGATGGCGATATCCTCGGCGTGCTCCTTGATGGTGAGTGCGTTGCCGATATGCTCTCTGTCCTGATGACGTGAAACACCCTTAAGTTTGATGTTTTTACCGTTGAGGTTAAAGCCTGTTTCGCTGTCAATGCTATATGCACGGAAGCCGAAACGGTCGCTTACTTCGTCAATAACTTCGCCGTCTTTAAGGAGCTTTGCGGTAAGAGTATAAAGATACGGATTTTCCATACCGTTCCAGAGGTTTACGTCCGCAACCTTGAGGAATGCCGATTCTTTGTCGGCGGCGGTGCTGCCTGAAGCTACTGTATTGCCCTGTGCATCAGTAATTTCAAAATACTTTTTGAGACCTGCCGTTGAGCCTTCAACAAAGCTCTTTACGAAAACTTTGCCGTCAACTCTGGGCGTGATGAAAACACCGCAAAGGCTCTTGTCGAGCAGCGCAAAGTGAGAGTCGGCAACCTCGCAAATGATGTTTACGTCTCTGTAAAGACCGCCATAGAAGGTGAAGTCAGCCATCTGGGGATAAAGGAATTCATTGGGACTGTTGTCAACGTTAATTTCAAGCAGGTTTTCTTCGCCGTCACGGAGAAGATTTGTAATTTCAAAACGGAACATTGAGTAGCCGTTATCGTGGCTGCCTGCAAAAACGCCGTTTACAAAAACTTCGCACACGGTGTTTGCACCGTTGATTTCAATGAAAACTCTGCCGTCATATGAGGGAATGGTTTTTGTGTAGGCACACTTGCCGCGCCAATATTCGGGGCTGTCATAGCCGCCCTGACCGTCAATGCCGTTCCAGGTGTGGGGCAGGTTGACGGCTTCTGTTACGCCGTCTTTTCTGAATTCCCAACCCTCATTGATGTTGATAATTTTTCTCATCTTTATTTTTCCTCTCTGCTTTATTTGTTGAAATACTGCGGAAGGAATTCCTTGTGAGCTTCCTTGAGCTCGTTGAAGCAATTAACTGCCTTTTCCCAGTCGCCTACAAGAGGATGAACAAGAAGGCCCTTGATTGCGTAATCGTCGTCGCCTGTGATTGCAGCCTTAACTGCGTATTTTTCGTAAGTCTTGACAACTCTCATAAGGCCGACGATGTGGTCGTTGATTTTTTCTGTTACGGGAACGGGTGTTGCACCGTCAGCGCCGATTACTGCGGCAATTTCAACGATATCGTCATCTGCCATAAAGGGCAGAGTGCCGTTGTTTTTGATATTAACAACGTGAACGTCACGTTTGTCGTTTGCAAGTGAATCGATGAGCGAAACGGCTGCAAGTGAATATTTGTGACCGCCGCGCTTATCAAGAAGAGCGGGCTTGGTTACGATAGCTTCATCTTT
Organism: Acutalibacteraceae bacterium; assembly: GCA_045587045.1. Classification (GTDB taxonomy): domain Bacteria; phylum Bacillota; class Clostridia; order Oscillospirales; family Acutalibacteraceae; genus CAG-177. The sequence goes on along the minus strand of JAZNBM010000182.1, from coordinate 445 downwards.
ATACATTTCAAGAAGCTGCTCTTCGATATCCATGCAAACCTGTGCTCTGGTCTGCTCGTCCTCTCTCTGGTGAGCAAGCTTTGCTTCACGGCAGTAGTAATACTGGAGATATGATGAGGGAAGGCCCTGAACGGTCTTAAGGCAGTCGATTGAGAAGCCGTCGTCCTTGATGTTTGCCATAACCTTGGGTGAGAAGCCGCTTTCGATAAGTCCGGGAAGAAGTTCTTCGCCGTTCTTCTTAACGGATGTAATCCAGCTGAGGTGGTTAAGACCAACATAAGTTACTTCACTATCAAGACCTGTGATTTCCTTAACATCGTCAATCATGTCAATGGGAACATTGCAAAGACCGATTGCTTTTACCTTTGTATAGTTAAGAAGGAATTCTGTTACGATACCTGAGGGATTTGTAAAGTTGATAAGCCATGCATCAGGACAGATTCTT
>JAZNBM010000181.1:0-1591 GCA_045587045.1 Acutalibacteraceae bacterium | reverse complement strand
GAAAAGGTTGCAATGGAAGTTGCTTTCGGCGCAAGCGTAGCAGGTGCACGTTCATTCTGCGCAATGAAACACGTTGGTCTCAACGTTGCTGCCGATCCTCTTTTCACTGCTTCTTACACAGGTGTCAACGCAGGTATGGTTATTCTTGTTGCCGACGACCCCGGTATGCATTCTTCACAGAACGAGCAGGATTCCAGACACTATGCGATGGGCGCAAAGGTAATGATGCTTGAACCTTCGGATTCTGCAGAATGCCTTGACTACGCCAAAAGAGCATACGAGCTTTCCGAAAAATTCGATACACCCGTTATTCTCAGAGTAACAACAAGAGTTGCTCACTCCAGAAGCACTGCAGAACTTGCTGAAAGAGTTGATAACGGTCTCAGGGAATACACAAAGAATCCTCAGAAATACGTTATGGTTCCCGCAAACGCAAAGGGCAAGCACGTTGTTGTTGAACAGCGTATCCTTGACCAGATTGCATATTGCGAAAAGGAAGCCGTTGAAAACGGTCTGAACACCGTTGAATATAACAGCAAAAAAATCGGCGTTATCGCTTCGGGCATCTGCTATCAGTATGCAAAGGAAGCTCTCGGCGAAAACGCATCATATCTCAAGCTTGGTTGCGTTTATCCGCTGCCCGTAGACCTCATTAAGAATTTCGCAGCAGAATGCGAAAAGGTTTACGTTCTTGAAGAGCTTGACGATTATCTTGAAACACACTGCCGCAAAAACGGCATTGACGTTATCGGCAAAGAAGCATTCACTCTTCAGGGCGAATATTCACAGAGCCTTATCGCAAAGGTTATCCTCGGCAAAGAAAAGGAGAGCCTCAAGACCGACGTTAACATCGTTCCCAGACCTCCCGTTCTTTGCATGGGCGCATCCGTTTCGGGCCTCCACGGCAGAAACCTTGCCGATCCCGCAAACGCAAAGAAGAGCGTAGCCGTTATCGGTGACTCAACTTTCATCCACTCGGGCGTAACAGGACTTATCAATATTGCTTATAATGCAACCGATTCTGTTGTTATCATTCTTGATAATTCAATCACGGGTATGACAGGTCACCAGCAGAATCCCACAACAGGCTATAACATCAAGGGTGAACCTGCGGCAGCGGTAAGCCTTGAAAAGCTTGCAAACGCAGTAGGCATCAACACCGTTATTGTTGTTGATCCCTATAACCTTGAAGAAACAAAGAACGGCATTCAGCAGGCGCTTGAAGCTGACGGCCCTGCCGTTGTTATTTCAAGAAGACCCTGTGCACTTCTTAAAACCGTTAAACATAATCCGCCCCTTAAAGTTAATAGGGAAAAGTGCAAATCCTGCAAAATGTGTATGAAGATCGGCTGCCCTGCAATCAGTATGAAAGACGGCAAGGCACAGATTGACTTCACACAGTGCCTCGGCTGTAACGTTTGCAGCCAGCTTTGCAAGTTCGGCGCAATTGAATAAGGAGGAGAACAAAGATGAATAAATCAATTATGATAGTCGGTGTCGGCGGTCAGGGTACTCTGCTTGCCAGCCGTATCCTCGGTTCTGCTCTTCTTGACTGCGGCTACGACGTCAAGGTTTCGGAAGTTCACGGTAT
>JAZNBM010000180.1:0-3881 GCA_045587045.1 Acutalibacteraceae bacterium | reverse complement strand
TGTGGGATACTGCTCGTGATTGGGGTCATATGAATCGAGGTATGTAAGGTTTGTTGCACCGTTTGTTACATCGAAGAAGTTTCTGTCGAATACAAAGTAAACGGTACCGGCACCAATCCAAAGGTTTGACTTATAGTAAACATAACCTTTGAGTGAATCGCCGGGCTGAACGTAGTGGTCTGTGATTATCCACTCACCGTCAGCATCCTGCTCATAGAAATCAATACCGAAATAGATGAACCAATTGTTGCTGCCGTCTGCATAGCCGTTAGCCTTGATCTCATCCATCGTCTTGATAACAGACTTGTCGCCTGTGTGTGAAGTTGCAGTTGTGGTGGTTTCTTCTGCTGCGGATGCTGTGGGAATTGCAAGAACAACGGTACCCATAAGCATTGTAAGGCAGAGAACCAAGCTTACAACTTTTTTGAATGTAGACATTCGTTTTTCCTCCTTCTTGTTACTGATGACCGGTTTTGGGCGGTCAAAAAAATTGTTACAGGCCGAAGCGAAGCGCTTCAACCCAATATACCCAATAATTATGACACAACTTTTAAAATAAAGCAATAGTATTGATAAAAAAACTTTGTTAAATATTTCTTAATGTTGTGCATCATTCACAACATCTGCAGCTTATATTCGTGCAACATTGCCATCTCTTGCCGCCTGAGCCACCGCAGCCGCAACCGCAGGACCGACTCTTTCATCAAAAGCTTCGGGCAAAATGTATTCCGGGCAAAGCTTTTCTTCCGAAACAAGACCTGCTATGGCGTAGGCCGCCGCAAGCTTCATTTCTTCGGTAATATCGGATGCTCTTACGTCAAGCGCTCCTCTGAAAATTCCGGGGAAAGCAAGCACATTATTAATCTGGTTAGGATAGTCGCTTCTGCCGGTGCCGATAACGGCTGCACCTGCTTTTTTAGAAAGCTCGGGCATAATTTCGGGCGTGGGATTTGCCATTGCCATAACAACGGCATCCTTTGCCATTGATGCAACCATTTCTTCGCTGACAATACCTGCCGCAGAAACACCCACAAAAACGTCGGCGCCTTTCATTGCATCGGCAAGACCGCCTTTGATACGGTTTTTGTTTGTGAATTCGGCAAGCTCCGCAAATGCAGGCGGCAAATCGTCACCCTTGCAGATAATGCCCTGTCTGTCACTCATAATTATGTTGCCTGCTCCGCAAGCATTAAGAAGCCTTGCTATGGCTGAACCTGCCGAGCCTGCGCCGCTCATTGCTATTGTGCAGTTTTCAATTTTTTTACCCACACAGCGGAGTGCGTTAAGCCCCGCCGCAAGCACACCAACCGCCGTACCGTGCTGGTCATCGTGGAAAACAGGAATATCGCAGCGTTCCTTAAGTCTTCTTTCAATTTCAAAACATCTTGGTGCGGCAATATCCTCAAGGTTAATTCCGCCAAAGCTGCCTGCAAGCAGTGCAACCGTATTTACAATTTCATCTGTATCCTTTGAACGGATGCAGAGCGGAATCGCATCAATATCAGCAAACTCCTTGAACAGAAGGCATTTGCCTTCCATAACAGGCATACCGGCTTCGGGACCGATATCGCCGAGTCCCAGCACCGCCGTACCGTCAGTGATAACGGCAACAGTATTCCAACGGCGTGTGAGTTCAAAGCTTTTGTTTATATCTTTCTGAATTTCAAGGCAGGGAGCGGCAACGCCCGGAGTATATGCCAACGACAGCTCCTGCTTATTTGAAGCCTTTGTTCTTGCTTTTGTTTCAAGCTTGCCTTTCCATTCATAATGGAGTTTCAGTGACTCCTCCAAATAATTCATTTTTTACATCTCCAAGTTTATTGAGGTTATTTTGCCCAACCCATAGAGCATTTGACCGCCTTTTTCCAGCCGTCATAGAGTTCGTTTCTTCTCGCTATATCCATTTCGGGAGTAAATACTCTTTCAACGGAGCGGTTGTTCTGAATTTCTTCAGTGCTTTCCCATACGCCGACAGCAAGACCTGCCAGATAAGCTGCGCCCAGAGCGGTTGTTTCAACGTTTTTGGGTCTGTTGACATTGCATCTTATCATATCCGCCTGAATCTGCATCATAATGTTGCTGACACTTGCGCCGCCATCAACGCGAAGCTCGGTGAAATCTATATCCGAATCGGATTTCATCGCTTCAAGAAGGTCTGTTACCTGATACGCAATTGCTTCAAGTACCGAGCGTGCAACGTGAGCTCTGTTGACACCTCTTGTGAGACCTATGACACAGCCTCTTGCATACATATCCCAATAAGGTGCTCCGAGGCCCGTAAACGCGGGAACAAAATAAATGCCGTTTGCATCGGGAACGCTTTCTGCAAGCTCATCGCAACGCTTTGCCGAATCAATCATATGAAGCTCGTCGCGGAGCCATTTGATAACGGAGCCTGCATTGAATGCGGAGCCTTCAATTGCGTATTCAACCTTATCGCCAATACCCCAGGCAACACCTGTTACAAGGTTATTCTTTGATTTTACACGGGTTTTGCCTGTATTCATAAGCAGGAAACATCCGGTGCCGTATGTATTCTTTGCCTGACCTGCTTCAAAACAGCCCTGGCCGAAAAGTGCCGCAGGCTGGTCACCGATAGCACCGCAAATCGGAATACCCTCCAAAGCTTCAAGACCGAGAATGCCTTTTGCCACTCTGCCGTAAACCTTGCTTGACGGAACGGGCTCGGGGAGAATGGACATGGGAATGCCAAGCTGGTCACAAAGATATTTGTCCCAGCAAAGTTTGTCAACATCAAAAAGCATTGTTCTAGACGCATTGGAATAATCCGTAACGTGAACACTTCCGCCCGTGAGGTTCCAGATAAGCCATGTTTCAACCGTACCGAAAAGAAGTCTGCCTTCATCGGCAAGAATTCTTGCTTCAGGAACGTTATCGAGAATCCACTTGATTTTTGTGCCTGAGAAATAGGCATCAATCAGCAAACCTGTTTTGTCTTTAACGTATTCTTCAAGACCTCTTGCCTTAAGCTCTTCGCAAAGCTCTGCCGTTCTGCGGCACTGCCAAACAATAGCGTTATAAACGGGTTTGCCTGTCTGCCTGTCCCAGAGAATTGTTGTTTCGCGCTGATTCGTTATGCCGATGCCTGCAATTTCACTGGGCTTGATTCCGCCCGAAATAATGCAGTTTGCAACTGCCTGAAACTGGCTGTAAAGTATGGCAAGAGGGTCATGTTCAACCCAGCCTGCTTTAGGATAAATCTGCTCGAATTCATTCTGAGCTTTGCTGACAATGTTGCCTTTTTTATCGAAGATAATCGCCCTTGAGCTTGTTGTGCCCTGATCGAGAGCAAGAACATATTTTGCCATTGATTTCATCCTTTCTGTGTTAATCATCTGATGCCGAAATATTTTGCGGCATTGTTGTATGAAATATCTTCCGCAATTTTGCAGATTTCTTTTTCATCAAAGGGATAAAGTCCGTTTTCAACCATATCGCCAAGCAGACCGCACATAATGCGGCGGAAATATTCGTGTCTGGGATATGAGAGGAATGAACGTGAATCCGTTACCATACCGACAAATTTACCAAGCGCACCGAGGTTGCCCAAGGCCTTCATCTGCTCTCTCATACCGTCTATGTTATCATTGAACCACCATGCGGAACCGAACTGAATTTTGCTCTCGGCATCTGAATTCTGGAAGTTGCCGAGCATCGTACCCAAAACGTAATTGTCCTTTGGGTTAAGCGTAAAGAGAACGGTCTTGGGCAGTTTTTCCTTAACTGCAAGGCTGTCAAGGAATCTTGAAAGCTTACCTGCAATTTCTCTGTCGTCAATCGAATCAAAACCTGCATCGGGACCGATTCTGTTAAACATAAGGGTGTTGTTGTTTCTCATCGGGCCGATGTGAAGCTCCATA
>JAZNBM010000179.1:0-3462 GCA_045587045.1 Acutalibacteraceae bacterium | reverse complement strand
TTTACGGGTGACGAGTGCCTTTCGGGTCTGAGTCCGATTCAGGGCACGGAGCTTTGTTCCGTTGCGGAGCAGATGTATTCATATGAGCATCTTTTTGCCTGTACGGGCGAAAACAAATGGGCGGAAAGGCTCGAAATGCTCGCCTTTAATGCCCTGCCTGCAACAATCAGCGACGATATGTGGACACACCAGTATGACCAGATGAGCAACCAGATTGCCTGCGTTGCATTCCCGGGCAAGGCAATTTTCAGAACAAACGGCTCTGAATCACATCTTTTCGGTCTTGAGCCGAATTACGGCTGCTGCACCGCAAACTTCAATCAGGCGTGGCCAAAGTTTGCCCTTTCTGCATTTATGCACAGCGGTGATACCGTTATCAACGTTTTTCCCGTACCGTCAGAGCTTAAAACAAAGAACGAACATATCACGGTTGAAACAAACTATCCGTTTGAAAACAGTTTTAAATATAACGTTGAGGTCAACGAAGCGATAACTTTTAAAATCAGAATTCCGTCTTTTGCAGAGAATCTTACCGTTAACGGTGAGGCAACTGATGCAAAGGAGCTTTCCTTTGACCTGATTGCAGGCGAAAAGCTTGAAATTAACGTTGCTTTTGACGTGAAGCCGACCTTCGTTGACAGACCTCACAAGCTTAAAACCGTCAGATGCGGTTCACTTGTGTTCTCTGTACCGATTGAATATGAAACAAAAATGCACGAATATGAAAAAGACGGCGTTGAGCGTAAATTCCCTTATTGCGACTATGAACTGATTCCCGTTTCGGATTGGAATTACGCTTACAGTGCCGATGAACTTGAAATCAGACGGAGCGGTGTGACTGATGTTCCGTTTTCGTCAAAAAATCCGCCTGTTACAATAAAAACAGGCGTTAAAAAGATTAACTGGGGCTTTGAGGACGGTTATGATACCGTTTGTGCAAAGGTTCCCGAGTCAACTCAGGCTCTTGGCAGCGAAGAAGAAATCATTCTTTATCCTTACGGCTGTGCAAAGCTCAGAATGACGGAAATTCCAAAGATATAGGTGATACAATGAAAAAAGCAGAATACGTTGACCCGATGATAGGTACCGTTGGCGATGAACAGGAAGAATCCTTTCACGGCGGCGGAAAGACTTACCCCGGTGCCTGTGTGCCCGGCGGTATGGTTCAGCTTTCGCCCGATACGGTAACGGGCGGCGATAACGGCACGGGATATAATTTTTGCCAAAATTCAATTGAAGGCTTCAGCCTTAACCGAATGAGCGGAATAGGCTGGTACGGCGACCTCGGCAACGTTCAGATAATGCCCGTGACAGGCAAAACGGATTTGCGCAGCGGAAGCAATGAAGAGGTGCCGTTTGAAAAAGGAACAGAAGGCTGGAAATCTGCGTTCAGCCACGAAAACGAAACAGCTAAGGCGGGATATTATTCCGTTTTGCTTGACCGCTACGGAATAAAAGCAGAAACAACCGTTTCCGAACGAACAGGTATGCTTCGCTTTGCGTATCCGCATAATTCAGATGCAAGAGTAATTTTTAATTTTTCACGCAGAATCGGCGGACACGCTGATTTTGAAAAAATTGAAATCATAAACGACCGCAGAATTGAGGGCAGTGTTCATTGCACACCTGCGGGCGGCGGCCTCGGCAGAGGCGGCGGAAATATTTCATATAATCTTTATTTTGTTGTTGAAACGTCTGTTCCTGCAAAGTCGATGCGCTTTTTTGCAAACGAAGAGTTTGCACAAGAGGGCATAAAAAGCTTCGAACACAAGGATGCAGGTATGATTGCCGAATTCGGTAATGAGCTGAATGAGCCGCTTATTATAAAATGTGCAATTTCATACACCGACATTGACGGCGCAAGAAAGAATTTTGCAGCTGATACATACGGTTTTGATTTTGACGCTATGGCTGAAGCTGCGTTTGATAAATGGGAAAAAGCCTTTGACGGCGCAAACGTTGAGGGCAGCAACGAAACGGATAAAAAGCTGTTTTACACCTGCCTTTATCACGTTTTGCTTGACCCGAGAATTGCGGCGGATACAGACGGCAGATTCACCATTGCAAACGATATTTTTGAAGCGGAATATACTCACCGCACCGTGTTCAGCGGTTGGGACGTTTACAGAAGCGAATTTCCGCTGCTGACTCTCATCAACCCCGAAACGGTCAACGATGAGGTGAATTCTCTGCTCAGAATCGCAGAGCACAAAGGCACTTCTCTGCCCCGATGGGAGGTCCTGAGCAACGATTCAAAGAGCATGGTTGGCGACCCTGCGGTTATTATGGCTTCGGATGCTTATATAAAAGGAATACGCAATTTTGACGTGCAAAAGCTTTATGATATTTCAAAAGCTTCGGCTCTCTGCGCAGATGAATTTGCAGGCAAGCCTTTCGCCACGGTCAGACGCAAGAGCGAGCAGTATCTGAAAGACGCTTACGTGCCCGAAAGGCTGAGTGATACGCTTGAGCTTCTGCTTGCGGACTATACAATGGCAAAGCTTGCAAAGGTTCTTGGCAAAAACGAAGATTATGAGTTCTTTATGGACCGTGCAAAAAGATACCCCGAAAATTACAATGAACAGCTCGGATTTATGGCGCCCAGATACAGCGACGGCTCGTTTGTTTTTGAGCAGGACGAATATGACGATGACGGCACGGTCGAAAGCAACATCTATCAGCAGTCGTGGTTTGTTCCGTATGACGTTGAGGGGTTGAGCGAGCTTTTCGGTAAAGAAAGAACGTTGGAACTTCTTGAACGCTTCTTTGAAAAGGCGGATTTCAAGCGTTTGTGGAATGAGGATTATAACCATTCCAACGAACCCTGCCACAACATAACGCATTATTTTGATATTCTCGGCAAGCCCGACAGAACGCAGTACTGGACAAGGCGTGTGCAGAAAGAAGCCTATCGCACGGGTGCTTTTGGTTTCTGCGGCAACGAGGATGTCGGTCAGCTTTCGGCGTGGTACGTTTTGTCGGCGTTCGGATTTGCTCAGGTTTGCCCTGCAAACGATGAATACTATATAAACACTCCGCTTTTCAAATCGGCAAAAATCAGACTTGACCCTAAATATCATTCCTGCACTGCGGATAAAGCGTTTGCGGTTGAATGCGACAAAGACCCCGAGGAATATCCCTATATTGCGGCGGTGTATTTCAACGGCGAAAAAGTAATAAGACCCTATTTGACCTATGCCGAAATCACTTCGGGCGGCGTGATGAAAGTTGAACTTTCAAAAGAGCCTTGCGAAAGCTTTGAAGCATAAGTGCTTGCCTTAAAGCAAAACTGAATAATAAGAAGCGGCTTGCATCGGTGAATTTCTGATACAAGTCGCTTTTTGATTGAATTTTCAGTTTTTATCGGGATTTCTGCCAAGAAAATAGTCTGCCGAAACGCCGTAATAATCACAAAGCTTTATCATGTGATGCAGGGGTAATTCGTTAGCACCTCTTTCGTAT
>JAZNBM010000178.1:0-1946 GCA_045587045.1 Acutalibacteraceae bacterium | reverse complement strand
TTATTCTGGAGCTTTGCCGCATCCCTCGGAAACTCGTCTTCGGGAACAATGGTTGCAAATTTCTCACCGAGTTTAACGGCTTTTTCCATATTGCCGTTTCGTCTGTATACATCGGTAAGCGCTGCAAGATGCATCAGGTCTCCGCCTGCACCGTCTGTTTTTTTAGGATGAAAAATCTTTATGTCTTCATCGTTGTTTCTCAAGGCACTTCCCCCTTTGCCTTTATTGAACGTCAGAGATTATTCAGCCGCAGCTGCTGCTCTGCGTTTTTTCATTTTTGTTTTGTAGCTCATAAGCGCTTTCACCGCCGCATCGGGTGTTTCGCAAGCGCCGAGAGATACGGGCTGCTTTGAATACATACCCATAAACTCCGTTCCGCCAACTGAAAGCAGATTGTTTTCACGAGCAACGTTCATAAGCAAATCCTTCTGCTCATCGCTGATTGAAGGATGCCATATTTCAACGCCGTCAAGTCCGTTTGCCGCAAGCTCTTTAAGGATTTCAACGTCTTTTTCTGTTGAAGGATGTGCAAGCACCGCAATGCCGCCTGCCTCGTGGATTGCCTCAATAACCTCAGAAGGCTCGGGATAACCTGCCTTGACAAGAACGTTATCGGGACTTTCGGGTGAGAACAGCTCATAGTAAAGGTCGCCGTAGAGCTTGTCTGTGAGACCGCACTCCATAAGAGCGTGCATAATATGCTGCACAAAAACCGCTGTTGAACCCGTAGCACACTTGAGAACAAGCTCGGGTGTGATGGGATATTTGCGTGCAATTTTAAGAGTCATAAGCTGACTTGCCTTTTTGCGTGCAACTATGTTACGGTGGCAAAGACCCTCAAGCCTGTCGGGGCTGTCGCTGAGGTAGCAGAGCATCTCGACGTATTTTTCTCTTTTGGAATCATAACATGAAATTTCAACGCCGGGAATTACCGTAATTCCTCTGCGTTCACCGATTATTTTGCCTCTGACCGTACCTGCCTGGCAGTCACGGTCCGTGATGGCAATTGTGTTTATTCCTCTTTTCTGAGCGAGCACGATGAGATCATCAATACCCATAGAGCTGTCAGAAAGTTTCGTATGACAATGCAAATCTCCGCCCATTCTCAATTAACCTCTTTCAAAAATTTAAGCAGGGTAACGCATTCGCGGCAAAAAGTACCTTTTGAGTGCAGATTACCTCAATATACACTAATTATATATTATTTTGCCGAAATCTTCAAGTGTTTTTTGAATTTATGAGCATAAAATTCAATTGAAATGTATAATTTTTCGTTGATTTTATTCTGTTTTTTCGTCTTTGGAATTTTTGAAATCAGCGAAAAATATAATTGTTGCGGCTATTGGAAATGATTATATTATATGTTATAATAAAATGATAAGATAAACAGGGGTGATTCAAAAATGAAAGCGGCTATCGGTCTTAGCGGCGGCGTTGACAGTGCTGTTGCGGCATATCTCCTTTCAGAACAAGGCTATGACGTGACGGGCATTATTCTGCGCCTTAAACCCGAATCGGCGGCCGACTCCGACATTGCCGACGCAAAACGGATTGCTGACAAGCTGGGAATTGAATTGAAAATTCTTGACCGCAGAGAGGTTTTTGCTCAAAAGGTAATTTCTCCTTTCATCAGCGAATACTGCAGCGGCAGAACGCCCAACCCCTGTATTGAATGCAACAAAGAAATAAAGTTCGGCGTAATGCTCGATTATGCTCTTGAAATCGGCTGTGACTGCATTGCAACGGGTCACTATGCCAGAATTGAAAATTGCGGCGGCAGATATCTGCTCAAGCGCTCACAAAGTTCAAAAGACCAGAGCTATTTTCTTTTCAGGCTCACCCAAGAGCAGCTTTCAAAAACTGTTTTTCCGCTTGAAGGTCTTACAAAAGACGAAATACGTGAAATCGCACGCAAAGCAGAGCTTCCCGTTGCCGAAAAGGGCGAC
>JAZNBM010000177.1:0-16156 GCA_045587045.1 Acutalibacteraceae bacterium | reverse complement strand
AATAAAAATATACTGTACAAATGCGAAAATATTTGATACAATATGCTCTGCTACCCGAAAAAGGCAGGAAGAAGCAGCTGAACTCTCAAAACAGAGCGACTGTATGATTGTCATCGGCGGCAGACACAGCTCAAACACGGTCAAGCTTAAAGCCGTGTGCAGTGAAAACTGCGATACATTTTTGGTGGAAAGAGCCAGCGAGCTCAGGACCATAGATTTTTCCCAATACACCGCGATCGGTGTGACGGCAGGGGCGTCAACCCCTTCCGCAATAATTAAGGAGGTACTTTTAGAAATGTCCGAAATCGTAAAGGAAACCACAAATCTGCAGGTAGAGGAGGTGCCTTCTGAAGCAATGACAACCGAAGAAATGGACTTTTCAGCAGCTCTTGAGGCATCACTCAGCAGCATGAGCACAGACCAGAAGGTAAAAGGCGTTGTTATGGGTATCACACCCACAGAAATCCAGGTTGATATCGGCAGAAAGCATGCCGGCTACATTCCTATGGATGAATACAGCGCAGACCCCACATCTAACGCTGCAGCAGAGCTTAAAGTAGGCGATGAGCTTGATCTCATCATCATGAAAACAAACGACGCAGAAGGAACCGTTATGCTTTCCAAGAGACGCTTTGACGCTCAGAAGGCATGGGTTGATATCATTGAGGCAGAAGAAGACGGCAGAATCCTTGAGGGAACAGTTGCTGAAGTAATCAAGGGCGGCGTACTTGTTGTAAGCAACAACGTTCGCGTATTCATCCCCGCTTCACTTGCTACAGAGCGCCGTGACGAAGAACTTGAAAGCCTTCTCAAGAAGACAGTTAAGTTCCGCATTATCGAAGTTAATAAGCAGCGCAGAAGAGCTGTCGGCTCAATCCGTGCCGTTCTCAGAGAAGCAAAGAAGGAAGCTTCCGAAGCTTTCTGGGCACAGGCTGAAGTCGGTCAGACCTACCACGGCGTTGTTAAGTCACTTACCAACTATGGTGCATTCGTTGATATCGGCGGCATCGACGGTATGGTACATATTTCCGAAATGTCCTGGAAGCGCATCAAGAATCCCGCTGAAGTTATGGAAGTCGGTCAGGAAGTTGACGTTTTCATCAAGGCTCTTGACGCTGAAAATAAAAAGATCTCTCTCGGCTACAGAAGAGACGAGGACAATCCCTGGGAAATCCTTAAGAAGAACTATCCCGAAGGCACAGTTATCGAGGCTGAAATCGTTGGCCTCACAACCTTCGGCGCATTTGCAAAGGTTATCCCCGGCATTGACGGTCTTATCCACACCTCACAGATTGCTGACAGACACATCCGCAAGCCCCAGGATGTTCTTAAGGCAGGCGATAAGGTTACCTGCAAAATCACAGGTAACGATTATGATAAGAAGCGCGTAAGCCTTACAATCCGTGCTCTCATCGAGCCCGAAGCAACTGAAGAAGTTGCAGAAGAAGCAGCAGAAGCAGTTGAAGCTGTTGCAGAAGAAGCTGCTGAATAATTTTGTTTTCCGCCGCCCGCAGTTTTTCTCTGTGGGCGGTTGATTGTTTTGGAGTGATAGGTTATCAAAAAAGATAAAATTCTCGGACCGTTTTATTGCATTCTTGCGGCGGTTGTGTGGGGTCTTTCGTTCGTTGCCCAAAGTGAGGGCGCATCAATCGGCACATTCACCTTCAACGGGTTAAGAACCGTTCTTGGTGGCATCGTACTTCTGCCGCCTGTTCTTTTCAGATTTAAAAAAGAAAACTCACGGCTCCCTGCCAAAGACAGACAGAAATTTCCGCTCAAAGACGTTATAATCGGCGGTATATGCTGCGGCATTCCGCTTTTTATCGGCGGAAATCTTCAGCAGGAAGCGTTTAAATATCTCTACGTCGGCAAGGTTGGCTTCATAACCGCTCTTTATATGGTTATTGTTCCGCTTTTCGGCATTTTTCTTAAGCGAAAACTCAAAATCAACATCTGGGTCGGCGTTGCACTCGGCGTTGTGGGTCTTTATTTTCTGAGCATCAAGCCGGGTGATTTCAGCATCCGCAAGGGTGAGCTGGTCACAATACTTTGCTCATTTGCCTTTGCGGCACACATTCTTGTTATCGACCATTTCTGCAACAAGGTAGACAGTATGGCGCTTTCCTGCGCGCAGTTTTTCTTTGCAGGTCTGCTTTCGGTTGTTTGTATGTTTATTTTTGAAGAACCGAAGCTCAGTGATATTGCAGGCGCATGGCTTCCGCTTGTTTATGCAGGTGTCGGTAGCTGCGGAATTGCTTTCACGGCGCAGATTTTCGGTCAGAAATACACAAATCCCACGGTTGCCTCGGTTTTGCTTTGCCTTGAATCTGTTTTTTCGGTTATTTTCGGTTGGCTTCTTCTTGGTCAGAAGCTGGATTCAAGAGGCTTTATCGGCTGTGCTGTTATGTTCACTGCGGTTATTCTTACACAGCTTCCGCAGGAGTGGTTTGATTTCAATAAAAAGAGAGCTAAACACTAAAAATACAAGGAGTTGTATATATGCTCAATAACGCTATTGCATTTCTGATGTCAATCGTTGTTTTCGTTACAGGCACACTCTACGGCACTCTCAATTCGATTATTGACGTTATTTATTCGGGCATAAACGGCATACCCTATGCCGTGCAGTCGGTCAAAGACGATTTTCTGAACGATATCGGCAGCGATGATATCGGATTGATTGACAGCGAAACAGGCTATGTCAAGGATACTGTTGCTGTTTTTCTTGACGGCGGAATGGCTTTGTCTGAAAAAGCGAAAGTTCTTGGCGAATGCGGCGGAACGCTTGTCGGCTGGTGCACACCCATTGAGCTTTATGTTATAAGAACTTACAATATGTCACACGAGCAGGCTCTTTCTGAAAGTGAAAGGATTGACGCTCTTGACGGCGTGGCACTTGCAATGCCTCTTTATCTGAGCAAGGTTGCGGAACAGACAACACCGGATGATCCGTTTGACTACGCAGCAGAGGAAGATTTTATGGCGGAAACACCCGTTGTCTGGAATGAGCTCAGTCCGAACGGCAGAAACTGGTGGCTTGAAGCCATTGATGCCAGACAGGCGTGGGATTACGAGGCATATTATCAGCCTGTGAGCATCGGCGTGCTTGACAGCGGTTTTGACCTTGAACACCCCGAGCTTGCAGGCAAAATAAGCTTTCCCAACGCAAAGCGTGAACGCAAAAACCGTCCGTCTGACCACGGCTGCCACGTTGCAGGCATAATTGCCGCTGAACGAAACAACACAACGGGTATTTCGGGCATCTGCGACCACGCAGACCTGATCTGCGTTGACTGGAATCCCGATACGTCAAGCCTGCAATTCTGGTTTACCGAAATTGCAATTTACTTCGGCTTCACGGAGCTTGTTCAGGCAGGCGCAAAGGTTATCAATATGTCACTGGGCATTTCGGCATCCGTAAGGATGAGTAAGGCAAGCTTGTATGACAGAACAATAAAGCCCCGTGCGATGTCCCTGACCATGGCTTCGCTGCTTGATAAAGGCTATGACTTCCTTGTAGTTCAGTCGGCAGGCAACGGCAACGAGTGGGGCGAGCCGATTGATTCCTCAAATAACGGTCACTTCACGGCGATAACCGATAAAAACGTTTATACAGGCAAATATGATATCCCTGCAGAAGAAATCCTCGACAGAATAATCGCCGTTTCGGCGGCTGTGAATGACGGCGGCGGAGACTTTGTTCAGGCTAGCTATTCAAACGTCGGTCCGTATATTGATATTGCGGCACCCGGCTCTATGGTTTACAGTTGCGGCGACCCTGCAATAAGCGATTATACCTATAAATCAGGCACTTCAATGTCAGCACCGTGCGTGACGGGCGTTGCAGGTCTTGTCTGGTCAATCAATCCCGATTTTACGGGCAAAGAGGTTAAAGAAATTCTTGTCACATCGACTGACAGCGTGGCAACGGTTAATAAAGATAAAGAATATCAGTTCCACGTTCAGACTATGGATTATCCTATGGTCAACGCAAAGCTTGCGGTTGAAGAGGCAATAAAAAGAACAGACTTGACCGTTGGTACCGTCAGCGGTAAATTGCCTCCCAGAAAAGCGGCAACGGTTGAATTCGGCGGCGTTGTATATACGGTGCTTACAGACGGCAGTTTCTCGTTTGTTACCAAAGAAGGCAGCGGCACAGCCGTTATCAGAAACGAAGCAGGCGAAGAAATCGGCTCGTTTGAGCTTACCGTAACTGCAGGCGAAACAATTGTTTTGGGTAATATTATTCTTTGATATATGAAAGGAAGAGAGTAATGGCAGAAATCAAAAAGCATTGGTATAAAGAAATGTCCGTCTATCAGGTGTGGCCCCGAAGCTTCCGCGACGGTAACGGCGACGGTATTGGCGACATCAAGGGCGTTATGGAAAAACTTGATTATATCAAGAGCATCGGCGTTGATGCAATCTGGTTTTCACCCCTTTATAAGTCACCCCAGCACGACTACGGCTACGATATTGCCGACTATAAATCAATCGCACCCGAATACGGCACGGTTGAAGAATTCAAAGAGCTTCTTGATGCCGCACACAGCAAGGGACTTAAAATTATTATGGACCTTGTTATCAACCACACCTCTGACGAGCATCAGTGGTTTATTGAAAGCAAAAAAGGTAAGGATAACCCCTACCACGACTATTATTTCTGGCGTGACGGCAAGAAACCCAACGGCAAAAAGCCGCCCAATAACTGGCTTTCGACCTTTGCAGGTCCGGGCTGGCATTATAATGAGCATCTTGACCAGTGGTATCTGACCCTTTTTGCAAAGGAGCAGCCCGACCTCAATATGGATAACCCCAAGGTGCGTGAAGAAATCAAGGATATCATCCGTTTCTGGCTCGATATGGGCGTTGCCGGCTTCCGTGAGGATGTTATCACCTTTATTTCCAAAAAAGAGGGTCTGCCCAACGGCTTCCCCATTCCCGTTGCGTGCGGTATGGAGCATTATAAATGCGGACCTCATCTTGACGAATATCTCACCGAATTCAGAAAAGTTACCGATAATTATGACTGTATGACAGTCGGCGAAGCACCGATGATGACCCCGAAGCTTGCACTTCGCTTCATCAAAGAAGGTCCTCAGCAGACGCTTAATATGATGTTCAACTTCCAGCATATGGAAGCCGACAGCTTTATGGTCAGCTGGATTCCGATGCCTTTCAGCCTCAAAAAGCTTAAAAATGCCTATAACAGATGGCAGAACAAGCTTTACGGCATTGCGTGGAATGCAAACTATATTGAAAACCACGACCAGCCCCGTATCATCAGCCGTTACGGCGATGAAAACTACAGGGTTGAAAGCGGCAAGATGCTTGCAACAATGTATATCTGCCAGAGCGGTACACCCTTTATCTATCAGGGTCAGGAAATCGGTATGCTCAACATAAAGTTTGACAGCGTTGACGATTACACCGATACACAGGTAAAGAGTACATATCAGCTTTTCAAAAAGCTCGGCTTCACGGACAAGATGTTCCTTAAGGTTGCAAACCGTGCTTCACGCGACAATGCAAGAACACCCGTTCAGTGGTCGGCAGAAAAGAATGCAGGCTTCACAACGGCGGATAAGCCCTGGTTTACCGTCAACCCCAATTATACCGAGATTAACGTTGAAGCGGCTGAAAAGGACGAAAATTCAATCCTCAATTATTACCGCAAGCTTCTTAAATTCCGCAAGGAAAACGAGATTTGCATTTACGGCGATTTCAAGCTGCACTATAAGCACAGCCGCAACCTCTTTGTTTATGAGAGAAATTATGAGGGCAAGCGTATGCTTGTTATCAACTCTTTCACCGATAAGCCTGTCAGCTTCACCGCACCCGACGGCTTTAACCTGAGCAAGGGCAAGCTTATGCTTTCAAACTATGAGGTCAAGGATAACACCCTCAACACCTTTGTAACAAAGCCTTACGAAACAAGAGTTTATCTTTTTGACTGATAATACAAACAAACCCCCGACCATTGTCGGGGGCTTTTTGTTTATGAATGGCAGGGTTTAACGAAAGTAAACTCAAGACCTTAACGAGATTAAGTTCAGAACCTTAACCGAATTAAGGGAAATAATAATAATATTAATAAGAATGAATTCAATAATAATCATTCAATCTGTTATGTCGGAAGATTGACGGATAAGCATTGTTATAATTATTGTTTACGTTTGTTTTCGTCAACCTTTCACTCCTCACGGCATAATATATAATAACGTTATTATACATACGGAGTGATGCTGATGAACTGTTGCATAACCGAACTGCGGTGCAAGGAGATAATCAACAAATCAAACGGCTGCAGGCTCGGCTTTGTGAGTGACATTGAGGTTGATAAAAGCTGCGGCAGGGTGGTGGCGCTGATTGTTTACGGCAGACCGAAATATTTCGGCATCTGCGGCAGACGGGAGCGAATACGTATCTGCTGGGAAGATATTGACGTTATCGGCAGCGACACAATTCTTGTGTGCAAAACAAGC
The DNA here is from genome assembly GCA_045587045.1 of Acutalibacteraceae bacterium. GTDB lineage: Bacteria > Bacillota > Clostridia > Oscillospirales > Acutalibacteraceae > CAG-177. The sequence continues at coordinate 9,671 of JAZNBM010000177.1, read as the reverse complement.
TTTGAATCAAACCCTCGCCAGCGTAGGAGGGGGTAAATATATAATGTTTGCCGTTTCAATATCCTTGCTGATTTCAACAAGCACCGCCTGCGATGAAACTACGGTCAACCCGATTTCTCCGTTGTTTTCAACGTGATAATTAACCGTAACCGTGTTGCCGATTTCAACTATTGAATCGCAAACAACGTCATAGTTTGTCTGCGGTATGGTTGCTCTGAATGCGAGAAGAGATTTTTCTTCAAAATACTCTTCGTCATACTTTTCTGTTTCGTCTTTGATTTCGCCAACAGCTTCAATAAACTCATCGTAGCTGTCAATTATCATATATCTGCCGTTTGAAATTGAGATTGAGGTGTTTTCAAGCGCAACGTAGCCGTCAACAGGCGGAGCAAATATTCCGCCGAATAAGCCTGTGATAAACGTTATCAAGGACATAAACAAGGCAAGAAATTTGGCTAAAAGACCACTGATTAATGACATAAAAATCCCCCTTAATAAAATTTGTACCATAATTATACCATAATATTACTATAATGTAAATATCATATGCTAATTGTATGTCAGTTCATCGGAAAAACCTCCTTTATGCTGAAATTATAATACATTTGTGTTCAATTGTCAACATATGTATTCATAAACAGGCGTATATCAGCTTACAATTCTGTTGTAAGGAGATGATGTGATGCTTGATTCGGTTGCGGTTGGCAGAGTTATACAGAGTGTGCGTGAAAAGAAAGGTCTTTCGCAGGAGGTCGTGAGCGGTCTTGCCGATATCGGCAGAACTCACCTGAGCGCAATCGAAAGAGGCGTTCGCAAACCGACCATTGAAACCTTTTTCAGAATTGCCGATGCAATGGGTATGAAGCCCAGTGCGTTGATGAAGCTGATTGAGGACGAAATTGAATAAACAAAACGGCACCCTTGGGACTTCGTTCCCTTGGATGCCGTTGATTTTTATACCGATTCAACAAAGCGAAGGAATGCTGCCTTGCCTTCTTCGTTGCGCTTGTAAACACCTGCGTGCTCAAGCACCTTGGCAAACACCTTGCCGACCTCGGCTTCGATGATGCTCATTGCGTTTTCTGCGTTGATTTCGTCATATTCCTTGATGAATTCCTCTGCCCAGTCTGCGTGGCTTGCGGTCAGCTCGTTTGCACGCAAATCCTTGCCGCTGACAATTGCATCTGCAAGCGCTTCAAGCTCGGGCTTGAGTCTGGGAGGAAGCACCGCAAGACCCATAACCTCAATCAGACCGATGTTTTCCTTTTTGATGTGGTGAAGCTCTGCGTGGGGGTGATAAACGCCCATGGGATGCTCGTCTGTGGTGATGTTGTTGCGCAGAACAAGGTCAAGCTCAAACTTTTCGCCCCTGCGTCTTGCAATGGGCGTTATTGTGTTGTGGGGTGTACCGTCTGTTTGGGCAAAAATGAATGCGCTTTCATCGCTGTAAGCTCTCCATTTGGTGAGGATTTTGTCTGCAAGGTCAACAAGTCTTTCGCGGCTGTCAGAAAGCAGACGGATTGTTGACATAGGCCATTTCACGATGCCTGCTTCGATATCCTCAAAGCCTGCAAAGCTGATTTTTGTTTCGATAGGTGCACGCTCCATGGCAAACTCAAATCTGCCGCCCTGAAAATGCTCGTGGCTGAGGATTGAGCCGCCAACGATGGGTAGGTCAGCATTTGAACCGATGAAATAATGGGGGAAAAGTGCGGTGAATTCAAGCAGCTTTGCAAAAGCGGATTTATCAATGGTCATCGGCAGATGCTTGCTGTTGAAAACAATGCAGTGCTCGTTATAATAAACGTAGGGTGAATACTGAATAAACCACGGTGAATTGTCAATTGTGATGGGAATAATTCTGTGATTCTGTCTTGCAGGGAAATCAACTCTGCCTGCGTAGCCCTCGTTTTCTCTGCAGAGCATACATTTGGGATAACCCGACTGCGGTGCATTCTTTGCGGCGGCGATTGCCTTGGGGTCTTTTTCCGGCTTTGAAAGGTTGACGGTTATGTCAATTGTGCCGTATTCGCCCGTCTGCTGCCATTTAAGAATCTTTGCGATTCTGTCACGGCGGATATAGTTTGTGTCGCCGCTGAGTTTATAATAGTAATCTGTTGCCTTTTCGGGTGATTCGGCATAAAGAGCGTTAAACTTTTCGATAACCTGTGAGGGTCTGGGTGTCAGCACACCCATAATCGCCGTATCAAAAAGGTCTCTGTATGTAATTGAATCAATGATAATCTCTTTTTCTGCGGCAACGTCGCAAAGCTTGTCAAGAATCTCGTTGATTTCACCATCTGCTGCTTCGCAACTGTCGTCATATGCGTCCATCTTAAGCATTGAAAGAACGGCGTTTGTGCAGTAATATCTGTCACTTTCTTCAATCAGATTGTTTTTAACTGCGTAGTTAATCAACGCCTTGATATATGAATCTGTCATAATAAACCTCCGTCAGCATTTGCTTACACTATTATATACATTTTATTCCTTGCGTGCAATAGCCAATTTGATTTTCTTGAAATATATTTTATTTGCTTTTTTAAAATTTTACTTTACTTTTTACGTTTCACGTGTTAAAATATTAAAGTGTAAAAGCGCAAAAACGAAAGGCGGTTCAAAATGAGCAAAATTAAAGATAAGAACGTTGATTTCCTTTTTCAGGCAATTCTTAACCTGCAGACAATGGAAGAATGCTATGATTTTTTTGAGGACCTTTGCACCGTTACAGAGATAAAATCCATTTCGCAGAGAATTGTTGTTGCAAAGATGCTGCGTGATAAAAAGGTTTACAGCGATATCGTAAACGAAACAGGCGCAAGCACCGCAACAATCAGCCGTGTCAACCGCTCACTGCAGTACGGTTGCAACGGTTACGAAGAGATTTTTAAGAGGATGGAAGAATAATGTCTTATGATAATTTCTCCCGTTTCTATGATTTGCTGACAGATAACGTTGAATATGAGAAGCGTGCAGATTATTTTTGCAGGCTTGTTTCGTTGTGCGGGATAAAGGACGGCATTCTGCTTGACCTTGCCTGCGGCACGGGCAGCATATCCGTGGCAATGGCAGAGAGGGGATTTGACGTTATCGGCGTTGATTCAAGCATCGGTATGCTCAATGCGGCGCGTGAAAAGGCTTTTGAAAGCGGCAAGCAGATTCTGCTGCTCAACCAGAGTATGGACGATATTGACCTTTACGGCACGGTTGACTGCGCCGTATGTGTGCTGGACAGCATCAATCACCTTGACGATGCAGAGCAGGTCAGACATACATTTGAAAAGGTTTCGCTCTTTATGAATAAGGGCGGAGCGTTTGCGTTTGACGTCAATACACAGTTCAAACACAAAAACGTACTTGCCGACAATGCCTTTGTTTATGACCTTGACGAGCTTTACTGTGTGTGGCAAAACAGTTATAACGAGGATGATTGCAGTGTTGATATTACGCTTGATTTCTTCGAAGAGGAAGAAGGCGTATATTACCGCTCCTGCGAGAGTTTCACGGAGAGGGCTTATGACCTTGCAGACGTCGCAAAGTGGCTTGAAGAAGCAGGCTTTGAGGTTGTGGGTGTATTTGACGATATGACAACAGAAAAAGCACACTCTGAAACAGAGCGTGCGGTATTTTTAGCAAAGAAGAAGTGATATTATGAGCGAACTTGTAAGAATGATAGCGGTTGACGGTACTTTGACCGTTATGGCAGTTGACTCAACCGACATTATTAACAGAATGGAGCAGATTCACCGCACGTCTGCCGTAACTTCAGCCGCTCTGGGCAGACTGCTCACGGCGGCATCAATGATGGGTGCGGTTTTAAAAGGTAAAGATAACAGCGTAACTCTGCGTATTAACGGCGATGGCCCTGCCGGCTCGGTTATTGCCGTTGCGGACAGCTTCGGCAACGTCAGAGGCTACGTTGCAAACCCCGTTGTTGAAATTCCCCTCAATATCAAAGGTAAGCTTGACGTTGCAGGTGCGGTAGGCACAAACGGCACTCTTACCGTTATGAAAGACCTCGGAATGAAAGAGCCGTATATCGGTCAGGTGCCGATTGTTACGGGCGAAATTGCCGAGGATATCACAAGCTATTTCGCCACAAGTGAGCAGACACCCACCGTGTGCGCTCTGGGCGTGCTTGTTAATCCCGACCTCACAATTCAGGCGGCAGGCGGCTTTATTATTCAGCTTCTGCCCACCGCTATGGATGACACCATTGACCTGGTTGAAGAGTGCATCCAAGATATTCCGTCGGTTACGCAGATGCTCACAAGCGGTATGACACCCGAGCAGATTTGCCGCAGCGTGCTCAAAAAGTTTGAGCTTGATTTCCTTGACACTTCAAACCCCGAGTATAAGTGCAACTGTTCAAAAGACAGAGTTGCCAAGGCTCTGCTTACTCTCGGTAAAGACGAGCTTAAGGAAATGGCAAACGATCCCGTAACAGAGGTAAGCTGTCATTTCTGCGATAAAAAATACAGGTTCACGCCTGCCGAGATTCTTAAAATGTCTGAATAATTTATGCTTTTTTGCCTGCCTTACCGTGTGTTTGGCAGGCGGATTATAATTCTTTGACGGCGCAATTATAATGCGTAAAAGGAATAATAAAAAAACTTAAAATTTTTTGAAATTTTTTTAAAAAAAGGTTTGACAATTTCGGAAAAGTAGTGTATTATACAGTACGTTGCTTGACGAGAGCAACGCCAACGTGGGAGCATAGCTCAGCTGGGAGAGCATCTGCCTTACAAGCAGAGGGTCACAGGTTCGAGCCCTGTTGTTCCCACCATTTGGCCCGGTAGTTCAGCTGGTTAGAACGCTAGCCTGTCACGCTAGAGGTCGACGGTTCGAGCCCGTTCCGGGTCGCCATTGAGTGACCTGTAATTTATATTACAGGTCATTTCTATGCCTCTGTAGCTCAGTTGGTAGAGCAGTGGACTGAAAATCCACGTGTCGCTGGTTCGATTCCGGCCGGAGGCACCAACAGGTGCGGATGTAGCTCATCTGGTAGAGCGCCACCTTGCCAAGGTGGAGGTAGCGAGTTCGAGCCTCGTCATCCGCTCCATTTTTTTTAGCATAAAAGCCCATAATGCCGCATAACTTAATAACACGGTGCCATAGCCAAGTGGTAAGGCATAGGTCTGCAAAACCTTGATCCCCGGTTCAAATCCGGGTGGCACCTCCAAAGCCCCAAGGACGAAAGTTCTTGGGGCTTACTTCTTACTTTTTACTTCTTCACTATTCACTAACCTTCGGTTCGATTTTTTGGAAAGTAATAAGTAAGAAGTAATAGTGAATAAGTGTTGACGGGACACCCACACCAGATTGTAATTTCAGAGAGTGTGTGATATAATAAATTAGTTAGATGATGATATGGAGGTATTGTTTTTATGGGATTGTTTGATTTGTTCAAGAAAAAGAAAGTTGAATTAACGGAAGAACAGCTAAAATGGAACAAAATGTGGGAACTGTGGACGCAGGAAGAAGCGGATTCGCCATATTCAGAATTGATGACTTATCAAAGTGAAATTAACAATGGAGGTCATGGGCAGTATTTCTGCAATATTGAAAACTCAGGCAACTTGCAAAAAGAAATGTCAATGCTGAGCAGTGCTTTATCTGATATGCTTGTTGATAATCTGAACAAGGCTTATAAAGCACATTTGCTTTTGGAAGAAAACGCAGATGACGAAAAGGCTGAATCGATAATAAAGCAATGTGATGCTCTGTTTTTTGAAAATGAAGATGAAATCAATTGTAAATTAGAAGCATATGCTGATACAATTCAATTATTATAAAACTTTTGAAAAAATGACGTACTTACAACTCCCCAAGGACGAAAGCTCTTGGGGTTTACTTTTTACCTCTTACCTCTTTACCATTACTTCACGTTCCTTGTCCGTTTGTGCTGTTGCAACCGCTCTGACAATATGCTATAATCGTCTTGAGGTGATAATGTGAAGTCCTTCTATTCATACGTCAGCAACGGTAATTACAGCATTGGCTGCTCGGGTCAGAGTGTTTGTGTTTATGACAAAAACGGTGTCGAAATCGCTGTTTTCAAGGATTTGACCTATGCTTATGATTGTGCGATATCACCCAAAGGGGATATTTTTGCCGTTAAATCAACCGAAGGCAGACTTGCCGTATATTCTTTGACCGACTTGTGCCTTGTCAAAAAGTTCAGGTTTTCTCAGGTTGCCGAGTCACAGGACGATAATTTCTGCTTTTCCGCCGACGGCGAAGAGTTTTATAATATCGAAAGACACGGTGATTCCTGTAAAACCGCACTTTCAATATATGCTGCAAAAGATTTTTCTTTGAAGAAAAGGCTTTTTTCAGAGGAAATCAATACGGTGCTGACCTGCATTGAGATTGATTCTGCAGGTAACGTTTATCTGACAGGCTTTAACAGAAAAGAAAAAAGCGGAGTTGTATCCGGATTTTTTGCGCACACGGGCGACAAAGAAAAAATCGGCGTTGCAGACAAATGGTTTGTAGCGAAGCTTGTTGACGGCACGTTGTCCGATATCCGTTATATTTCGGCTGATGAGCACGAATACTGTGTTGATTATAAAAAGCTTGAAATGAGCGGTTTTGCCGAAAAATCGGTTGAACTTTCGTTTTTTAAAGATAAAAAAGCTGAATTGCTGAAAGCAAGAGAAGAGCAGTTTTCGCTGGCTGTTTTATGGCTTAAATCGGGCGAATGACGGTTTTATCCGCGTGGCGGCTGGTAATGAAACCGTAACGTGTTTTGTGTGATAATTTTTGGGTTGTTTTCAGAAGGAGGATAAATTATATGATTTTTTTAAGCGCTCTCTTCAGTTCCGTATCATGGCGCGCCAGACTCTGCCATATTGCGGCAGCCGGCTGTGTTATCATCGGCGGTGCAAATTTTATTGAAAACGTTAATGCAAAGACGTTTTTTCTTTTTCTGTTTCTGTTAATTCTCGGCATAGCATTGTTTGTTCTTGCACTTAATTTGAACAGCAAGGATATTCTGAAAAAACTGGAAGAAGCCAAGAATGACCCTGCTTTGATTGATGAAATCAGGCGCTCTGCCGTTGCGGCTCACAAACTTTATAATAAACTGCCGTGTGAAGAAACTCTTGAGTTTATAGAAATGCACAATAGCTTTGCGGCGAGAAAAATCAAAGATGCTTCTTCAAAAATTATTACCGAAAAGCAAGCGGAAGAAGATATGGCGTCATATGACTACGCCGCAAATAACGGTTACCGTTACGAAAGTCCGGAGTATCAGGAGATGATTGCGGAAAAACGGGTGGAATTGGAAAAACTGGAAGCAGCGGAAAAGAAAACCGACAGAATTACCGATTTGAAAAACAGTATTAATAACCGAAGGAAAGGTGTTATTATCTTTTCGGCAGTTTTTGCCCTCGGTACGTTGATAATTGTTGTAATGGGGATTATAAATATTGTTAGTATAGTCAGCCTCTATCAAGCAGGGTACGGCTTCAAATTTGCCGTTGATGCTGATAATTATGTTTTTGGCATTTTGCATCAAATCGCAGGCGTCATAGGCTTTATTCCGTCATTTTTGCTTTACAGAAAGTGGAAAAAAGAACTCCAAGCTTTAACGGAAAACGAGAAACAGGGAGAAGCTTCGCAGGAATGCGATCAGGATAAACAATAATCATTTTCAGCCGTTGCGGCGGTTTTTTATTCACCTTGCAAATCTTTTTGTTTCTGTTATAATATAACCCGAAAATGCTTCAAAAGGAGTAACAGATATGACGGAAAAAGAAAAAATGACCTCGGGGGATTTGTATCTGCCCGACGGCGATGAAATAATGAGCGAACAGCTTCAATGCCTTGACAAGCTTTATGATTTCAACCAGACACGCCCCACGGAGCAGGATAAACGTGCGGCTATGCTCAAAGAGATGTTTGCCGAAATCGGTGAGAATTGCTATATCGAGCCCCCTCTGCGTGCAAACTGGGGCGGCAAGCACTGCCACTTCGGCAAAAACGTTTATGCAAACTTCAACCTCACTCTGGTTGACGATTCGCACATTTACGTTGGTGATTACACAATGATAGCGCCCAACGTTGTTATTTCAACCGCAGGTCATCCCATTCTGCCCGAGCTTCGCGAAAAGGCTTATCAGTACAATATGCCCGTGCACATCGGCAGAAATTGCTGGATTGGCGCAGGTGCGCTGATTATGCCGGGTGTAACGATAGGGGATAACACTGTTATCGGCGCAGGCAGCGTTGTTACAAAGGACATTCCCGCAAACGTTGTTGCCGTCGGCAATCCGTGCCGTGTTATGCGTGAAATCGGTGAGCACGACAGGGAGTTTTATTTTAAAGACAAAAGAATCAATTACGGTGAAATAGTTTCTTCAAAGTAATCAAAGGGAGTCTGCCGCAGGGCAGACTCTTTTTTTACAAAAATATTTACAAAAGCACAGATTTTGTGGTTGTTTATTTTATTAATATATGATAAAATAATATATACATTTAATTTAAGGAGGCGTTGCAAAAAAATGGGGAAATTAGCCGGTAAAACCAAAACACTGTTTACCGAATTAAAAACTCATTGGAATACTCCCGCAGAGGGCAAATACGTGCCCTACAAAGAGTACAAAGACGTTATTTTGTCGGTAGGCAGTAACTACGCAGGCCGTAAGGTACTTGACTATATTGGCTTTGCTTCGTGGTGCTATCTTATCATGCACCACTATAAGCTGCCGTATCTTACGTTTTCCGTTATTAACGTTCTTAATATGCCGCTGAACTATCTTTCGGCGCTTATGTGGTGGCTGGTTTGCGATAACCTCGGCTTCCTGCAAAAAAAGACCGAAAAGAAGTTTTACCTGGTCTATGGTCTGATGATGGCGTTCGGCATTTCAAGTATTTTGTTTGATTTCTCTCAGCTGTTTGATCAGACAGGTACGTTTATCAGAATTCTCAACAGCTTTGAGGGTATGGATGCCACGGCGTGCTTCAAAACCTTCGGCACGCATTTCCTATATACAGGCTGGGTAGGCGCAAGAAATATTTTCTGGCGCAAAAAACTTCTGCCCAAATTCGGCAGATATAAGTATTCCCTCTATTGCGATGCTGTTCCCAAGTGCATAATGGTTATACTTATCGGCTGGCTTCCTGTTTATAACATTCCCGACGTTGCAACAAGAGTATGGGTCGGCAACCTTCTGTTTGCAACCTATAATGTCTTTGGCTTTGAAAATAACCTTGAAACCTGCACAAAGACCATCAGCCCCAATATGCAGGAAAGAATTCTTGTGCGCAGCTATCCCGTTAAGCTTTCGCACTTTTTCCACACCGTTTCGAATGCGTTGATTTCGGTTGCCATCGGTGCCCTTAAGGATGAGTGGGCGGATATCAACGTTTACAGATTCGTTATTCCGATTTCTTTCATTTTCTTTGTTGCATTGACTCTGATTTTTGCAGGCAGAGTAAAAGAAAGAATACCTCAGCCGCCCGTTGAAAAAAAGGTTCAGATCAAATTCTGGGACGGTATGTTCGGCGTCCTCAAGAACAAATATCTTCTGGCGTAAAAAGCTTCTTCCCAAATACGGCAGATATAAATATTCGCTTTACTGTGATGCTATACCGAAATGTGTTATGGTAATTCTTATCGGTTGGCTTCCTATTTACAATATCCCCGATATGCCCACAAGAGTATG
>JAZNBM010000176.1:0-20832 GCA_045587045.1 Acutalibacteraceae bacterium | reverse complement strand
ACGATCCGACTTAGACCTGCTTTTGAGGTCAAAGATTTCAACAACAATCACTACAATATCACCTACAACGAATATTACGAACAGATTAATGCACTTGGTACAGCTCTCATCGATATGGGCCTTAAAAATGAGAAAATTGCTGTATCAGCCGACAACTGCTATGAATGGTGCCTTTCATATATGGCAACAGTTCTTGGCGTTGGTGTAATTGTTCCCATCGACAAAGAACTTCTTTTTGACGATATCAACGATATCCTTAATATTTCAGACGTTAAGCTTTTCTTCTGCGACAAAAAGATTTTCAAAAAGCTCGACGAAAGAAAAGATGAACTCAAAAAAGACCTTCAGATTGTTCATATCCGCCAGAAAAAAGAAGACGGTATGACTGTTATCGAGGACCTTCTTGAAAGAGGCAGAAAGCTTCTTGCCGAAGGCGACAAGCGTTTCCTTGAAGCTGAAATCGATCCTGACGCAATGTGCTCACTTCTTTTCACATCGGGAACAACAGGTATGTCCAAGGGTGTTATGCTCTGCCACAGAAACTTCTGCTTTGAAGTTATGTCTGCAATGAGCGTTGTTAAAATCAAGCCCGAAGATTGCGGTATTTCACTTCTTCCTCTTCACCACACATTTGAAAGCTCAATTATTCTTTTCTTTGCCCCCTACTGCGGTGCAAAGGTTACTTTCTGCGACGGCTTCAAATATGTTCTCAAAAATATGAAGGAATTTAATCCCTCTGTTTTTGTTGCCGTTCCCCTTCTTCTTGAAACAGTTCACAGACGACTGATGAAAGCAATTAAAGCAAAGCCGCACGGCGAAACTCTTTTCAAGCTCGGCAAGTTTGTTGTTAAAGCCGGCAAAAAAGTCGGTCTTGATCTTAAGAACGTTTTCTTCAAAGAAATCATCGACACATTCGGCGGCAATATGCGTCTTATCATCTGCGGCGCCGCTCCCATCAATCCCCAGATTCTCAAGGACTTTGATGCAATCGGCATCCAGATTATCTTCGGCTACGGTCTTACCGAATGTGCTCCCCTTGCCATCATCAACCACGACAGACTTCACATGGCAGAATCAGTCGGTGTACCCATTCCCGGCAGTGAAGCAAAGATTCTCGACCCCGATCCCGTTACAGGTGTTGGCGAAATCTGCGTTAAGGGCGATATGGTTATGCTTGGCTACTACAATAACCCCGAAGAAACCGCAAAAGTTATCGACGAAGAAGGCTTCTTCCACACCGGCGACCTTGGTTATGTAGATAAGAAAGGTCACTACTTCATTTCAGGCAGAAGCAAAAACGTTATTGTTACAAGCAACGGTAAAAACATTTATCCTGAAGAACTTGAATATCACCTTTCAGAAGATATTCTTGTTGGTGAATGCCTTGTCCTTGCTGACAAGAACAAGAAGGGCGAAGATATTGTCGGTGCCAGAATTTATCCCAACTTTGAAGAGCTTAAAGAGCAGACAGGTAAGGATGAAAACGAGTTCTCCGACCGCGAGCTCTATGACATTTACCAGAATACCGTTGACACGGTTAATGAAAAGCTTCCTTCATATAAGAAGATTCTCAATTTCAAAATCAGACGTACTGAGTTTGCCAAAACAACAACTCAGAAAATCAAAAGATTTGAGTATAAGGACTAAAACTCAAGCCGCCTGAAATATGGCGGCTTTATGCTTTGGAGGGTAATTATGAAACATAAGATTTTTAAAGGAATTATAGCCGCAGGTGCGTTAAGTGCAGGCGCATTAGCCTTAACAGGCAACTATTTTGTTGATGCTTATTTGAGCCGCAAGGGCATCAAAAAGCTCCAGCAGGGTCCGGGTATGCTCGATGAAGAAACGCGCAAAATTCTTCACGAAAGTCCCGAAGCCGTTGCCAGCGTTGATTTCTACAGAACAACAAAACACAAAGAAGTTTTTACGTTCAACAAGAGCAGCCAGTGCCTTCACGCAATTGAATACAGCAACGATTCTGACATTTATATGATATTCTGCCACGGTTTTACAGGCGACCCAAATTCAGACAACGTTTTTGCAAAAAGATATTATGAGATGGGCTATAATCTCCTTATGCCCTATTCAAGAGCTCACGGCAAAAGCGAACACGCTTACTGCACAATGGGCTGGTTTGAAAGGCACGATGTAGTTGATTGGACAAGATATATTTCCGATAAAAATCCTGATGCAAAAATTGTGCTTCACGGCGTTTCTATGGGCTCGGCAACCGTTATGATGGCAACAGGAGAAATTATGCCCTCTAACGTTAAATGCTGCATTGCCGACTGCGGCTTTACCGATTTATGGGAGCTTTATTCATATCAAATCAGAAATATGTTCCCCGGTGTGCCTGCAGGTTTGCTCCTCACCGCTGCAAACACAGTTTCAAAAGCCAAAATCGGTTTTGATTTCAAAGAAGCTTCCGCTATTGAGCAGGTTAAAAAGTCCGTCACTCCTACCCTGTTTATCCACGGTGAAAGAGACGATTTTGTTCCTTTCTGGATGAATTATTCACTCTATGATGCGGCAAGTTGTCCGAAGCAAAGATTGGTTGTACCTGACTCTCCCCACGCAGTTTCAGAGCTCGTCAACCCCGAACTCTATTGGTCAACGGTCAAAGAATTCATCGAAAAATACACAGATTAAAAGTAAATAAACAGCATAAAAACAACGGGTATTCACCGCAGAATACCCGTTGTTAATTTTTGTTCAGTTGTTTACAAATGTCACATCTTCTTTGGGATAAAGAGGCTGATATTTATCCTGATAATAGTTCTCATGTGACTGTGAATAAGAACCGTCAGGTTTAACGGTAATAACATTGCATCCGCGGTAGTCACCCTGTTTCGAGATTCCTACGTAAGCAAGATAATCGACTGAATAACCGTAAGTAAAGTCAACACCCTTATAATTGAGTACAAGGTTATTCTTATGGTCGTGACCGCAGAAAATTCCTTGTGTACTATCAAGTTCAAGCACTTTTTCAAAAAGATTATCCTCATGCATTCCGCAATAAATATAAGGATCTTTTTCTCCTATTGAACCTGAAACGTAACTTACGTTTTCTGTGTCTTTATTGTTATTCTTAAGGTATTCGTTATAAGCATCCTGGAATTCAACGAGAGGAATATGGAAAAACATAAGCGATTTTACATCAGGATTGCGTTTCTGTGCAGCTTTAATTCTCTTTTCATACCAGTCAACCTGGTTCTGATGGATATTGTCATATTTCCAAAAAAGTCCAAAAATGTCACCATCTGTGTATGAATGAGAATCCATAAAAACAAGTTCCTGAACAAGAACACCATCGGTATTTTCTACGTGGATAACATGGTTGCCTACACCGTCAACGTCTTCAGGACCTGCAGAGAAAAGACAATGCTTGAGTGATTCGTCAGAATAAAGCTTTCCGATCTTTTCACGGTTAAAATAGCTGTATGATTCGGTATCATGATTGCCGAGATTGACTGTCCACGGCACACCAAGCTGTTCCATTAAAGCAATAAAGATTTTTGCCGAAGTTTTATTATTGAAAGTTCCTGCCTGAAACGGAACGGGATAAGCAATGTCGCCCGTAATTACCACAAGGTCAGGTTTTTCGGCAGTAACCATAGCCGCGACGGTATTAATAGCCATTCTGTCTTTATTGAATGACATCCATCCGGCACCGATATGAACGTCAGTCAACTGAAGAATCTTGAGTTCCCTGTCAGTTACAAAAACATATTCACCGTCTTCATTAAGGGTTGGTTTCACAGCATCCGGATTAACAACTGCTGAATAATCAGCAACCCTATCCATATTAAGCTTATACATTACAAGGTTTGTAACAGCGGTCAGAACAGTAATTGCGGCAATAATACCGATAAAACTCAAGAGGATAGTCTTTAAAATCTTCTTGCGCTGTTCTTTGGATTTTTTAGGCTTAAAGCCGCTATTCTTTCTCATATTAACCACCCTTTATGTAAAATAACAATTTAAGAATAACATAAATAAAATAAATGTGTCAAGTTTATTATTGATTAATTAAAATAAATATGTTATTATTTTGAAATCAATTTATATTGGGAGTTGTAAATATGATTATCGGCGAATCAGCAGAAAATTATCTTGAAACTATATATATCCTCAACAAAAGAAAAAATACGGTTCGCTCCGTTGATATCGCTACAGAACTCGGGTACTCAAAACCGAGTGTTTGCGTTGCTATGCGAAATCTTCGCGAAAAAGGTTATATTGAAACTGACAGTGACGGTCTTATCACCCTTACATCAACAGGCAAAGAAATTGCCGAAAGAATTTTTCAACGCCACGAAACCATAACGAAGTGGCTTATGCGCATCGGCGTAAGTTCTGACCAGGCAGCAATTGATGCTTGCCGAATTGAACACATTATCAGCCAGGAAAGCTTTGAATGCCTGCGCAAATACGAAGAAAACATTAAATAATTGTTCAAAATGAATAAATAATCGCAAAGCAAGTATGATTTAGCGTAGTAAATCGCTAATTGACTAACACGCTAAAGTGTGCTATAATTTGCGCATACTAAAAATATCAGGTGGTATTATGAAGGAATTTCTCGCAACAATGTCAAAAGAGGACAGCCTCACATATGAGCTTTCAAGGCTATATAAAAAGTGGGGATATAAAGAATACAGAATGGCAAAATTTGAGGAATACAGCTTTTACAGCGATAACAGAGACTTCCTATCAAGCAGCAGCATACTTGCCTTCAACAATTCAGACGGACGTCTTATGGCACTTAAGCCCGACATAACCCTTTCTATTGTTAAAAATGCAAAACTTGACGAAGCTCTTACCAAGCTTTATTATAACGAGAGTGTTTTCAGAATGACTGAGAGCTCAAACGATTTTAAAGAAATTAAGCAGACGGGCGTTGAGGTGCTCGGCAAAATTGATAATTACCTTGTTGCCGAAGTTCTTTCTCTTGCTGCCAAAAGCCTTGACGCAATTGACGAAAAGTTTATTCTCTCGGTTTCTCATATGGCTTTTATCCCCTCTTTGCTTGCTGAAATGAAGATCAGTGAAAACACAAAAAAAGAAATCATTACCTGCATCAAAGGAAAAAACACTCACGATCTTAAAACAGTGTGTGAAAAATGCGGTGCAGACGAAGCAAAAACAGAGCTTCTTATCAAGCTTGCAAAAATCAACGGTAAACTTATGCAGACTTTACCCGAACTTTGCTCGCTTGCTTCAAACGAAACTATGAAAAATGCTTGTGCCGAACTCGAATTCATTGCCGCTGCACTTAGCAAAAGCGAAGTCGCGGACAAGCTTTATCTCGACCTTTCCGTACTTAACAACACCGAATACTATAACGGCATAATCTTCCAGGGTTATGTTGAAAAAGCACCCAAGGCTGTGCTTTCGGGCGGCAGATACGATAACCTTGCCGCAAAACTTCGTGACAATACGCAGGCTATCGGTTTTGCAGTTTATCTTGATAACCTCAACCTTTATTACAGAAAAGAACGCGGCTATGACAGCGATATTCTTATTCTCTTTGATTCTGAAGGTAACTGCGAATCGCTTCTTTCTGTTGCACAGAGCTTCACCGACAAAGGCTTTTCTGTCAGGGTTGAACATAAAATCCCTGAAGGATACAAAGCTAAAACTGTTTATGCATTTGAAAACGGCGCTCTCAGGGAGGTGGCATCATGCTGAATATAGCTTTACCCAAAGGCAGACTCGGCGACAAGGTTTATGAACTTTTTGCTTCCATAGGTTACGATTGCAGTGAGATATACAGTGATAACAGAAAGCTTGTTTTTGAGAATAAAGAAAACGGTGTACGCTATCTTCTTGTAAAACCCTCTGACGTTGCAATTTATATTGCGCACGGTGCTGCGGATATCGGCGTAGTCGGTAAAGATATTCTTGAAGAAGGAAATTTTGATATTTATGAGCTTCTTGACCTCAACCTCGGCAAATGTAATATGTGCGTTGCCGCTCCGAATAATTACGTTGAGGATTTTGACAGACCTCTGCGTGTTGCAACGAAGTTTGTAA
The DNA here is from genome assembly GCA_045587045.1 of Acutalibacteraceae bacterium. Taxonomy (GTDB): domain Bacteria; phylum Bacillota; class Clostridia; order Oscillospirales; family Acutalibacteraceae; genus CAG-177. The sequence continues at coordinate 14,796 of JAZNBM010000176.1, read as the reverse complement.
ACATCGCCAAGAATTATTATATTTCACTCAACCGCGAAATCGAAATTATTAAGCTTAACGGCTCAATAGAAATCGCTCCCATTCTGGGTTTATCAGACGTTATTGTTGATATTGTTGAATCAGGCAAAACTCTGCAGGAAAATAACCTTAAGGTTTATGAAAAGATTATGCCCATCAGCGCAAGACTGATCGCCAACAAATCGTCTTATAAATTCAAGAATGAAGACATTGACTCACTTATGGAAAAGCTTAAGAAGGTGCTTGCTGAATGATTAAAATTATTAATATAGAAAATGCGGCAAAGGAAGATATTCTTACCCGTGACATAAAACTTGAAAGCGGCGTTGAAGCAATTGTTGCCGATATAATAAAAAACGTCAGAGAAAACGGTGATGCCGCACTCAAAGAATATTCTCTGAAATTCGATAAAGCGAAAATTGATAGCCTGCGTGTTACCGCAGAAGAAATTGAATCTGCTTATAACAGCGAAGATCCGGCGCTTATTGAAACTCTTGAAAAAGCAAAGAAAAACATCTGGAATTTCCACGAGAAACAGCTTCGCAAGGGCTTTGAAATCAACAATGGCGACGGTACAATTTCAGGCCAAAAAATTACGCCGATTGAAAAAGTCGGCATCTATGTACCCGGCGGCACCGCAAGTTACCCCTCAACTGTTCTGATGAATGCTGTTCCCGCAAAAATTGCAGGCGTAAGCGAAATCATTATGGTTACTCCGCCCGATAAAAACGGCAACATCCCTTCTGCAATTCTCTGCGCGGCAAAGATTGCAGGAGTTGACACCATTATTAAAACCGGCGGTGCACAGGCTGTTGCAGCTCTTGCCTACGGCACGGAGAGCGTTCCCAAGGCTGACAAGGTTGTTGGTCCCGGCAACGTTTTCGTTGCAACCGCAAAGCGTATGCTCTACGGTCTTGTTGACATCGATATGATTGCAGGACCAAGTGAAATCCTTGTGCTTGCAGACGGCACCTGCAACCCTGCGTATGTTGCCGCTGACCTTCTTTCACAGGCAGAACACGATAAGCTTGCAAGCGCAGTGCTTGTAACAGACAGCGAGGAGCTTGCCTATGCAGTCAGAGACGAAATTGAAGCACAGCTCAAAACTCTTCCTCGTGAAGAAATTGCCAGAGCATCAATTGACACAAACGGTAAAATCATTGTCGCGAAGGACCTTGAACAGGGCGTTGAAATTGCAAATGAAATCGCACCTGAACACCTTGAAGTATGCGTTGATGAACCCTTTAAATATCTTGACAAAATCAAAAATGCCGGCTCAATTTTCCTGGGAAAAAATACTCCCGAAGCTCTCGGCGACTATCTCGCAGGCACAAACCACACCCTCCCCACTTCAGGTACTGCCAGATTTTCTTCACCCCTTTCGGTTGACGATTACGTGAAGAAATCACAGTATATTTACTACACTGAAGAAGCTCTGGGCGAAGTTAAAGATAACATTGTTCTTTTTGCAAACCGCGAAGGCTTGCAGGCTCACGGCAGAAGCGCCGCAATAAGATTTGAGAAATGAGGAAACACCATGAGCAGGTTTCTTGCTGATGATTATAAAGCTCTTGTTCCCTATACACCAGGTGAACAGGTTAATGTTAAAGTAATAAAGCTCAACACAAACGAGTCACCTTTTCCTCCTTCCCCGAAGGTAAAAGAGGTGCTTTCGGGCGAAGTGATTGATAACCTCAACCGCTATTCAGACCCCGAGCTTAAGGAACTGACTGCAGCCATTGCTGAACAGTTTGATGTTACATCTGATATGGTTTTCTGCGGTAACGGCTCCGATGATGTGCTTGCATTTGCAATTATGGGCTTTTGCAGCAAAGGCGGTAAGCTCTGCTGCCCCTCAATTTCATATGGTTTTTATCCTGTTTATGCCGATATATTCGGAGTTGAACTTGAGCAGATTCCGCTCAAAGACGATTTTTCAATCGATGTCAATGATTACATAAACAAAGCTAAAAACATTGTTATTGCCAACCCCAATGCGCCCACAGGCCTTGCACTCACATTTGATGAGGTTGAAAAAATCGTTTCCTCAAACCCCGATAACCTTGTTATTATGGACGAGGCTTATATGGCTTTTTGCGGTGAAGGATGCACAAAGCTTGTTAAAAAGTATTCCAACCTTCTTGTTACCAGAACATTTTCAAAAAGTCATTCTCTTGCAGGCTTGAGGGTTGGTTTCGGTATTGCTCAAAAAGAAATTATCGAAGATCTGAACAAGCTTAAATTCTCATTCAATCCGTACAATCTGAATACACTTTCTATCAAAGCTGCTTCAGCGGCAATTGCAGACAACGAATATTATGACAAAAGAATCGCAAAGATTGTTGAAACAAGAGATAGAACACAAAAGCAGCTTGAGGAGCTTGGTTTTCACTGCACGGATTCAAAATCAAATTTCATCTTTGCTTCAAGCAACAAAATGTCTGCAGCAAAGCTTTATGAAGAATTAAGAAAGAGAAATATCCTTGTAAGATATTTCAACAAAGAAAAAATCGACAATTACCTGCGAATCACAGTCGGCAGTGAAGAAGATATGCAGACACTTGTTGATTCAATCAAAGAAATTCTGGAGGCTCAGGTATGAGAGAAGCTTCAATCAAAAGAAAAACAAACGAAACAGATATAGAATTAGACCTCAAGCTTGACGGCACAGGCAAAAGTGAAATTGACACAGGCTGCGGTTTTCTTGACCATATGCTTGAGCTTTTTGCGCGCCACGGCAGAATGGATTTAAAGGTTAAATGTGTCGGCGATACACACGTTGACTATCACCACACCGTAGAGGATGTGGGCATTGTGCTCGGTCAGGCTTTTGCAAAGGCTGTAGGCGAAAAAAGAGGTATTTCCCGTTACGGCAGCATAGTTTTGCCTATGGATGAAACTCTTATTCTTGCCAGTGTTGACATCAGCGGCAGAGCTTATCTTAACTATGACGTAAACATTCCCACCCCTGCTGTCGGCGGTATGGATACGGAGCTTGTTGAGGAATTCTTTATTTCTTTTGTAAGAAACAGCGACGTGACTCTTCATATCAAGCAGTTTTACGGCAAAAACAGCCACCATATTATTGAGGGTATTTACAAATCTGTCGGCAGAGCTCTCTGTAAAGCTGTTTTTGAAGACCTTACCCTCGGCGGTGAAATTCCCTCAACGAAAGGACTTCTCTGATGATTGCTATTATTGACTACGGCTGCGGAAATCTTTTTTCACTTTCATCCTCACTTGAAAGCCTCGGTATTGAGTGCAAAATCACAAGCGATAAAACTGAAATCGAAAACGCAGATAAAATAATTCTTCCCGGCGTCGGTGCATTTGCCGATGCAGCAAAAAAACTTAAGGACAGCGGTCTTGGTGAGCTTGTTTGCGAACTTGCCGCCAAAGGCAAGCCGATTCTCGGCATTTGCCTTGGTATGCAGATGCTTTTTGAAAAAAGCTTTGAATACGGCGCTCATATGGGTCTCGGTCTTATCAAAGGCTACGTAGGTCCTCTTGAAGGTCAGATTCCCGTAGAACTTAAAATCCCGCATATGGGTTGGAACAAGCTTAATCTCGCCAAGGCAGACCCGATTTTTAAATATATCGAACCGGGCGACTATATGTATTTTGTTCATTCTTTCTATGCGAAAAACTGTGTTGAAAACACCCTTGCTTTTGCCGAATATGGCGTTGCGGTTCCTGCAATTGTAAAAAGCGGCAGTGTTTACGGTATGCAGTTCCACCCCGAAAAGAGCGGTGCAAAGGGTCTTGCTCTCTTAAAAGCTTTTTCAGAAATATAATTACAGGTGATTGATATGCAAATTTTTCCTGCAACCGATATCATCGGCGGCAAGGTTGTTCGCCTGACAAAAGGCGACTATAACGACGTTAAAATCTATGCCGATTCCCCTGCCGAAATGGCCCTTGAATTTATGAAAGCAGGTGCAACCAACCTGCATATGGTTGACCTTGACGGCGCAAAACACGGCTCGCCCGTAAACTTTGACGCAATCCGTGAGGCTGCTCAAATAAAAGGTCTTTTTATCGAAGTCGGCGGCGGAATCCGTGATATGAAACGTATTGAGGACTATCTCGGACTTGGAGTCAAGCGTGCTATCCTCGGAACAGCGGCTGTTAAAAACTATCCGTTTGTTGAAGAGGCTGTCAAGGAATTCGGTGATGCCGTTGCAGTTGGTGTTGATGCAAAAAACGGACTTGTTGCCGTTAACGGCTGGCAGGAAACAACAACGGTAAATTCAGTTGAATTCTGCAAAAAGCTGCGTGACAGCGGCGTTAAAACGGTAATTTACACCGACATTTCAAAAGACGGTATGCTCTCGGGCACAAATCTTGAGATTTATAAAGAACTTTCAAAAATCGAAGGTCTTAATATCGTTGCTTCAGGCGGCATAACTTTTGTTGACGAAATCAAAACCCTCGTAGATATGAATATTTACGGTGCAATTCTCGGCAAAGCAATTTATGAGGGGAAGATTGACCTCAAAGAAGCTCTTGCCGCCGCAGGAGGTAATTTATGATTACAAAAAGAATAATCCCCTGCCTTGACGTGCGCAACGGCAGAGTAGTTAAGGGCGTTAATTTTGAAGGCATTCAGGACGTTGCCTCACCCGTTGAGCTTGCTCATTTTTATAATGACAGCGGTGCTGACGAGCTTGTTTTTTATGATATTACCGCTTCTTATGAAAACAGAGGTCTTTTCACCGATGCGCTCACACAGGTTGCTAAAGAAATTTTTATCCCTCTCACCGTTGGCGGCGGCATAAATACTCTTGATGACTTTGACAGAGTGCTTAAATGCGGTGCAGACAAGGTTTCCGTTAATTCAGGTGCAATCAAAGACCCTTCTTTGATTGAAAAAGCCGCTAAAAAATACGGCGACCAGTGTGTTGTTCTTTCAATGGATATTAAACGCGTTGACGGTAAATTCCGCATTTTCAGCAAAGGCGGCAGAGTTGACACGGGTATTGATGCACTTGAATGGGCAAAAAACGGCGAAAACAGCGGCGCAGGCGAGCTTGTTGTCAACAGCATTGACACCGACGGCGTTAAGCAGGGTTTTGATATTGAAATGCTTCAGGCTATCAGCGAGCTTGTTTCAATCCCCGTTATAGCAAGCGGCGGTGCAGGTAAAAAAGAAGACTTCCTTGAGCTTTTTAAAGCAGGCTGTGCAGATGCAGGTCTTGCCGCTTCTATTTTCCACTTCAAAGAACTGAGCATTGCCGATTTAAAGAAATATCTCAACGATAACAACATAGAAATGAGGATATAAAAATGACTGACCTTAAATTTGATGCAAACGGACTTATCCCTGCAATAATTCAGGATCATTACACCAAAAAGGTGCTTATGCTTGCATATATGAACGCCGAAAGCCTTGAAATTACAATCAAAGAAGGAAAGACCTGTTTTTACAGCAGAAGCAGACAGGAACTGTGGCGCAAAGGTGCAACATCGGGCAATTTTCAGAATGTTGTAAGCATCCGCACAGACTGCGACAAAGATACACTTCTTATCGATGTTATCAAAGAAGGGCCTGCCTGTCACACAGGCAGCGAAACCTGCTTCTTCAATGATATCGTTGAAAGCAACGACGAAGCTTTTTCATATGAAGGTCTTTATGATATGCTCGTCGGCAGAAAAATCAACAAAAAAGAGGGTTCTTACACCACCTATCTTTTTGAAAAAGGCATTGATAAAATCCTCAAGAAGGTTGGCGAAGAATGCACGGAAGTTATCATCGGTGCCAAAGGCGGTGACAAAGCTGAAACCGTTTATGAAATTGCCGACCTGATTTATCACATCACTGTTATGATGATTGAAATGGGCATTTCAATAGACGAAGTTACCGCAGAGCTTGCAAAGCGTCACATCGTTGACCACAAGGTTAAACAGGAAAAAATGCAATAAAAAACACGGAGCATGCTTTTCATGCTCCGTTTCGCTTTATATAATCACTTTTTCAAGCACCGCCGATGCTTCCGGATATTCGTTGCCGGATTTGAACAGCGGCAGACGTTTAATAAGCTGACCGTAAATTCTCTTTTGCTCTGCTTCCTCACGGTGCTTATTATATTCTTCAATATACTCATCATAAAGCTTTTTAAGCTCTGCCATAAAGGTTTTTTCATCATAAACCTTAAGTCTTTCCAGACCCAGCTCAAGTGCCATTTCTTCAAGCTGGGCACAGGTATCCGCACCATATACAACAACCATTTCTCTGAAGACGTTCTTTTCAAAATAATAACGCACACCCGAAAGCTCGCCGAAAGTTTTTTTGGCATCAAGGTAACCCATTTTTATGCGTTTTTCATACATTTCTTCGCTGAAATCAAAAGCCGCACCAAGCTCATCAACATCATTCGGGCGGATATAAACAATTCTGGCATTGGTTACGTCTGTTTTATGACCGATGCCTTTGAGGTTAGAAATATCAACAATAATAAAACTATTATAACCGTTCTTGATAAGCATCTCTACGGGTCTGTTATCATAAACTCCACCGTCAAGATACTTTTCGCCTTCAGGTCCGATCTTGCTTACACCGGGCACCTTTGATGAAGCAAGGAGATAATCGATAAGCATTCCTTCGGGGATATCCTTGAGAAAAATTTCCTTTGAAGAATAATCTGACAAGCTGAAAGTAATCATACCAAGGTCAACACCCGAGGCTCTGACCTTATCTTCATCAATAAACTCACTGATAAGATTCTTTGTTGGCGAAGCATCAATTCCGCCGTTTTTTAATACCTCCTTAAACAATGCAGGAAAGTTTTTAAAACTGAACAGATTTTCGGGGTTTCTCAATTCTGTTGAAAGATTTACGCCCTTATCAATTGAAGCTTCTTTCCACAATTCTTTAGCTTCTTCGTAACTGTCAGCTGCCATCAAAGCACCGTTGATTGAACCGATTGAAACCCCGACAATAACCGAAAATTCAACTCCGATTTCACGCATTGCCTTCCACGCGCCGAGCTGATAAACGCCCTTTGCACCGCCGCCGGCAAGCACAAGACCGTATTTTTCCAAAACAATCCCTCCGATATTACAACTGCATTTATTTTATCATATTAAGAATATAAATTCAATCCATACAGTAGATTTTAAATTCAATTTTTATTGACAATGAAACAGTGCTGATATATGATTTAAATTAAGTATTAATTTAAAATTTATCCTGAGGTGAAGATATGGTTATTCCTGCCTGCGTTGAAAACAGAATCTATGAATACTGTAAAAAAATCGAAAAACACAGTCCCAAACTTGCCAAGCTTTACAGAAACTGCTACCCCAATACTCTTGAAACGGCAACAGTAATGCTTGACGACGGCAAGGTTTTTGTGCTTACAGGCGACATTCCCGCAATGTGGCTGCGTGACTCAACCGCAGAGGTTTCCCACTACATTCCGCTTGCCGCCGATAACCATTCAATCAGGTCAATTATCAGCGGTGTTATCAGAAAACAGCGTGAATATATTCTCATTGAGCCATATGCAAACGCTTATAAAAAAGAACCTGATGACAGAGAAGAGTTTAACGATTTCCCCAAGAATGACCCCATCGTATGGGAGCGCAAGTATGAGATTGATTCGCTTTGCTATCCCCTGCGCCTTACATATCTTTACTGGAAAGCCACAGGCGACGTTTCAATTCTCGACAGAAGCTTCATTGAATGTGCAAAAACAACCGTTGATCTGTGGATAACGGAGCAGAATCATTTTGAAAAATCTCCCTATCGCTTCACCAGACTCAACTGCCCCTATCAGGACACAATTCACAATAACGGTATGGGCGAGCCCGTTGACTACACGGGTATGACCTGGTCAGGATTCAGACCGAGTGACGATGCCTGCCGCTACGGCTATCTCGTAGCATCAAATATGTTTGCCGTTGTTGTTCTGGGTTATCTTGACGAAATGCTTAAGGAATCTTATCCCGAAGAAACAGAACTGATTGCAAAAGCTGCAAAGCTTCGCGCAGATATCATTGACGGCATTGAAAAGCACGCGGTTATCAACCACGATAAATACGGTAAGATTTACGCTTGCGAGGTAAACGGCAAGGGTGATTATTTTCTCTTTGACGATGCAAACGTACCCAGTCTTCTCTCTGCACCATATCTTGGATTCTGCTCAACAGACGATGAAATCTACCGCAACACAAGAAAATTCATTCTCAGCAAGGATAACCCCTATTATTACGAAGGCAAGTTTGCAAAGGGTGTCGGCAGTCCTCACACTCCCGAGGGTTACATCTGGCACATTGCTCTTTCAATGCAGGGTCTGACCGCCGATAACGCTGATGAAATGCGTGAAATCCTGCATTATCTTGAAACAACAGACGGCGGCACAGGCTATATGCACGAGGGCTTTGACGCAAACAATCCCGACGTTTTCACAAGAAGCTGGTTCAGCTGGAGCTGCGCTCTTTTTGCCGAGTTTGTTGAAAAAGCAGTTGACGAAGGAGTTATCGGCAATGATTGAAATTAAAATAATCTATAAGTTAGCCAACGGTAAGAAAAACGAGTTTATGAATACCGTTGAAAAGCTTGGCATTCCGCAGGCAACACGCAACGAAAAAGGCTGCCTGAAATATGATTTTGAAGTTTCGGCGGACAAGGAAGAGGTTTATCTTCACGAACTCTGGGAAAACGAAGAATGCCTTGATTCTCACAAAAAGCAGCCTCATCTGATAAAACTCATAGGACTGAAAGAAGATTTTCAGATTGAAACTGTTGCGGATATTAAAAATATTTAAAATATATAATTATTTTTTAAAAAAGGCTTGCAAAATGCAAATCAATATGTTATTATAATTTGCGTTCGGAAGAACGCAATATGCTGCTATGGCTCAGGCGGTAGAGCGCATCCTTGGTAAGGATGAGGTCGGCGGTTCAAGTCCGCCTAGCAGCTCCAGAAAGCAAGTCTTTATGGCTTGCTTTTTTGTTTTATGAGGTGATTTAATGGAATTCAGCATTAAACCGATTGCATACATACATACCGATTTTTCGTCAAAATTCGGCATTCCGCGTCAGAGCGGACTTGTTGATGAGCTTGAAGCAAAGATTATCTTTGAGCCGCAATACCGCATTTCCGAGGCTTTCAGAGGTCTTGAGGGATATTCACACATATGGCTGCTGTGGCAGTTTTCGGAATGTGCCGACAAAGAATGGTCGCCGACGGTGCGCCCTCCAAGACTCGGCGGCAACAAGCGTATGGGTGTTTTTGCTTCACGCTCCCCTTTCAGACCGAATTCAATCGGACTTTCCTGCGTAAAGCTTATATCGATTGATGAAACCGAAGAAAACGGAATTGTGCTGACAGTCAGCGGTGCCGACCTGCTTGACGGCACACCGATAATTGATATAAAGCCCTATCTGCCCTACGTTGATTCGCACCCCGAGGCAAGCGGCGGTTTTGCTCTGCAGGAAAAAGAAGGCTCGCTTGAGGTTGATTTTTCAGACGAACTGCTCTCGGTTATCCCCGAAGGCAAACAGGAAGCTATTATAGCCGTTTTAAAGCAAGACCCCAGACCTCAATACCAGAATGACCCCGAACGCATTTACGGGCTTGAATTTGCAGGCTATGACGTTAGATTCAAAATCAAAGAAAACCTGCTGACGGTTGTTGAAGTTGAGAAAATATAACATACGAATTAAATTTGGGTGTGGGCATCGCCCACCCTTAACTATTCACTATTCGCTCCTCATTATTCACTAAAAAAGGATGTGCCGCAAAGCACATCCTAATTTTTTTATTCACCGTAAACTCTGCGGCTGTATTCTGCATATTCGCCGCTCTTGATATCGTCAGTCCACTCTTTGTTATCGAGATACCACTGAATTGTTTTTGCCATACCGTCATCAAATTTTGTTTCGGGCAACCAGCCAAGCTCGTTTGAAATTTTAGTAGGGTCAATGGCATAACGAAGGTCGTGACCCGCTCTGTCCTTAACGTAAGTAATAAGGCTTTCGGGTTTATTGAGCGCCTTGAGCAAAGTCTTAACAACCTCGATATTCTGCTTTTCGTTATGACCGCCTACGTTATAGACCTCACCCACTCTGCCGTTATGGATAATCATATCAATTGCCTTGCAGTGGTCCTCAACATAGAGCCAGTCACGAACGTTAAGACCTTCACCGTAAACAGGCAGGCTCTGATCTTCCTGTGCTCTGACAATCATAAGGGGAATAAGCTTTTCGGGGAACTGATAGGGTCCGTAGTTATTGGAGCAACGTGAAATTGTTACGGGCAGACCGTAAGTTCTGTGAAAAGCAAGAGTCAGCAAATCTGCCGATGCTTTTGACGATGAATAAGGGCTGGAAGTGTGAATGGGCGTTTCTTCAGTAAAGAAAAGGTCGGGGCGGTCAAGAGGAAGGTCGCCATAAACCTCGTCGGTTGAAACCTGATGAAAACGCTTCACGCCGTATTTTTTGCTTGCTTCAAGCAGACAAGCCGTGCCCATAATGTTTGTTTCAAGAAAAATGAAAGGGTTTTCAATTGAGCGGTCAACGTGGCTTTCGGCAGCAAAGTTGACTACAATATCAAAGCCTTCTTCTGCGAAAAGCTTGTCCACAAAATCCTTGTCCGAAATGCTGCCTTTAACAAACTTGAATTTTGCATTCTGCATTGCTTTATCAAGACTCTTGAGGTTGCCTGCATAAGTAAGAGCATCAAGGCAGACAATGTCATAATCAGGATATTTTTCAAGCATATAATAGACGAAATTACAGCCTATGAAGCCTGCACCGCCTGTTACAAGAATTTTCATTCTGTATCCTCCTCTTCGGCTATCTTTGGTTCCATAACCGAAACTATCTTTCTGAATTCAACTTTATCATAAAGTTTTTTGAATCTGACACCTACGGAATAGGTCAAGTCACATTCGGGGCAATAAAAGTTTGCCCTGAAAAACTGGCAGTGAAATTTCCACGCAGTAAGCTGATTGCACGCCGTGCCGCAGGTTTCGCAAACGTGGCAAAGGCGTTTTTTGTCAACAAGCGGATTATCGATATTGCGTATAACCTTTGCTTTGTAAACAAGTTTTTCATAAAACGCATCGTTGCAATCAACAATTTCAGGAAAAAGCTCATTTCCTTTGAGCATAATTTTAAGGATATCTGCGGTAAGCATACTGTCACCTAAAGCACGGTGATGGATATACATTTCAGGGTCAATATCAAGCATCTGGGCAGCGGTCAAAAGACCCGTCTGCTGACCCTTTGTGCCGCCGTATAAACGCTGAAAAACACGCTGAAGGTCACAGTATTTGGTAAGAAAAGGTATAACCTTTATACCGTTGAGATATTTAAAATTTTCAAGCAGCACCCTGACGTCGCCGTCGCCCCAGGTGAATATAACGGTTTCTTCATTACCTATCCACTTGCGGAACATTGAAAAAGCTTTTGTGAAGGGCATACCCGAATTAATATCGTCATTTGTAAGATGGGTAAGCCTTTTAACGCTTCCCCTTAATTTTTTGCCAATCTGTGAGCGGATTATGCACGAAAAAGTGTCAACGGTGTCAAGTTCATCATCAAGCTTGACAGCGCCGATTTCGATAATTTCATTGATGTAACCCTTTGCTTTTTTAGCATAGGTGTTATTCCACTCAAGGTCGAGAACAATAAACTGCATTATAACATTCCTTTGATGTGTAAATGATAGCTGTTATTTGAAAGAATAAATATAAACTTTTGACCAGGCAAGAACACGGTCTCTGTTATACTTTTTAGGCATCATTGCGCAGGTTGCAACAACCTTACCGATTTGGGCAACACACGGTAAAAGTTTTTTGAGAAGGTTTGAATCTTTGCAAACGGTTTTCACCTTATTGAGCATATCGTTAGGGTCGCCTTCAAAAAGCTTGCCGACATTATCAAAGTCAGCGCCCATAGTGATATCACTGTCAGTAATCATACCGCTTTCAAAGCAATAGTCGATTTCTTCGGGTGTAAGTGTAAGGAGCATACGTCTGCCGCAAGCAAGCGGAGCAAGACCTGCGCCAATATTCTTATAATACTCTGTCTGATAGCTCCAGAGAGTTTTTGCGGTAAACTCGCAGTTTTTATCTGCAAGCACAGTGTTAGCAAGCATACGGGATGCTTTGAGTGCATTGGCAATACCCGAGCCGATAAGCGGAACGGTCATAAAAGCACTGTCACCGATTGCGGCATAGCCGTCGGCAACCATAATTGAAAGAGGCTGACGAACAGGAATTTCAACAAACTGACCGCCTCTGACAATTTCAGTGCCGAGTCTGGGGTTTGATTCACGCAGAAAATCCGCAAATTCTTCAAGCTCTTCTTTTGACAAATCATTAAATCTGCCGACAAGCAGGTCAGTATATTCTTCTTCTGAAGCAACCCAGCTGATACCTTTAATTCCGCCTGCAAAAAGCATTACCTTGAACTTTGCTTCAACCTCTTCTTCACTTGCTTTATTAAAGAAAGCTCTGAAAATAGAAATTTTGTCATCTCTGCCGGCAGTTTTTTCTATGCCGAGATATTCGGGCAGATTACCTCTGACGGGAGAATTCATGCCGCAAGCATCAATGATAAGATCGCCGTAAACATCACCCTTTGCCGTTTTGATACCTGCAACTCTGTTACCGAGCATAATGGGACCAAGGACTTCACATTCATATACAATCTTGACACCTTTTGAAAGAGCGTGATTGATAAGATGTTCATAAATATCCCTGCGCTCCATTTTGATTTCAAGCTGTTCCTGCGGAACGTGCTGACGCAGACTTTTTTTACTTGTAGGTGCAAAGAAGGTCATATCTTCCTTGTATTCAAATTTATCTTCGGGAGGCATGGGAATGCCTGCGAACGCAAGGGCTTTGGGTGCAAAAATATCTGTCCAGTCATAGCCGAGAGTTCCCTCTTTTTTCATTTCATAAACAGTGACGTCAAAGCCTTCGGCTGCAAGGAGAGCTGCCGCCGAAATACCGCCGTGACCGAGACCTGCAACAATAATCTTTTTGTTTTTCATAATAACAACTCCTTAATGGGAAAATCACGCAGCATATCGGGCATTTTCACAAACACCGATATAGAATTTTCTGAGCTTGACAGGATTATGGAAAACACCCATATAATCGGTGTGATCCATAGATTTGATAAGCGGCATAACGTTCCATACACCTGTATCAACATTTTCAGCATCAAAATCCACATACGGTTCACCGGCGGGATGATGGGCAGAATTGGTGCTGACTATGCCGTCATTTACACGCCAGCTTTCATCAATCGGAATTCCGTAAAGCTCGTTTCTGTTGTAACTACAGATATCAGGGGACGTAAGCAAAAACAACGGGTTCATTGAAATTTCAGGATAAAGTCTGCCGGTTACGGGTCCTTCGTAAACACATTCGGAATGGTATGAATAGTAATATACGTTATCAAGCATTCTGATACGTTCATTCGCTTCAGCCGCACCCTTGACAGTTAAATCATAATATGCACTGTCTTTGGAATTAAGCATGGTTTCAATAAGGGCAAAATCAAACTTTCCCTCGAATCCGTCAGGCGGATAATCGGTAAAGCCGAAATGCTCAAGCTGAATATCCCAGAGCGGACGCAGAGGTGTGTTATCAAGTACACCCCAAATATAGTAGAAGCAGTGAACCATAATGTTAATAATGGGAAGATTTTCTTTATCTGCCGCAAGAGAACCGTTATGCGGTGCGGAAAGAGTTGTTATTGAGTGAATATACTCGCCCTTGCCGCCTTTAAAGAAATCCGAAACGTCATCACCTGCAGCAACTTCTTCAGGAGCTCCGTATTCAAGAATTGAAGCAAAAAGACGAACGGTAACACCGCCCATACTGTGACCTATAAGATTGATTTTGATTATATCACCGTTTTCGTCACGCTGACCGAAGCTTTCACAAAGCGGTTTGTTATAGGTTCTGCCGAAACGGGCGTGACCGTGCTCCTCGGAATGAGCTTTACCGTAATCAACAGTTGTTCCTGCAAGCTGCGCATAAAGCTCACAGGCTCTGTCCCACGCAGATGAATTGCCGCCGATTGTTGCGGCACAGACATCATATCCCTGATTTTCAAGATATCCGAGAACGTCGCCTGCAGTTGTGCCCCAATAAGGAACAAACTCGTTGATAAGCTGATAGTCGCCCCACCCCATCAGACCGTGAACAAAAACAAAAGGATAGTTTTCTGTTTTGTCTTTATCTTCTGCAAAAGCGGCAACAGAAAACGTACAGAAAATAAGAATAGCAGCAATTATAAGTGCAAACAACCTTTTCATTTTGCCCTCCGTTTATACATAATTGTATAGCATAAGTATAATAAAATAACGGTTGTTTGTCAAGAACAACCGTTTGTGTCAGATTATAAACAAAATTTGGGCATTTGAATAGAAATATGACAATAATTTAAGAGTGTTTGAAGCCGTAACCATATCCGTAAAGGTCTGTTTTTTTGCTTTTTTATGAGGTGGGTACAATGAAAACGCTCGCATGGAATATAATGATATTTCAAGAGTGTTTGAAGCCGTAACCACCCGTAAAAAAGCAAAAAAAATGAACAATGAATAATTCTGAAGCTTTAAAGTGACCACATAACAATTGTCTCTTGCATAGATATGTTAAAGCATTCAAACTATTCATTATTCATTAATTAATGCCCCTGATCGCGCAAGCAAAGGCATTCTGGTGCCGGTGACCGGACTTGAACCGGTACGGTGTTGCCACCGAGGGATTTTAAGTCCCTTGCGTCTGCCGATTTCGCCACACCGGCAACTT
>JAZNBM010000175.1:0-2144 GCA_045587045.1 Acutalibacteraceae bacterium | reverse complement strand
ATATCGCAGAAATTATCAAGCTGGTCTTTTGTGGGCAGTGAGCCGAAAAGAAGCAGCCAGATAACCTCTTCAAAACCGAAACGGTCATCGGCAATAACGTTGTTTACGATATCGGACATCTCATAGCCTCTGAAATAGAGGTGACCTTCGCAGGGAACCTTTTCGCCGTCATCAATCAGGTAGCCGCCAACGGAGCAGACTCTCGAAATGCCTGCCATAACGCCTGTGCCGTCTGAGTTGCGCAAGCCTCTTTTAACGTTGAAACGGTCAAAGTCGGAAGGATCGATGTGGTTATATTTACGAATCTGGTCGCATAAAATATTAATGTTGGAGTCAGATATTTTATTATCGGTATACATATTCTGTTTCCTCCTTTTACTCAGCAGTTAATGCTATTACTCCATTATACTATACAATTAGCATTATTATACACCTTTATATAAATAAAAGTCAAGTATACAAAACGGCGTATGTTTAAAGGGCAAAGCGGCAAAAGTTTTGTTAATACGCACAAAGATGAAAGGAAGATGCTGATGCGCAAATATGCGGTTATGGCGGCGTTGCTTGCGGTTGCAATGCTTTTGTGCCCTCTTGCGGCGGTTGGCACGGCAGATGAAAACGTTGACGGAGTTCCGGAAGATATCCGACCCGTTTTATCTCACGCGGTGAAAGACAGCGCCGAATATATTACGGTTATGTCATCTGCAACCGGCAGCACAACGGAGCTTGAAATGCGTGAATATCTTATCGGCTGCGTTGCGGCTGAAATGCCGCCCGATTACCACGAAGAGGCGCTCAAAGCGCAGGCGGTTGTAAGTTATACCTATGCAAAACGAGTTACGGATAATTCGTCTGATTTTATAAGCGACAGTCCTCAGATGCATCAGGGTTACGCCTCAAAGCAGGAAAGGCTTGAAAACTGGGGAGAGGATTTTGAAGAAAACGAAAAGAAAATAGCTTCGGCGGTTGATGCGGTTATGGGACGGATTGTTACTTATGACGGCGAAGCGGCGCTTACGGTTTATCATTCAATCAGTGCAGGGCAGACTCAGAGCGCTCAGAGTCTTTGGGGAGAGGATTATCCCTATTTGCAGAGCGTACCCGGGGAGGGTGACAAGCTTTCGCCCGATTTTATAAGCACTGTTATTTTTACTCCTGCTGAATTTTCACAAAAGCTCGGCGTGAGCGCAGAAAACGGCGAGGATTTGGTTGAAGACGTCAAAACCGAAAACGGCTACGTTACGTCTGCGGTTATTGGGGGCAAAACGTTTACGGGTGCACAAATCAGAGAGGCTCTTGAGCTTAAAAGCAACAGCTTTGAGACTGAATGCACAAACGAAAAAGTGACCGTAACATGTAAGGGTCACGGTCACGGAGTGGGTATGAGTCAGTACGGTGCCGACTATATGGCAAGGCAGGGCAGCACGTGGCAGGAGATTCTGCTTCACTATTATCAGGGTGCGGAAATAAGTAATGCATAAACAAAGAGGCTTGCAAAGGTAAAAACCGATGCAAGCCTTGATTTTTTTATGCGTTGACTGTTTCTTCTTCTTTTTCTTCGGTTGCAGGCTCCGCTTTTTCTTCGTCTGCAGGCAGTTCAACCTTCTGAAGAGATACGCACAGGTTGATTATTGCCGATGCAAGGAAAAGCGCCGCCGAAACGTAAACACCCCACGAGGGAGAGCTCTGCCAGTGGGCGGCAAAAGAGCCTTCTGCAACGAGCTGCGAAAACTTGTTGAAAGTGAAGGAGCTTGCAAGCATCATTGCGCTTGCAACAAGGTTTGTTATAAACAGACCCTTGCTTTTGAAATTCCTGAAGTTTGTGAGCAGGAATACAAGGCTGACAAGCAGCGAAAGAACGCTTAAAACAACAAGAATCAGCGAAATGCCGAACATTCTGTACGAATCGCCGACAATTTCGGAGCTCATACCTTTGAAAATTCCGCCGATGTCAAGACCATTGATTATGTTCATGACGATTGAAATGGCGTTAACCGTTATTTTTTCGCTGTAAAACGGAAGCGAAACGCTAATCATTCCCAGCGGAAGCAAAAACGAAAACAGCGGAAGTACGCTGACGGGAATTCTTGCAATTCGCAGCTTTGTGCCGATAAACGAATACTTGAAACGCTTAAGAGTTTCAC
>JAZNBM010000174.1:0-2894 GCA_045587045.1 Acutalibacteraceae bacterium | reverse complement strand
AAATGGGTTCAGGTCTGGGGACAGGCGCATGCGGCGTTGTCTTTTTTCTATTATCCTTCGTGCAAAAAAACATACAGAATGGTTATAAAATCAGCGGTTTCCGGCAAGCAGGTGCGTGTCGAACTTTCAAACGAATGCGCTAAAAACGCCGTACTTATCGGCGCAATTACTGTTGCCAAATGTGATGAAAAGGGTAATCTCATCGGCGAAGCAAAGCGTGTTACGTCAAAAGGATTGGGCGGTTTCTGGCTTAAAATCGGGCAGGTTGCCACAACAGACCCTGTCAAGCTCGCCGTTGAAGCAGGTGAGTATTTCTGTGTCAGCGTTTACGTTGAAAAAGGCGCTCTCAGAAGCGGCAATCTTATTGACAACGTTGAGCTTATAACCGTTAAAGGTAACGTTACGCAGGACAGGACGGTTGCCGATCAGCGCCGCATAAGGGACAAAGTCAGAGAAGTTGCATCAAAGGTGCTGGGAATGTATTTTCACAAGCCTATTCCGCTTTTTCAGTCCGTTCAGCTTCTCAATGAAACAGATGCATCGTCAATCGTTGTTTTCGGCGATTCCATCAGCCAGCAGGGATATTGGACAAATATGTTTGCCGAAAGAATTTATAAGGAATTCCCCGGAAGATACTCAGTTATAAATAAGTCGATTATGGGCAACAGAATGCGCCTTGATTTTGACAAACGCTTTATCTGCAAAGGACTTTTCGGCACAGGCGGAGTAAACCGCATTGAGAGGGATATTCTTAATTACTCCGACACGGAATATGTCATTTTTGCTTTGGGAACAAACGATTTTCTGCAATACGGTACAATAGCCGCACCCCAAAAGGATAAACCTACGGCAAGACAGATGTTTGATGCCGTGGCGGATATGTCATCAAAGCTTGAAGAAAAAGGTATCAAAACTGTTGTTTTCAACGTTCTCAATTTTGGAGAATGTGCCGATTCAAGACCTCACAAAACGGCACTTGTGGCTGAATATAATAAGCTTCTTGAGGATAATAAAAAGCTCTTTCACGCGGTTTATGATCAGGCAGGATTCTGCATTAATCCCGATAAACCCGATTGCTCAAAAAGAGAGTATCTGGGCGGAGATAAACTGCATCCGAATATGGAGGGAGGCAGAGTTGTTGCCGAAAATATTGATTTGAGTTGGTTTGAATAAGTGTGACTTTTGCAATATATATGTGACAAATGCAACAGATATTTCCTTTAAATTAGGCTATAATAAAATCACACCAAATGAAAGGAAGTGCTGATATGTCAGTGTTCAGTGTTAATAAAAATAATTTCGATTCCGTCAAAAACAGTGAAAAACCCGTTTTGCTTGATTTTTATGCCGATTGGTGCGGCCCCTGCAGAATGGTTTCGCCGATTGTTGATGAAATCGCAAGTGAAAATCCGCAGTATTTTGTTGGCAAAATAAACGTTGATAACGAGCCCGAATTGGCTGCAATGTTTGGCGTTTCAAGCATACCGATGCTTGTTGTTATGAAAAACGGCAAAATCGCCGCACAGGCAGTCGGTGCAAGACCGAAAGAACAGATTCTGGCAATGTTCAACGGTTGATTTGAATAACAAAAAAGAGGCTTGCAGGTTGCAAGCCTCTTTTTTTACTGCTTGATTTGCTTGAGTTGCTCTTTTTTGTAGTCCAGAAACAGTGAACATATGAATGAACATAATCCACCGAAAAGAATGCCTTTGACTGTGCCGAAAAGGATAAAGAAGAATATAACGGCAATAAAGCTGCCGAGTGACGGAACATCGGCAAAAGCACGTTTGATGGCACCCCATCTTACACTCTGCCATACGCCGACAATAAGGATAACGGCACAAGCTGCAACGGGGATTCTGGCGATGTATTTGCCAAGAAAGATGAATATTAAAATGCAAAGAGCTGCGGCAGGGATTCCTGCAAAGCTTTTGCGTTTATAGCTGTGAGTGGTTACGGGAATAAATGCACCTGCAAGAGCGGAGCAGAAGCAGTTTGCGGCGCCTGTTGAAGCGTAGTCGAGGTTGCTGCCGTTAAATTCTGAAACGGAATATGCCGTCATAATAAAGAATGAAATACCTGATGCCAGCATACCGCTCAGAGAAACACCGCCACTGAATGAAGGTAAGAGCATAGGTTTAATCGAGAGGGAATAAGTGCCTACCTCTTCGATAGGAGAAACTATATCACCGGGGTTAAGCAGAATATTGAGAACAAGCGACAAAGCCAGTGCAACAAACGGTGCGCGGATAATTTTGTCAGCTTTTTTAAACTTTCTGGGGTAAGTTATCATAACAACCATTACGATTGTGCCGAAAAGTATGCCGCGCCAGTTGGGATGAAAACCGAAAGAGCGGTAGGAACGCAGAATTTCGTTTACCATATTGCCTGTTACACCGATGCCGAAATAATTATTCGTTTCGATAACAGTGATTGAAATTGCAGTTGCCAGCATAATTGCAACGGTGACGGGTCTGAAAACAAATCTTTTGAAATCAAAACCGAGAAACGCCAGTGCTATCATAGCCGCACCGCTCAAAGCAATTGAAGCGGAAAGTGTTGAAACACCGTATTCGGAATAAGTGAAAGCGGCAACAAGATATGATGCATAAACGGGCATTATGAGCTTTGATTTCTTTGTTGTTACCAGAAGACATGCGATTGCCGAGGCAAGAATTCCGCCTGCCGCGCCCAGACCCGAGCAGACAGCCATGCTCAAAGCCAACGGGAATATGTTGGTAAAAAGATATGCAGAGTCGGCTGCAAAGGATTTAAAGGTGGTTTTATTTGAATTCAAGTGTAACTCTCCAATGCAATATCAATATTTGTTACATTTTACAATAAAAATATAAAGTATACAAGTATTTTTTTAATTTTTAATTATTTTTTATGAT
>JAZNBM010000173.1:0-28507 GCA_045587045.1 Acutalibacteraceae bacterium | reverse complement strand
TCTGATTATCCCAGAGATGGTCATATCCGCCGATAACCGAACCGTCTTCAAGAGTATATTCAGCATTGTTATGAGTATCCATCATAAACAAGGTGTGGATGATTTTGCCGTTTTCGGTGATGTTGATTACGTAGTTGCCGTAACCCATATCCTTCGGTCCGAACTCAAAAAGGCAATTTTTTGCTTTATAAAGAAGATGTGCCGCCCAGAATTCGCTGATTAAGCACTGACCGTCATGGTTACCCATTACGGGTGCCCAGGGAATGCCGTAGGAATCGACCCACTTTATGAGCTCAATGTAAGCCATTGTTCCCCACGCATTGTCGCCCGTGAGGGTGATGAGATCAGGCTGATGCTCTTTAACAAGAGAATCAATCATTTTCTGTGTTTCATAGCCTCTGTCGGTATAAAGGATATCATCCTTAAGCTGAATATCGGCAAGGTTGAGAATAACAAAATCTTTGTCGGGGTCTTTTTTTATTTCAATGTAGCTGTCTGCATCAAAAGTGTCGGTTGCAGACCATTCGTCAAAGAAATTTGCCTCACCGAAATTTGCAACGTAACCCACAACGGGTGAAAGCACCTGAAAGAATGCAAGGAAAAATGAGAGTACCAGCTTGACTGTTGCCATAATTCTGCCTCCGAATCTGTTAATATAATCAAATTATACTTTTAAATATTCGGACTGTCAATTGAAATCGGCACAAAAAGATGGTAAAATAAATTTATTGTTATATAAATTATACGGAGTGACAAAAGATGATAAAACTTCTCGCCGTTGATATGGACGGTACCTGCCTTGATTCAAAAAGCAGAATGAGTGAAAATACCGTTGCCGCTTTAAAAGCGGCGGCTGAAAGCGGCATAACGGTTGTACCCACAACGGGCAGAAATCTCAAGTGCCTGCCTCACAGGCTCAAGGCGGAGACTTTTTACAGATACGTTATAACATCAAACGGTGCAGGCGTTGTAGACCTGAAAGAAAGCAAACGCATTTTCGATTTGCCAATCCCCTGCGATGTTTCGGCAGAATTGCTGAATAAATGCAAAGGGCAAGGCTTCGGCACGGCGGCACACATAGACGAAGAATATTATATTCAGGGCAGACTTTTGTCCGTTGCAGGCAGATTATTTTACGGCAAGGATGCCGCACAGTCTATCTGCATAAAAAGTGTTGCGGATTTTGTTGCCGAAAGCAAAAAGACCGTTGAAGAAATTCAGCTCTATTTTATAAAGCCGAAAAGCAAAGAAATCATCAGGGAAATCCTTGAGCATTATTCAGATTTGACAGCCGCTTACAGCAGCATTTACGTTGAAATTTTTGCAAACGGTGCATCAAAGGGTATTGCACTGACGGAGCTTGCAAAGCAGCTCGGAATTGACAAAAGCGAAATTGCCTGCATCGGCGACGGCGAAAACGATTTGCCGATGTTTGAAGCATCAGGTCTGAAATTTGCAATGGGTAACGCCGTGGATATTCTCAAAGAAAAGGCAGATTTTGTTCTCCCCTCAAATAACGAAGACGGTGTTGCGTTTGCCGTAAACAATCATATACTCAATAAATAACAAAAACGGATGTGCCGAATAGGTACATCCGTTTTTAAGTAAACAGCTAAAAGTGAAGAGTGAATAGTTGAGGGTGGACTTCGTTCGCACCTGTTTTTAATAAATAACTGAAATTAGGCAAAAACGTCAAAGTCGCCGTCACAGAAACCCCTAATTATTCGGGAATGCCGTAGTGCTCGATTACATAATCCATATCCTTGTCGCCTCTTCCCGAAAGATTGATAAGGATTGAGCCTTTGTCCATTGTCTTTGCAAGCTTCATACCGAAAGCAACTGCGTGTGAGCTTTCGATTGCAGGGATAATACCCTCAAGACGTGAAAGCTTATAGAAAGCATCGATGGTTTCTTCGTCATTGATAACGTCATATTTGACTCTGCCGAGCTCCTGCAGGAAAGCGTGCTCGGGACCCGATGAAGGATAGTCAAGACCGCTGGCAACCGAATAAACGGGAGCAGGCTCACCGTTTTCGTCCTTGAGCATAATGCTGTTGAAGCCGTGCATAATGCCCTCTGTGCCGTACTTAAGACTTGCGGCATGGTCGCCGAGTTTGGGACCTCTGCCAAGAGGCTCAACGCCGTAGATATCAACAGGGTCATTGAGGAAACCTGCAAAAAGACCTGCAGCATTTGACCCCCCGCCGACACAGGCAACGATTGATGAGGGCAGATGACCTGTCATTTCAATAAACTGCTCTCTTGCCTCAATGCCGACAACACTCTGGAAATCACGGACCATCATCGGGAAGGGATGGGGGCCAAGCACCGAGCCGATGCAGTAAATTGAATCCTTATATTCCTTGCTGTATGCATCAAAAGCAGCATCAACAGCTTCTTTGAGTGTCTGCAGACCGTGTGTTACCTCAACAACGTTTGCACCGAGAATTTTCATTCGTGCAACGTTGGGAGCCTGCTTTTTGATATCAACGGAGCCCATATAGATATCGCACTCCAGACCGAAGTATGCTGCGGCTGTTGCAAGGGCAACGCCGTGCTGACCTGCGCCTGTTTCAGCGATAACCTTTTTCTTGCCCATATATTTTGCAAGACGCGCTTCGCCCATGCAGTGGTTGAGCTTGTGTGCGCCCGAGTGGTTAAGGTCTTCGCGCTTTGCATAAAGCTGCACCTTGCCGCCAAGTGAATCCGAAAGTCTTTCAAGATGAGTTACCGGTGTAGGTCTGCCCTGAAATTCTTTTCTGATTCTGCGAAGCTCTGCGATGAACTTTCTGGACTGGCAGATTGAATAATATGCTTCTGTGATTTCAGCCATGGCAGCCTTGAGTTTATCGTCAATATAAACACCGCCGTATTTGCCGAAATAACCGTCTTTATCAGGATAATTGTTAAAATAAGTTTCAAAATCAACGCCGTTAAGTTTCATTGTTTTTTCCTCCGTATAATTTAGATGATGTGAATTAATCAGTTTTTATATTGAAATAATCAAGCATCACCATCGTTTGGTCAACAAAATCATAATTAACACCTTCATTAAAAAATAAAAATCGCCCTTGACAGTTTTATCTGCCAAGGACGAATAAAAAGCTTTATCCGTGGTGCCACCTTGATTCGCCGCCGCAGCGGCGCACTTTGCGGAATACGAATATATTCCCGACAACTGACGTATGTCACACGTTGCAGAATACTTTGCCCGAAGCATTTCACTGCACCCTCAGCGGCCCATTTGATGAACTGTTTTTCGCCCGATTCTCAGCAACACGGACTCTCTGTGGAAGCATTTTTCATCTTTACTCCCGCCTCAACGGTTTACACTATATTAGCACAGTATTTTTTGCTTGTCAATAATTTTGTGCTATTTTGCGCCAGCCAAATATTTCTGCGGAACATAATCCGCAGCAAAGAATATAATGATACCAAACGGACAGGCGCAGATGAATTTTTTTTGCTCCCCGATTTCATTTTTGCGTTTAATTGGCGCAAAGTCTGCCCAAAATAGAAATGTAAACATCAGGGCAAAGGGAAAAGGACATATTTCCTGAGCTTCCTTGTGCCGCAGACGGAGAGTGATGATTGTGACCATTAAACGGGGAGAAATCTATTATGCCGATTTAAGTCCCGTAATCGGCTCAGAGCAAGGCGGCACAAGACCTGTGCTGATTGTGCAAAACGACGTGGGCAACAAATTCAGCCCAACGGTAATTGCCGCCGCCATTACAAGCCAGCGCTTTAAAACAAGTCTGCCTACTCACATAAGAGTGAATGCTGACGGATGCGGACTTGCCAAGGATTCAATTGTTTTGCTTGAGCAGGTGCGCACGCTTGACAAAAAACGGCTTCGCGAAAAAATGGGCATACTTGATGACAGCGATATGCTGCGTGTTGACCGCGCTCTTTCGGTCAGTCTGGGCATTGTTGCCGAATAAATCCGTGGGGGTTGTTGCTTTATGCGGCAACCCTTATTTTTTATTGAAATCCGGTATACCGTATGCTATAATATAATGTATATTACAGCAAAGAAGGTCTGATTATGAAAAAGCTTTATATTCTCACCTATGAACACGGCGGATACGTACTCTGGGGCGACAGAGTCAAACCCCGTCTTAAAACGATTTTTGAGTGGCTTGAAAAATACCCCAAGCTCCGAATCGGTCTTGACTATGAATCGTTTACCTTTGATGAATATTCAAAAACCGACCCCGAAATTATTGAGATGATTTCGCTTCTGCTCAAAAAATATCCCGACAGAGTCGGTCTTGGTGCAACGACCTACGGTCAGCCGCTTTCGCTCACCATTTCAGAGGAATCAAACGCACGTCAGCTTATTTACGCAGTAAGAACTAACAAAGCACATTTCGGCATAACACCGAATGTTTATTCAATTTCTGAATTTGCTCTCAACAACCAGACTCCCCAGCTCATAAAACAGTGCGGCTATGATGCGGCAATTCTGCGCTCACACGTTATGGGATATGGCTATCCGCGCACCTTTGACAGTGCTTGGGGTCGCTGGATAGGCAAAGACGGCAGTGAAATCCCTGCTGTGCCTACATATGACAAACAGGGCAGAGGTTTCAACTGCACAACAGTTGACAACTGGATTCTTTCCCGCTGGCCTGACGACACAAAAATTTCTCTTGAGGATTTTGAGGAGATGTTTGAAAAATATTCTCCCCTGCTTGCTTCAAGATACGATGACCTGACACAGGAAATCGAAAAAGTTACCGCTTACACAGAAACCAAAGAAAACGTTGAATATATTCTGCTTGAAGACATTCCTGAACTTTACGGCGAGGCAAAAGACGAGCTTGCAACCACCGACAACGATTTCCACGTGCAAATGCCCTGGGGCTATTGTGGCAACGAAATCTTTAACGGTGTACGCAAGGCAGAGGTTGAAGCCGTGCAGGCAGAAAAGCTGAACGCTCTTGCGATGATGCTTGGTGCAAACGAAGAAAGAGACAACCTTGATGAAGCATGGAAATACGCCCTTGTTGCCCAACACCACGATGTTACAATCTGCGGTCTGCTTGACCTTGCTCACAGATTTATCCCGTCATCGCTTAAAGCCTCAAGTGACGCAAAAGAAAAATCGGCATCTGCCATTGCTGCAAAATTCGCTTCACCCGAAAAAGAAAAGACGGTTGCAATAAACAACCATTCATTTGCAATTGACGAATGGATTGATTATGACGGCAAAAAGCTTCACGTTAAGCTTGCACCCTTCACCGCAGAAGAGGTTGAAGAAAGCACAGAAAAACATTGCTTCCTGTGGGATTGCGAAAGCGGAATTCTCACCACCCCCTGCTATAAGCTGAAGCTTACAAGCGGCGGCATTGCTTATATTGACAGTCTGAACGGCAAAAGAATTGCCGACAACGGCGAAAGCAGTCTTTTCACTGCTTGCATCAATGATGAGGATTGCGCATCAACAGGCGAATGGAGCGTTGAAATCAGCAATTCAGGCGCACTTGCCGTTTACAAAGGCAAAATCGGCTCCGTGCCCTTCAGCCTTGAAATGAATTTCAACGGCGAAAGCCCGAGAATTGACTGCAAAACAAAATTTGAGGTTCACAATGAGCTCATCGGCAAACTCGGCGAAAAAATGGGTCTTAAAAAATCCCTTACCGTTGAAGGTCATATGCATGAGAGCAAGCTCTGCCTTAATCTTAATCTTTGCCTTGACGAAAACCGCAGAATGGTACGCGACCTGCCTTATTCAATCTCGGATTGGAGCGGCGACATCAGAGTAACGGAAGATTATTGGTATAAAGAAGACCTTATTCTTATTGACCAAAAGGTTTCACCCGAAGTTTCATTCAAAAACTCCACCCAGCTCAACGGCATTTACTGGATTGCATTGCGTGACGGCAAAAACGGTTTTGCAGTTATGAACAGAGGCTGTATGGGCTCTGCCGTAAACGGCAACCGCGTGAGCATTCCGCTTGTTTATGCCAACTCTTATATGTGCGGAACAAAGATGCTTGACGGCGTTTATGACGATGAATTTGCACTTTTGCCTTTCGGTGCCGAAACAAGCGATGCACAGCTTCACAGAAACGCAGTTTCATATGCATATCAGCCCACGGTTATAAACGTTGCAAAGGGCAACGGTGAGCTGAGCACTCTCGGCTATGCCGACCTGCAGACAAACGACGGTGAGGTTATTCTGACAACCCTCTACCCCGAAAACGGCAACCTGCTTGCCCGTTTCTGCAACTATTCCAACGAGCCTGCAACCGCCGTTTTCAAAACGGCAGTCGGTAATGTAAGTGCAGAAACCGACTTGCTCGGCAACGAAACCGCCGCTGTAACCGACGGCAAACTCACTTTCCGCCCGTGGGAAATCAAAACGATCAAAATTACTCTTTAAAACCAATAAAGCTGCCACACTTCGGTGTGACAGCTTTTCTTTTTATGTCAGATTATTCTTCATCCTCTTCGGGAGTTTCTTCTGCGTAGTCGGGATTATATGCCGTAAGCTCGGGGATATCTTCATACGCCGTTTCTGTAAATTCGGCTTTATCTATATTCTTCAGTTCAATAACACCGACAACGCCCGTTTCTTCTTCGTCAAGAAGCTTTTTGCCCTTGGCAAGCTTATTTTCGATATTCTTTTCACTGCCAAGTCTCATTACAACAAGCTCGTTGCAAATCAGATAAATATTCTCACCGTCAAAGCCGATGAGATTGACGTTTTCAAGCGGACTTTCAGCCACGGCTTCGCAAACGCTTCTGATTTTTTTATAAGCGGCATTCGTTTCTTCTTCATTGCCGAAGCCAAGGAATCCGCCTTTTTCTGCCTTTGCAGGCACAAGACCGTCAACAGGAATAACTCCGTCAGGTGCACCCACCGCAAAATCAATTACCTTGAAAGCTTTGTTTGTTATTGCATATGCGCCGTTTTTGCACTCAACAGCGTATGCCGCGACCTCGGAATCCTGCTCGTTATTGATGATATATGCTTCGTATTCGTCAAACTCGGGAATATCCTTGATATCGGCAGGCTTGAAATATGCCTTTTTAGATACGGTGAGGTTGATTATGCCGTACTGCACTCCGTCAAGTTTATCCTGACTTCTGACCGCATTCATGCCAAGCTCGATTTTTTTATCAGCTTCGGAGCTGTCGCCAAGGCGCATAACAATACGCTCCTGATAGATAAGATAAACGTTGCTTCTTGACCTGATATTTATGAAGCTGACCTCATCCATTCCCTCTTGTGCAATCGCATCGGCAATGCTGCGAATCATATTGAGGGTTGCATCGGCTTTTCCGTCACCGTCAACAAAGCTGACAGTCTGACCCGGCTCTGCCTTTTTGGGTGTTGCACCAACAACGGGTACCACGCCGTCAGGGATAATGCCTGCAATTTCAAGCACCTTGAAATCACGGTTTGTTATCGCATAAAGACCCTTCGACTTTTCAACGGCATAAGCCTTGTCGGTTGAAGCAAGTCTGATAACTATTCTGTTGGGCAGTTTTCGCGTAAGCTTGACGTTTACGGTATAGGGAAGCTCGGTTTCAATGCTGACCTTCGCTTCGTCAAGGTCGGCAAAAAACAGGCTCTTGCCCTTTTCAATCCCGCTTGCCGCAACGATTTCGTTTTTAGTATAAAGAGTTTCGCCTTCAATAACAAAGTGCTTGACTCTGAAAACAAAAAACATAACCACCGTGCTAACAAGCAACAGAAAGACTGACGCAAAACCGCCAATGACGATTGCGAGCCTGAATCTTCTTTTTCTTTTTAGTTTTTTTACACGTTCACGGCGTTCCTCAGGCGTGAGTCTGCCGCCATTTATATCTTCTCTGTCCATTTTTACTCCTGCAGGCTGTGAATCCGCTTTATATCCGCATCAAGTGCGGCAAAGGTTTCTTCAAAAGCTTCGCAGCCTCTGTCTATGTGATGAATATTTTCGATTACTGTTTGACCCTCTGCGCCCATCGCCGCAACGGCAAGTGCGCTGCCTCCTCTTAAATCGCAGGCTGCTACCTTTGCGCCGTGAAGAGCTTTTACGCCCTCAACAACCGCAACGCAACAGTCCTCAACTCTTATATCCGCGCCCATTTTGATAAGCTCGGGCACGTGTCGGAATCTGTTTTCAAATATTTTCTCGTTTATAACGCTTGTGCCGCTTGCTTTTGATGCAACCGCCATAAAAAGCGCCTGTGAATCTGTGGGAAAACCCGGATAAGGCATTGTGCGAAGGCGCCGCACTCTGCGCGGTCTGCCAAAAAGCTCCGCCGTCATTTCCTTATCACGGAATTCAAAATTGCATCCTGCCGCTTCAAAAACAGGTATAACGGGTGCAAGATGTTCTTTTTCAACCCCCGTTACGCAAATTCTGCCGCCTGTGCAGGCAACCGCCGCCATAAAGGTTGAAGCAACAATTCTGTCGGGGATAATGCGATGCTCTGCCGAGTAAAGTCTGCCGCTGATAATGCGGATAACGCTCTGCCCTGCTCCGATAACGGTAACGCCGCATTTATTGAGATAATCGGCGAGGTCTGCAATTTCGGGCTCTCTTGCGGCGTTGGTTATAACCGTTTCGCCCTTTGCGCCAACTGCGGCGAGCATAACGTTTTCCGTTGCACCGACACTGGGAAAATTGAGCGTTATGTGCCTGCCCGAAAGCCCGTCGGGGCATCGACACTCAAGCATACCGCCCTGCTCCGCAATAACGGCACCCATTCTGCGCAGTGCAGAAAGATGCAGGTCAATCGGGCGCAGACCGATTTCGCATCCGCCGGGTGCGGTTACCCTTGCGCTGCCGAATCTGGCAAGCAACGCACCAAGAAAAATGATTGACGAGCGCATTTCGCGCATCATATCATCGGGTATTTCAAAGTTGTCGGCAGATGACGAATCCACAATAACAGTATGCCCGTGACGGTGCACTTTACAGCCGATATGCCGCAGAATGCTGATTGCCGCATCAACGTCGGAAAGCTTAGGGCAATTATGTAAGATGCTCACACCGCCCGTTACCGCACTTGCGGCAAGAATGGGCAGAATACTGTTTTTTGAGCCTTGCAGTTTAACACAGCCGTGAAGCTCGTGACCGCCGTTTATAACAATATGTTCCATAATTCACGCTCCCGAAAAAGAAACCTGAGCAAACACTCTGCTTCATATTATTCGGAAACGTGAAAATATGTGAATTACTTTATAATTTCGTAAAGGCAGTCATAGATTCTTGCCGTTGCGTCAATAAGTGCCATATCCTTGGCATTCTTACCTATCTGCGCAAGCTTTTCTCTGTCTGCCAGAAGTGCATTGACCTTTTCAGTCAGGGTATCGGGTGTTAAATCTTTTTCCTCAAGAATTTCCGCCGCACCGTTATTGACCAGAGCCATTGCGTTGTGGTACTGATGGTTTTCGGTTACGTAGGGTGAGGGAATAAGTATTGATGGTTTACCCAGCGCCTGTAATTCACTCAAAGTACTCGCTCCGGAACGGCCGACAACAAGGTCGGCGGCAGGCAAACACTTGGGAATATCGATATATTCTGTTACCCTGACGTGGGGATTAGCCTTTAAATCAACGCCCTCTGCCTCAAGCTTTTCTGTAAACCACGCGCCGTTTTTGCCTGTTGCATGAAGAAATACGCAGTCATTATCCTTATATTTATTGAGTATAAGACCGAGCACCGCATCGTTGACAGGCTTTGCTCCGAGTGAACCGCCCATTGAAAGAATAAGCGGTTTGCCGTCGGGAATGCCAAGCTCTGCTCTGGCAAAATCCCTGTCACCTTTAAGCAGGTCACCTCTGATAGGCAGACCCGTTACGGTTATAGGATTCTTGGGTTTCATATATTGCTCCGCCCTGTCAACGGTGAGCATAACTTTATCCACCTTGCCTGCAAGGGCTTTGTTTGTAACACCGGGAAAAGCATTCTGCTCATGGATAGCTGTGGGGATACCGAGCTTTGCCGCCATACGCAGCACGGGACCGCTTACGTATCCGCCAAAGCCGACAACAAGGTCGGGATTATATTCTTTTATGATTTTCTTTGCCTGTGATGAAGATTTGAGAAGCTTTGAAAGTGTGCCGAAATTATGCTTGATTGCTTCGGGCGAAAAGCTTCTCCAAAAGCCGCTGATTTCAATGGTTTTAAGCTCATAGCCTGCTTCGGGAACAAGCTTTGCTTCCATTTTATCTGCCGTACCCACAAACACCACCTGTGCAGAGGGGTGTTTTTCTTTTATATATCCTGCCGTGCCGAGTGCGGGGTTTATATGACCGCCTGTGCCGCCTGCGGCAATAAGAATCTTTTTGTTATCCAGCATTTTTCTTCGTCCTTTCTCCGTTTCGTGAAACTGCAAGCACCATACCCATTTCAACCAGCAACATAATCAGCGACGTGCCGCCGTAGCTGAAAAACGGAAGGCTGATACCCGTGTTCGGAACAGTTGCCGTTACAACGGCGATATTCAGCGCCGCCTGCAGACCAACCTGAAAACTGATACCCATAGCAAGCAATGCGCCGAATTTGGTTCTGGAACGCAGACCGATAATAAATCCTCTTGCAACAAGAAGAATAAATAAAACAATTATCAGAAGTGCTCTGATAAATCCGAGTTCTTCGCAAACAATTGCAAAAACAAAGTCGTTCTGCGGTTCGGGCAGGTACATATGCTTCTGTCTTGAATTGCCGAAGCCGAGACCGAAAAGTCCGCCTGAACCGATTGCATAAAGCGACTGCAGGCTCTGCCAACCAGAGCCTCTTGCTTCTGCGGTTGTGAGCTCATCACCCGTGAGAAGCTTGAGCCATATTCTGATTCTTTCGCTCGCATAACCCTCAAGGAACTTATCTGCGTTAAGAACAAATAATATTGCCACAACAATGACAATGCCTCCCGCCGCGGCAAACCATTGCCATTTTATGCCGCCGAAGAACATCATTGCAACGCCGATGCCGAGCATCAGAAGTGTGCCCGAAACGTGGTTTTCAAGGTAAACGAGAGCACACACAACCAT
Organism: Acutalibacteraceae bacterium; assembly: GCA_045587045.1. Classification (GTDB taxonomy): domain Bacteria; phylum Bacillota; class Clostridia; order Oscillospirales; family Acutalibacteraceae; genus CAG-177. Next base: position 17,508 of record JAZNBM010000173.1, on the reverse strand, counting down.
AATGATTATCATATAGGGAAAAATCATCCAGGCTTTTTTCTCAACAAGCTTGTGATATTTTTCCATACTGAAAGCAAGATACATTATCAGCGCCAGTTTTGCAATTTCAGACGGCTGAAACGTTCCGATAACCGGCACGTACATCCAGCGCTTGAATTCCGCTTTACCTGCAACCTCATACGGATTTATCAGAACGTAACAAAGCAGCAGTAAGGCTATCAGCATCACAACGCCTGCGGCATCCCTGAAAATATCCGTGTTTATAAACGAAACCGCAATCATCAGCACAACGCCGATAATGGCAAAGGTTACCTGATTTTTGATGTAATAATAAGGGTCATACGAAGCGCTTTTGTCATACCAGGCATAAACGTAGCTTGCCGAAAACATCATAACAAGTCCGATTGTAAGCAAGGCAATAACCAGCGCAAGGAAGGTTATATCAAACGGGGCTGTGTTGAAGCAGTCTCTGAGGCTTTTTCTGCGTTTTGCTATATCTCTGAGCGTGTAAAAAATGCCGCCGTGATGTTTCAAAAAAGTTTTAAACATAGCTGCCCGTTCTCCTTTCTTGTTAATTTATTAACCGAAGTATCCTCCGTATTTCATCAGCGCATATGCCGCCGCACCGCCGAGGATATTAACAGCACCGAAAACCGAAACGATTTTTTTCTCGCTCCAGCCACACATTTCAAAATGATGGTGGATAGGTGCCATTTTAAATATTCTTTTACCGCCACTTACCCTGTAATAAACAATCTGTAAAACGTCTGATGCGCCTTCAATAACAAAGACCAGACCTGCAGGCAACAGGATAAGCGGACAATTCAAACCGTAAGCAACGGCAACAACCATACCGCCCAGAAAAAGCGAGCCTGTGTCGCCCATAAAAACTTTTGCAGGATTTTTATTCCACAAAAAGAAGCCGAGACACGCACCTGCAAGCGCACTTGCCATCAAAGAGAAACCGAAAAGCCCTTTGAGCGCCGCAATAACACCGAGCGTGACCGAGGTTGTGAGCGTTATGCCCGAGCAAAGACCGTCGATACCGTCTGTGAAATTAACGGCATTGACCGTTGCGTATATTATAACAATACCGAAAATCCAATAGAAAATACCCATATGCGCCATTCCCGAAAACGGAATAAACATATACGGAGATCCGCCCATACCCTTGCTCATGCTGAGCATATACACAAGGGCAACCGTAAGCTGGGCAACGGTTTTCTGCTTTATGGTTAAGCCCAGATTTCTGTGCATAACCGCCTTGATATAGTCATCGGCAAATCCGATAAGTCCAAAGTTGAGAGCCATTATAAGACCCGCCCAAAGCTTAGTATATTGCTCCGTTGCAATCATACTGCCCGAGGCAACAATATCGCCGCCCATTATTTTGTCGGTCGCAACGGTAACAACAACGGCGGAAACCACACCGAGAATCATCATCAGACCGCCCATTGTGGGGGTACCCTGCTTTGATTTGTGCCATTGGGGACCGATATCAAGTATGGTCTGCCCGAATTTGAGTTTTCGCAGCCACGGCACCATAACAAATCCGATGACACCTGTTACCGTTAGACCTACAACGCCTGCCATTATGACAGCCGCAATTGATTTCATAAATCAATCAACACCTTCAAGAGAGGAATATATTGAATAGATAACGTCCTCAAGCTTCATACCTCTGCTTGCCTTGAAAAGAATTGCATCACCCTGCTCAAGCATTGCAGTAAGCTCTGCAGAAAGCTGTTGCTTGTCTGTGAAGCTTTTGATAAGAGCAACACCGCCCTGTGCCGCTTTTGCGGTTTCAACAGAGCGCTCTCCGTAAGTGAAAAGCACGTCGATTTTGTTTTCTGCCGCCTTTTCGCCCACAAGTGCGTGAGCCTGTGCGCTGTAAGACCCGAGCTCCAGCATATCGCCGATGACGGCGATTTTTCTTTTTGCATTCATACCGCCGAGCACTGCAAGAGCTGCCGCCTGTGAATCGGGGCTGGCATTATAGCAATCCTCAATAAAAGTTATGCCGCATTTTTTGACAATCTTCTGGCGCATACCTGCAGGCACGTATTTTTTAAGAGCCTCAAGGGCATCCTGTGCCGATATGCCGAAAAAGCTGCCTGCCGCCGTTGCGGCAAGAGCATTATAGATATTGTGTTTGCCCGGGAAAGGAAGCTCAACGCCGATTTTTCCCTCGGCACAAATCACGTCAAACGCAAGCTCCGTTTCGCCGATGCTGATATTTTCTGCGGTGAATGCGCAATCTTTATTATCAATTGCGTAACGGGTAACGGGGTGGTCTGCAGGGTCAACGGAGATAAGCATATCGTCGTCACCGTTAAGGATAACGGGCGAGCCTGCTTTCATACCCTGAAGAATTTCAAGCTTTGCTTTGAGAATGCCTTCCCGTGAGCCAAGCTTTTCGATGTGTGAAACGCCTATGTTGCTGATAACGGCAACGTCGGGTCTGACAGCAGCTGTCATACGTGCTATTTCTTCAAAGCCGCTCATACCCATTTCGATAACCGCCGCCTCGTGAGTTTCATCAAGTCTGAAAAGAGTGAGCGGTACACCGATTTCGTTATTAAGGTTACCCTCGTTTTTAAGAGTATTGTATTTTACACTCATAACGGCGTGAACCATTTCTTTTGTTGTGGTTTTACCCACACTTCCCGTGATGCCTATAACGGGAATATTGAACAGGCTTCTGTAATAGCCAGCAAGGTCAAGAAGCGCCTGCCTTGTGCTTTCAACAAGAATCTGGTTTTCGCCAAGACCGCAGTCTTTTTCGCATATAACTGCCTGTGCGCCGAGTTCAATTGCCTTTTGAGCAAACTCGTGACCGTCAAAGTTTTCGCCTTTTATGGCTATAAAAAGACAACCTTGCTCGATTTTTCTTGTATCCGTGCAAACACAGGTAAAGCTTCCGCTAAGTCCGCTTTCGCTTTTAACAGCCTTTGCCGCTTCTTTGAACGTTACAGCTTTCATCAGCCAACCTCCGACGTGCCCGAAAGTATTTGGGCAACAACTTCTCTTTCATCAAAATGTATTTTTCCGCTTGCAAGAATCTGGTATGTTTCCTGACCCTTGCCTGCAAGAACAACCATATCGCCTTCATTCGCCATTGAAAGTGCCTTTGCAATGGCTTTTTTGCGGTCTCTTTCAACCACAATTTTTGACGTGTGCTTTTTAACACCCTCAACGATATCCGCAATGATTGCATCGGGATCTTCGCTTCTGGGGTTATCCGACGTGATAACCGCTATATCGGAAAGCTTTGCGGCAATATCACCCATAATCGGGCGTTTTGTTTTATCTCTGTCACCGCCGCAACCGAAAACGGTTATAACCTTGCCCTCGGTTATCTCTCTGACACAGTTGAGAACGTTTTCAAGACCGTCGGGAGTGTGTGCGTAGTCAATAAGAACAGTGTAAGGTGTTTCTGTGGGAACAACCTCCATTCTGCCGGGAACACCTACGCAGCCTGCCAGACCGTCAAGCACCGCTTTGAAATCCATACCCATTTCAACAAGGCAAACAGCGGCACCCATTGAGTTGTAAACCGAAAACTTACCGGGCACTGCAAACTTTACTCTGCCGATGTTTGAATTGCTGACAAGCTCATATTTGACACCCGACGAAGCAATTCTGATATTTTTTGCCGAATAATCGCAATTATCGTTATTAACACTGAACGTGATGTTTCTGCAAGGTGTATCCGCAAGCATATATGCCGACGCTTCGTCATCAATATTGATAACGGCAAGGTCTGAATTTTCAAAAAGCATATGCTTTGCGGCTTTATAATTTTCAAAAGTACCGTGGTAATCAAGATGATCCTGCGTGAGATTGGTGAAGATTGAAGCTTCAAAACGAACACCCTCAACTCTTCGCTGGTCAAGTGCCTGTGAAGAAACCTCCATTGTGCAGAATTCACAGCCGCAATCAGCCATTTCTTTGAAAAGCGCAAAGAGGTCATAGCAGTCGGGAGTTGTAAGAACAGCGGGATATTCCTTATCGCCTACGATGTTTTTAACCGTTCCGATAAGACCGGTTTTATAGCCCATTGAGTCAAGAACTGCCTTGATAATAAAGCATGACGTTGTTTTGCCGTTTGTGCCCGTAACACCGATTATTCTGAGCTTTCTTTCGGGATGGCCGAAGAAAGCGGCGCTCAGACGGGCATATGCCGCTCTTGTGTTTTCAACAAGAATCTGTTCCTTAAGACCCATATCTTTTTGAACAACAACAGCAACCGCACCGTTTGCAAGTGCTTCGGCAGCCTTTGTGTGACCGTCAAAACGCTTGCCCTCAATGCAAACAAATATGCAGCCCTCTGCAACCTTTGCCGAGTTATCCGTTATAAACAAAACTTCTCTGTCCTGTGCTCCACAGTCAACACCCAAATCCTGCAATAATGCGGAAAGTTTCATTTTATCCGACCTCCTGTGTATCACGGCGAAGTAAGTCATTATGCAAAGTCGCTTACTCCCGTGTTCGATTTAAAGTAAACCGTTATGGTTGAACCGTATTCAACCGTTTCGCCGGGCGCTATGCTCTGCGAATAAGAAATTATTTCGCCCTCATTCAAAGCATTGCCCGAAATCTTGATATTCAAACCTGCCGAGAGGGCATATTTATTTGCCGTCGACAGCGTCATCTGTGTTAAATCGGGAACTTCAACGGTAAGCCGCTCCGCATCGTTTTCCGTGTAAAGAACGATTATACCGTTTTGCGGAACAGGCTGATTGTAAGCGGGCATCTGGCTGATAACAGTATCGCCCTCACCCACAATTTTTACCTCAAAGTCTTTTTCCTTGAGGATTGCAATTGCTTCCTCTGTTGTTCTGCTGACAAGGCTGGGAGCCATTGTGTCAAGTCTTGCAATTTCTTTTTCGTTATACTGCCTTTCGATGCCCATATATTCAAGCGTTTTTTCAACAACCTGAGCGGCAACCGGAGTACAAATCTGACCGCCGTTTATCTGGCCCTCAGGTTCGTCAACAAGAATAAGAACTGCTATTTCGGGATCGTTTGCAGGCGCAAAGCAACCGAACGATGCTACGTATTCGCCGTCACTGCCGAGCTTCTGCGAAGTACCCGTTTTGCCTGCCACCCTGTAACCGGGAACGTAAGCATTCTTACCTGTACCGCTTGTAACAACGCCCTCCATCATATCAGCAACCGTGGCTGCCGTTTCTTCGGAAATAACCTGACGTCTGATATTGGGCTGGGTTTCGCTGATAACGTTACCGTTTTCATCAAGCTGACGTGCAACAACGTAAGGTGTCATAAGATATCCGCCGTTTGCAACAGCACTGATAGCCGTTACCATCTGAATGGGGGTTACCTGGAATGACTGACCGAAAGATGAGCTCGAAAGTTCAACAAGACCCATCCTGTCATATGCATGGTAGTTGACACCAGCAACGGGTGTAGGCTCTGCAGGCAAATCAATTCCCGTTTTTTCCGTGAAGCCGAATGCTTCAAAATATTCATAGAATTTTTCTTTGCCGAGTGCCTGACCTGCGGTGATAAACAAGGGGTTGCAGGAATTCATAAGACCGTGCTTTAAATCCTGTGAGCCGTGTCCGTCGCGGTCATGGCATTTGATTGTTCTGTCCGCAACCTTGATTCTGCCTGTGCAGTTATATGAGAAATTGTCACCCAGAACGTTTTCTTCAACCGCTGCCGCTGCTGTAACGATTTTGAAAACCGAGCCCGGCTCGTAGCTGTCGCTGACAATAAAGTTTCTCCACTTTGAATAAAGAAGCTCACTTCGCGCCTTGGATCTTTCTTCTTCGTCAGGATATTCAGCAAGAAGCATTGCTTCTTCTTCTTCGGTAAGTGCCTGCGGTGAATTCAGGTCAAAGTTTCCCATACTTGCCATCGCAAGTATCGCACCCGTATCAACATCCATAACAACACCGTACGCGCCCACACCCTTTGAATCCACGTAAACCTGCTCAAGGCTGTCTTCAAGGTAACGCTGAATAACCTCGTCAACCGTCAGCACCAGGCTTGTGCCCTGAACGGGATCATAAACAGTTTCGTATTCGCGGCTCATAACGTCACTTTTGCCGTTTTGTGCAGTGATGATTCTGCCGGGGGTACCCATAAGAGTTGTGTCATATTTAAGCTCCACACCAAGTCTGCCGATATCGTCCGTACCCGTAAAGCCGATAAGATTAGCAGCCAGAGTACCGTAAGGATAATATCTCTTAACGTCAGGGTCAATTCCTACAGCCGAGCTGTAATAAATTCTTTTCTCTTTTGTTACAAGCTCTCCCTTTTTATTTTCCGACGTAACGGTGTATGAATAATACTGTGTCAGAAATTCGGCAACGCGTTCTTTTTCTTCAAGCTCAATCTGGCGTTTGAGAACAAGATAGGCATATTTGCTTCTGTCTGCCTTCTCCTTTATTTCTTCAAAATCAACGCCTATTATTGCTGAAAGCTTGCGGCAAAGGTCGCTTTTGAACTCTTCGTTTTCGATTTCGCTCGGTTTGATATAAACCTTCCAGACCGATGCGCTTTTTGCAAGAACAGTGCCGTTTGCATCATAGATTATTCCTCTCGCGGCGGAAATCTCCGTATCGTGAAGCTGATTTTTTTCAGCCTGCTTTTTATACTGTTCGCTGTCAATAAGCTGAATGCGTGCAAGGTTTACTGCAGTTGAGCCGAAAACCAGACTTACAAGCAAAACAAAAACCACGAAAGCTCTTATAAACAGTTTTCTTCTGGGTGACAGTTTCACCAAAGCTTTTCTCCCCTTTTCCCGACAGAATACGGCGTAATAATTTATTTTTACACCTATTTTTATTTTATATATAATAAAAAAATATATCGCCGTCTCAAAAAAGCGCATAAAAAACCTGCTCCGCAACCGTTTCGGGTCACGAAAATTTTTAAATCCGCCGTTATTGAGACAGCCTCGACTTTATCTATCTATATGCCGTTCAAGTTATTGCATATGCCAATTAAAGCAGACAAGAATCACTTATCTTTGTCTGCTTTAATTTCCTCTTCACAGAGCTCACCGTTTGTCATGACTACCTTGTCGCCATCCCTGTTTTCAAAGTAGTGTACCTGGTAACGCTCTACCTTTTGCATACCTAAAACCGAAACCGCATATTCATCAACCTTTTCTCTTGAAATTGATGAATTGATTTGCATAACAAGCCTTGTGTTTTCGCTTTCGGCGTCCTTAATCTCGCTCGCAATCTGAACAGCTTCTCTCTCAAGCTCCGTGATGTGAATTCTTGAATAAAGAACCGCACCGAAAAGCGTAAGAAGCGTAATTGCAACAGCAAAAATCTTGAGAGTATGTATGGCAGAAGCTATTGTTTCCTTGCGAATCTGTACCGCCGTTTTATGCTGTTTTACAAGACGGGGCTTTTGAACAGGCTGCGACGGCACTTCCTGCACTTCCGGGCTGTACGCCGGCTCGGCAAAAAGTGAAAGGTCATATGCCTCGCTGCGATTGTAATCCGCCATATCCATCTCTCCTTTCTCCAATAAAATATATGAGCAACAACGTCAGAATCATCCGACATTAAAAATCAAAGTTTGACCGCCGTGCGCAGTCTTGCGCTGCGGCTTCTGGAGTTTTCCTCAACCTCCGTTTTGCTTGGTGCAACAGCCTTGAGCACCTTTGCCCTGGGTTTGTTTCCGCAAACGCAGACGGGAAAATTTCTGGGGCAGGTGCAGCCTTTTGAAAGAGGCGCAAATGCCTGTTTTATTATTCTGTCTTCAAGCGAATGGAAAGTGATTATGCTCACTCTTCCCCCGCTTTTAAGGCACTCAAACATACTCAGCGCCGCTTCTCCGAGACCATCAAGCTCGCCGTTTATGAATATTCTTATAGCTTGAAAAGTCCTTCTTGCCGGGTGCCCGTCACGCTTTGCCGCGGCAGGCATGGCCGATTTGATTATCTCTGAAAGCTCAAGTGTTGTTTCAATGGGAGCTGTTTCTCTTGCCTTGACTATCGCTCTTGAAATTGACGGTGCAAACTTTTCTTCACCGTATTCAAAGATGATTTTCTGAAGCTCGCTCTGACTCAGCGTATTAACCGCCTGTGCCGCGCTCATTCCCTCAAGACTCATACGCATATCAAGCGGTGCATCGTTGTGGAAGGAGAAGCCCCTTGAAGGCTCATCAAGCTGATGCGAGCTTACACCGAGGTCGGCAAGAATGCCGTCAACAGCTTCTATGCCGAGATTGTCAAGTATGTTTCTTATGTTAAAAAAATTATCGTGAACAAGTGTTACGCAATCAAATTTGCCGAGACGTTCTTTAAGTGTTTCAATTGCTTCGGGGTCTCTGTCGATGGCAATCAGTCTGCCGCTTGTGAGACGCTGTGCAATCGCTGTTGAATGACCGCCTCCACCCGAGGTGCAGTCAACGTAAATTCCGTCAGGCTTAATTTCAAGCGAATCGATGGTTTCATTGAATAAAACGGGAATATGATGAAAACCCGTTGTTTTGTTATCGCTCATCAGGGCCTCCCTGTTGTGCTGTAGCTGATGCCACTGAAATCAAAATCGTCATCGTTTTCAGCTTCGGCATTCCATGCCGCCCAGTTTTCGGGTGTCCAAAGCTCAACTCTGTTCATTGCGCCGACAGCAAGAACTTCGTCCTCAAGACCTGCATAAGCTTTATAATCGTCCTTTATTGAGATACGGCCTGATTTGTCAACCGTTACTTTTTCAACTCTGTCAGCAAGTCTGCGCTGTGCCGCCGCCTGTTTTTCGCCTGTAAAAGCGGAGATAACTCCGTAGCTGAAGTTTGCCCACTCTTCTTCTGAAAACAGGATAAGGCAGGGCTCCTTGTGAATGGATTTCATAATGATGACGGTTTCACCAAGCTCTTTTCTGAATGACGGAGGAATGGCCATTCTGTTGACCTGATCAAATTTTCTGGTTTCTTTGCCTGCTAAAAGTAATGACAGAATGATTCCCCCTTTCAAAAAAATCCCCAAAAGTCCCCTATAGTCACCTTTAGTACCCTTATTATATATTACTCTTTCGAGAAATACAAGTGTTTTTTTCAAAAAAAATGCATTATTTTGAAACTTTTTTTATCTTAATTCAGCAAAATAAGCCCAAAACCGACATTTGCGATTTTGAGCCTGTTATAACCGCTTCAAGCGGTCAGAATAAGCATATCTTCGGGACTGATATCAGGCTGCAAAGCACAGTTGATTGCAAGGGCAGTAAGCTTTGCGGCACGTTCAACCATCATATCCACCTCACGCGGTGTAACCATCATCCGCTCTGCATTCTCAGGCAAATCCGGTCTGTCGGCACCCGAATAGTCAGCAACAAGAGTTGCGGCATCAACAACCGTCGGAACACCGATTGCAATAACGGGAATCCCAAGCGTTTTCCGGCTTATTTCTTGTCTTGAATTGCCCACACCGGAACCCGGCACAATCCCCGTCGAACAAAGCTGAACCGTATTTCCAAGGCGCGAAACACTTCTCGCTGCAAGAGCATCAACGGTTATCACAGCATCAGGTTTTAACGTGGCAACAATCCCTTTCAGAAGTTCAAGCGCCTCTGCACCCGTGTCGCCTGTTACTCCCGTCGAAAATGAGCTGACCGTCCGTAAGCCCGACAGTCCCGTTTGCTCCAGCAGTTCACCGGTTATGTGACGGGTTGCAAAAATCATTGATGCACATTTCGGACCGAGTGCATCGGGCGTTATCTTCATATTCCCGAGTCCTGCCACAAGTACACTTCCGTCGGGCGGTAAAAGACGCCTGATTTCTCTTGTGAGGGCTCCAAGGCTGTCATCGATAAACTGCGCGTGCTTGGCAAACGGTGCAACTTCCACCGTCACATACACACCGCGGGGCTTACCGATGGCTTCTTCTCCTCTTTCATCAATGACGCTGATCCTGCTGACTTTTGCTTTCTTTTCTCTGAAAGCTTCAATTTCAACGCCGTCTATTTCTGTTTTGCCTAAAAATTCGCACCTTTCGAGGGCTAAATCTGTTCTGAAATCCATATTTTTAATTACCTCTTGATTTTTTGTGGGATATTTAGTATTATTAATTGAAATTATTTTAATATTTTTCAAAAATTCCTTGCAATTGTTGAAAAAATATGTTATCATAATCACCTGTATGAAGAAGGAGGTGCCGAAATGCCTAATATTAAATCAGCAAAAAAGAGAGTTATCGTTAACAAGACAAGAGCTGCAAGAAATAAGTCTCGCAACACTGCTCTTAAGACAGCTATCAAAAAGGCTCACGCAGCCGTTGAAGCTAACGCTCCCGAAAAGGAAGCTATTGTAAGAGAGGCTATCAAGAAGGTTGACCAGGCTGCTGCAAAGGGTCTTATCCACAAGAACAACGCAGCTCACAAGAAGTCAGCTCTCGCTCAGCTCATTAAATAATTTGAGCTAAAAATTTTTTAGCAAATTAACCGCAGTTATTATTAACTGCGGTTTTGCTTTTTTAAACAAAACAATTAGTGTTTTGATATTTTTTTCGTTAAATCGCAATATAACCTGTTGACAATCATAGATTCATAATGTATAATATTCCCATAATTATAATAACGGAGGTTGTTAAAAATGAAAAAAGCTCTTAAAATCATCGGCATCATCCTTCTCGTTGCTGGCGTTGCTGCAGGCATCTATTTCTTAGTTAAGAAGATCCGCGAGAAGAAAGCTCTCGCTGACAACGAAGAAAACTATGTTTCCTGCTCATGCTGCGAAGCAGAAGAAGTTGCTCAGGCTTAACAACTATTAACAAAAGAATATAAAGTAGCTTGCAGATTTGCTCTGCAAGCTATTTTATTTTTTGAGTAATTTTTTTGTAATTTAACTTATTTTTTAAGAATTTCTTAAAATGACGTAAACCGTATTGACAAAACCTCTGTTTGAGTTATGATTTTATCAGTGGGTTATTTTTCTTTGGAACTTGTAACAAGCGATGCTATAACTCCGCAGATAATAGCCGCCGTCACACCGCCCGATGCGGCTGTAAAAGGTCCTGTGAGGATTCCCCTCACCCCTTGCTCCGCAACAGCTTCTTTTGTCCCTTTTGCCAAGGCATATCCAAAGCCTGTCAGCGGCACGCTTGCACCCGCACCCGCAAAATCAACAAGAGGTTCATAAACCCCGACGGCGCCAAGCACAACACCAACAACCACAAAAGTAACCAAAATTCTGGCAGGTGTTAGTTTCGTAAGGTCAATAAGCAATTGACCTATAAGGCAAATTAATCCGCCAACAGCAAAAGCTTTCAGCAACTCGGTAATAATCCCCAAGGCGACCACCCTCTTTTTATTTTTATTATTGTGCAATATTTTTTTGATATTCAGCGCAAAAATAAAAAATAACTATTGACAAACCGCAAATAAACCAATAATATTTATATTGTGGTTTCCGGGGGGAAACAATAAACAAAAAAGGAGTATTAAAATGGTATTTGAAAAAATCAAAAAAATCATCAGCGAACAGCTTGAAGTTGATCAGAACATCGTAACAGAAAACGCTTCAATCACAGGCGATCTTGGCGCAGACAGCCTTGACCTTGTTGACCTTGCTATGTCAATTGAAGATGAATTTGACATTGAGCTTTCTGACGACGCTCTTGAAAAAATCAAGACAGTAAGCGATCTTGTTGCTTACATTGAAGACAGAACCTGATTTGTCTGTAATGCACCGCTTTATGCGGTGCTTTTATTTTTTGACACTGATAATATAATATGGTATAATTATAATAATAACTCTACACAAGGTGGTAAATTATGATTATCAAAAACGCAACGGTTTACGGCGGAGATTTTGAGCCGTTCAAGACCGATATAACAATTGATGGCGAGATAATAAAATCTCTCGCTCCTACCGATAGCGATGGAGAAGACTTTGAAGGCTGCGTTGCTTTACCCGGATTTATCGATATCCATATACACGGCTGCAATATGGCTGATGCAACAGACGGCAATGCCGATTCAGTTGCCAAAATGAGCAAGTGGCTGGCAACAAAGGGTGTAACATCTTTTTGTCCCACAACAATGACACTGCCCGAAGCTTATCTTGTGGAATGCTTTGGCTATGCGGGTTCAACAATGGGCAAAGAAGAGGGCGCATACATACACGGCATTAATATGGAAGGTCCTTTTATTTCTCACGCAAAAAAAGGTGCGCAGGCAGGCGAACACATTATCAAACCCAGCTTTGAAATGCTGAAAAAGCTGAATGACCTCTGCCCTGTCAAGCTGGTTGACGTTGCCCCCGAGGTTGAGGGTGCAATGGAATTTATCAAAAAAGCAAAAGACGTGTGCACAGTGTCACTTGCTCACACTGCCGCCGACTATGCAACAGGAATTGAAGCAATCAGCAGCGGTGCAAGTCACGCAACACACCTTTACAACGCAATGAATTGCCTCACTTCCAGAGAGGCGGGTATGGTCGGCGCTGTTATGGACAGCAAAGACGTTATGGCAGAACTTATTTGTGACGGCGTACATATCTGCCCCGCAACACTGCGAATAACCTTCGCAATCCTTGGCGAGGACAGAACGGTTGTAATCAGTGATGCTTTAATGGCAGCAGGTATGCCGGACGGCGAATATATGCTTGGCGGACAAAAGGTTTATAAAAAGAGCGATGCACGCCTTGCAGACGGAACACTTGCAGGCAGCGTAACAAACCTTTTTGACGAATTCCACAATCTTCTCAGCTTCGGAATCCCATTAAAACAGGCTTTAAAATCAGTTTCAATCAATCCTGCAAAGGCAATCGGTGCGGATAAAACAACAGGAAGTATCGAAGAAAATAAATTTGCAGATTTGCTCATAACGGATGCCGATTTTAAGGAAATTAAAGCCGTTTTTATTAAAGGAAAACGGATTGTATAATCAAAACTGAAATTTTACTTGCAGTACAAAAAGCGCCCTCAAAAAAGGGCGCTTTTTTTGCTTTGTATATATGCGTAAGGCTTAAAAGCTTTACAAAACCGGTTTGTAAAGTGATTAACTTGCCTGCGTGGAAAACCCCGTGGAAAATGTGAATAACCTCGCCTTTTTATTCTATTTTCGCATTATATGCGTAAAGTTTTCCACTTTACAAGTTGTTGCAATGCAAAAAAGAGTGAAAAATATGCAGTATATTCAAATTATTATGTGAATAAGTATATGCAAGAAATCAAATTTCAACTTTCATTTGGTCAGACGAGTTATAAAACAGATTATACAATTTGTAATAATCTGAAATTATAAAATCAGACAAAAATGTGTAATTTCGAGCACTCATTAAAGCTAAAAAACGCATTTTTCCGAATGCTTGGATAAGTTTTAGATAAAACTTCATCAAAGTAATCCTTTACCATATAAGCCGCTATTAAAACAGACTTAATTCATATTTATACTGACATATGAATTACATTACCAACATTGTTCTCAAACAAGAAAAACCCCCGTTGCATTTCTGCAACGGGGGCATAATTCATTTTTAGCTTTAGCGCTGTGTTCAGATAATTACTGATTATTCAGCGATTGCCTGAGCTGTGGGACCGTGTGTACCCTGAACGATTTCGTGGCTGGGATCGTCACTGTAGTTGTAGTGAAGCTCGATAAGTGCTGAGTCTTCTGCATCAACTACGCCGTTGTGGTTAACGTCACCGGCTTCGAATCTGATAGCACCCATACCGCCTGCTGAAGGATCAGCAGCGTTGTTAGCGCCCTGGAGAACATAGAGGTCAATAGCTGTTCTGTCTGTACCGTCGATACGTGTATCACCGTTGATATCACCGTAAAGAACTGCATAGAATCTGAACTTTTCAAGGTTACCAACTGTGCCCTTGAAGAATGCGCCTGTGCCCTTACCCTTACCGGAGTCTTCAACGGTTACGTTGTTACCTGCACCGGGATCGATTCTCATACCAACAACGTCGATGAGGTCGAGAGTGATGCCTTCACCTTCGCTGAGACCGAAGATGTGACCCTGTGTACGGGCAGCACCGTCTGCTGAAGTCTTTTCTGTGAGGATACCTTCAACAGCGGGGATAATCTTGGGAACTGTGTTGTAAACAAGGTTATTGATTGCTGTGAGAAGTTCAGCTGCTGCTGCGTCAACTTCCTGCTGTCTTTCGCAGTCGATTGTCTTATCAGCATAAACTGTATTAGCAGCACCAAGAGCTGTTTCAAGGTTTGTGAGTGAACCGGCTTCATAACCGAGTTCTTCGTGGTTCTTGTTGGGATCATCAAGAACGCCCTGAGCGAAGTTGATGTATTCTTCAAGCTGTGTCCAGTCAGCGTCGCCTGTGTACTCAACAAGCTGGTTGTAAGTTGCAAGGAGGTTCTTGAATGCGAAGGTTACCATTGACTGTGTGAGACCGGATGTCTGGATAGCACCGGTTGAAGCCTGGTTGAGGCAGTCAGCATAGTCATATGCCTTGCGGAACTCGTCATATGATGACTGGGTGTAAACCTTTGTGTAGTAGTAGGTACCGTCGTCCCTAACACCTGTTACCTTATAGTTACGAATCTTGGATTCGGAATTCTTATAAGCGTTCTTGATGTCAGCATGGTTAAGTGCCCACTTAATCATTGTTGTGTCAATCTTGTTGTTTGTTCTTGCTTCTGCAGCTTCTTCACCACGGTCAGAAATCATATCAAACTTGTTATAGAGTGTCTTTCTGTTCTGGTACATTGTTGACATATATTCAACGTATGCTGAATACATAGCGTCGTCAACTTCTTCACCATATGTGATTACGTCTGCAGCCTTGCCTGAAAGAACAAGAGGAGGATTGGCGTCAACGCCGCAGCCTACTGTGTAGGAGCCGTCGATTGTTCTGAATACGGGTCTTGAAATCTGATATACGCCTGCAGCGCGGTCATAAGTGAACTTATAGTTGATTCCTGCGCAGAGGTTTGTGATCTGACCAAGCTGTGTTTCAGAGAGACCATCCCACTGGATTGAGCCGGCTTCATAGTTACCGTCACCGTCCATTGTGATATCGAATACTCTGCTGCCGATAGCAAGTCTTACGATGGGTTCAGCATCGTGTTCGGAAATAACGATGTTGTTAGCTTCGTTTTCACCAAGCTCAAGAGCCATTCTGAGCTGTTCAAAGTTATTTCTGTTGTATTCAACAGGATAAAGATTTGCATAAGCATCAACGGTCTGGTCAAGGTATGTGTACTGCTTATAGGTTGAATCGTCAGCTACGTAATAGGGGAACATTACCGTGGGCGGAGAGGGCATATCGTCAACAGGGAATCCGGGGTCGGAATCTGTTGCCGCAACGTAGTCGGAGTCACTTGTGCTGATTACGCATCTGCCGTCGCCGTTGGTGTCAAGAAGGTCTGCTGAATAAAGTCTTGTCTGGATGAACCAGTTCTGCCATTCAGCATAAGCGTCACCAAGTGTGCTTGTAGCAAATGATCTGTATTCACCTGCATACTCTTCAGCATCGTCAATAGCTGTCTTGAGGTTGTGGTATGAATAGGGAGTTGTTTTCCAGTCTTCAACTGCGAAGAATCTGTATTCACCGTTTGTATACCAGGATGAATAGTCAATAACGTTGGGAATATCTTCATACATTACCCAGGGATTTGTGCCTCTGGGGATAATGTGTGAGAACTTGAAGTTTGAGAAGGTTGAGTAGCTGTTATCCTGTCCGTCATAGGTTTCTTCGTGGAAGGTTTCATCTGCACTCAGATAATAGGTATTCATTGTATAAACAGTGTATACATTGATTTCGTTGCCTCCGGCATCGAAAGTACCTGTGCCTTCTTCCTTGATATACTGAAGTTTTTCGTCTGTGATTGCAGCTTCAGCTTCTTCTGCTGTGTTATAAGTGATACCTCTGATTGCGTTAACGTCAGTTCTGAATACGTCGATATAGAGTTCAAGAGTTTCAATGCCGTAAATTGTCATATCGGCGCCGAGCCAGTTGCTGTCTGTAACGTCACCGGAAGCACTGATTTCCTTATCGTAGGGCTTATCATACGTACCGCCCATTACGATGGGAAGGATTGTTACGCAAAGTTCTTCCTTATACGTGTTAAGAGCTGTGAGAAGCTGTGAAACAAGGTTGGGAAGTGAACCGCTTGTGTCACCCTTGCCGCCAAGAAGTGCGTCAAGTGAGGTGATGCTTGTGTGGTTAATAAATACGTTTGCAACACCATTACTATTTGCGCCTTTACGGTTATCTGCGTTGGGGAGAAGCATGGGTGTGCCGTTGAACACGAGACCGAGAACACGGTCAACGATTCTGAGGATAACAGTAAGAACAGGCTGGTGAAGCTCTGCAGTTTCATCTGTGTTAGTTGAAAGAAGAGCGAGAATGCCCTGAAGGTCGAAGTGAAGGAGATTGTTCAGAAGCCATTCATTGAAGAGCTTGAATGTGCTGTTATACTCTGCGGGAATCCAGCTTGCAGGGATAAGCTTGAGGAGAGTATTATCGATGAATGTGTAGATAGCATCCCAGTTTGCGTCGGACTTGACTGTTTTGGTAGCAAAGTCGCTGTAAACAGCACCAATAAGGTTGTTCATAGCGTTAACCCAGATAGGCGGGTTTTCAACGTCAGCTCCAACAAACTGACCTGTTGCTGCGCTGTAATCACCAACGAGCATGGGAAGATATTCGTCAGCAGCCCATACAAGGAACTCTGTTACGAAACGCTCAAGTGATGTGCCGACTTCTGTAAGTCTTTCAGCATCGTCGAATGTGAAGATAGCGTTGATATAGAAAGCTGCAACGGCTGCGCCGATTTCAAGAGCTGCCGAAGGAACTTCAACGCCGTTCTTAACTGTGTAGTAAGGAAGAGGAGTTACTGTTTCGCCGTTGGAATCGTCAACGGGAGCAGCGCCGCCTGTGTAGTGATATGCATCAAGTCTTGCAAAGTAGTTACCTTCGGGAAGAACGGGAGCTGCAAGAGATGCCATTGCGTAAGCGAGAACTGTGGGAATATCTGTTGCCCATTCAGGCCAGTAGCAGCCGTCGATCAAGCCGTTAAGAAGCATCTTGATAAGGCAAGCATAAACCTGATCTGTTGTGATAACATAGTTGGATCTGATAAGAGAAATGTTTCTGTAGTCAGAAGCGGTAACGTCAACCGTGTTAACGGGCTTGCTGTTTGAAAGGTAGTTATAAGCCGTGGGAATGCCTGTGTCTTCATCCCATTCAACAGCGTAAAGAATTTCGCCGTTTTCGTAAGTAACGTATGTTTCGCCGATAACAGCTTCGTCATCTGCTGCGCAGGTTACGTACTGACCCTGTGAGTTTGCTTTGTAGAAGCGAACCTCGTTGAGTTCGTCTGCTGTGTATGCAAGCTCTTCTGCGCCTTCAAACAGATCGCCGCCGACGAGGCCGGGAAGAAGGTTGATGGCAAGTCTTGCAAGGTCACCGAGAAGTGACATAAAGTTGTCGGTGATTTCGATACCGTAGAAATCAATGTTGATGAAGGTATCCATACCGCCGCCAACGAAGAACCAGTCCATAAGAGCGTTAATCTTGCCCATGGGAGTTGCGTTCTGTTCGTCTGTGTA
>JAZNBM010000172.1:0-2519 GCA_045587045.1 Acutalibacteraceae bacterium | reverse complement strand
CTTTAAATGATATTGAACAGCATAAACAAGTATAGGAAAAATAAATCCCATTGAAAGGAATCAAAAGATATTTGATATAACAATTATGCTTGATACAGCAGGTTAATGATAATATAAATAGGTGATACTATGACCAACTTTGATTTTCTTACGCAAGATCCGCAGTTTGACAGTTTTTCGTCTGTTGCGGTTTCGGCGGAAAAGATTTTACATATCGATGCGGCGGCTGCCGTTATCAATTGCCGCCGTGCGATGGAGTTTGCAGTCAAATGGATGTATTCCGTCGATAAAGAGCTTGTTCTCCCATGGCAGGACAGCCTCGTCAATTTAATGAATACCGATGAGTTCCGTGGCATCGTCAGCGACGACGTATGGCGCAGAATGGAGCTTATCAGAAAGCTCGGCAACAACGCCGCCCATCAGGGCAAAAAGATTTCTGCCGAGCAGGCGGAGCTTTGCCTTGAAAACCTCTTTATCTTTATGGATTTCGTTGCCTGCTGCTACGGTGCGGAATATGAAGAAAGAACCTTCGATGCTTCTCTTATTCAGAAGCACACCGAAACTCTCATTGATAATGCGGTTGAAATCAATTTTGAACAGCTCCTTGCCGAAAACAAGGCTCTCAAAGAGCAACTCACCGCCCGCCGTGAGGAGCAACAACAGAATTATGTTCCCAAGCCTCTTGACCTCACCGAGTATCAGACACGCAAAATCTATATTGATACAATGCTCATTGATGCAGGCTGGGTTGAAGGCAAAAACTGGCTCAACGAGGTTGAGCTTGAAGGTATGCCCAACAACGCTGGCGTAGGCTATGCCGATTACGTGCTTTACGGCGATGACGGCAAACCTCTTGCTGTTATTGAGGCTAAACGCACCTGCAAAGACGTTGCCGTCGGCAGACAGCAGGCAAAGCTCTATGCCGATATAATCGAAAAGAAATACGGCAGACGCCCTGCAATCTTCCTCACAAACGGCTTTGATACAAGAATTGTTGACGGTCAGTATCCCGAAAGAAAGGTTGCCGCTATCTATTCAAAGCGTGACCTTGAAAAGATGTTCAATCTGCGTTCAATGAGGACAAGCCTTAAAAATATCACCGTTGACCAGAATATCGCAGGCAGATATTATCAGGAAGGCGCAATCCGTGCGGTATGCGACAGCTTTGACGGCAAGAATCGCCGCAAGGCTCTGCTCGTTATGGCTACGGGCTCGGGAAAAACAAGAACGGTCATTGCTCTCACAAAAGTGCTTCTCAACCACGGTTGGGTCAAGAACGTTCTTTTCCTTGCGGACAGAACTTCGCTCGTCACTCAGGCAAAGCGTGCTTTTGTGAATCTTCTTCCGAATTTCTCGGTCACGAATCTTTGCACCGATAAAGAGAATTACAACGCTCATTGCGTTTTCTCAACATATCAGACGATGTTCAACTGCATCGACAATGTCAAGGATGATGAAGGCAAGCTTTTCACCTGCGGCCATTTTGACCTCATCATCTGCGACGAAGCACACCGTTCTATTTATAATAAATACAAAGATATCTTCAATTATTTCGATGCTCCGCTTGTGGGTCTTACAGCTACGCCCAAGGATGAAATCGAAAAGAATACATATGAAATATTCGACCTGCAGAGCGGTATTCCCACCTATGCCTATGAGCTTGCACAGGCTGTTGCTGACGGATATCTGGTTGATTTTATGTCCGTTGAAACAAAGCTGAAATTCATCGAGGAAGGCATTGTCTACGATGAGCTTTCCGATGAAGACAAAGAGGAATACGAAAACACATTCGAGAACGAAAACGGCGAATTGCCCGACAAAATCAATTCCTCCGCACTCAACGAATGGGTATTCAACGAGGATACAATCAGAGAAGTTCTCAACGTGCTTATGACTCACGGGCTGAAAATTGATTACGGTAACAAAATCGGCAAGTCAATCATCTTTGCAAAAAGTCATCAACACGCCGAAGAAATTCTGAAAATATTCAACAAGGAATATCCGCATCTCAACGGCTATGCAATGGTAATTGATAATTACACAAACTATGCACAGAGTGCAATCGACGATTTCAGCGACCCCAAAAAGATGCCGCAGATTGCGATTTCCGTTGATATGCTTGATACAGGTATTGACGTACCCGAAGTGCTGAATCTCGTATTCTTCAAAAAGGTTATGAGTAAAGCAAAGTTCTGGCAGATGGTCGGCAGAGGCACCCGTCTTTGTCCGAATCTTATTGACGGCGAAGACAAAAAGATATTCTATATCTTCGATTTCTGCGGAAACTTTGAGTTTTTCAGAATGGGTGGTCCAGGCAAAACAACAAGTGCCGTTGCATTGCAGAGCGCAATATTCAACCTCAAAGCACAGATTGCGTATAAGCTGCAGGATATCGCGTATCAGACGCCGGAGCTGATTGAGTTCCGCAAGGCCTTGGTCGAGGATATGGTGCGCAAAGTCGGCGAACTGAACCGGGAGAATTTTGCGGTGAAGCAAGTCGGAGGCCAAGCGGTCTTAGG
>JAZNBM010000171.1:0-34393 GCA_045587045.1 Acutalibacteraceae bacterium | reverse complement strand
AACGTCAGGTGTATGTCTGTGAGCGCTGTTGTTTGAAACAACGGGGCATTCAGCCTTTGCGTAAGCTTCTTCAAGAGCCTTGATTTCATCCTTCTTCATATCTACTGCGCAGAAAACGAAGTCAACGGAAGCGGCGATTTTTTCGATGTCGGCTGTTGCGTCCATAACTACGATATCGGCAACGTTTGCGGGGATATCGGTTGTCATGCACCATTTTGCGCCGACTGCATCTTTATATTTTTTACCTGCGGAGCGGGGACTCGCAGCAAGAACTTCAATATTGAACCAGGGGTGATTTGCAAGCAGAGTGATGAAACGCTGACCTACCATGCCTGTTGCGCCAACGATACCTACTTTGTAATTTTTCATTTTGTTTTACCTCATTTCGGGTTATCTTTCTGCGGCAGATTTTTGCCTTATCAAACGCTTGACAAAAACCTCCGATAATATTATGATGATATCACAAATGACCTTGAAAATCAAATGTCATTTATACTAATATATTATATAATTTAAAAAATATTTTGGAGTTTTTTAATGAAACGAAGCGACTTTTTCTATGATTTGCCCAAGGAGCTTATTGCACAGACACCTGTTGAACCGCGCGACAGCTCCAGAATGCTCGTTATTGACAGAGCAACGGGCGAGTGCTCTCACAGGGTGTTCCGTGACGTTACGGAATACTTCAGACCGGGTGACTGCCTTATTCTCAACAACACAAAAGTGCTTCCTGCAAGAATGTACGGCACAAGGGTTGATACAGGCTCTGTTGTTGAGTTTCTGCTTCTGAGTCAGAAAAAAAGTGACACATGGGAAGTTATCACGGGTCCCGGCAAAAAAGCAAGGGTGGGTCATAAATTTACCTTTGGCGACGGTTCTCTGACCGCTGAAATCATTGAGGTTTTGCCCGACGGAAACCGTATTGCCAAGTTCGGTTTTGAAGGCAATTTTTATGAGGTTATCGATAAAATCGGCGAAATGCCTCTTCCTCATTACATAACCGAAAAGCTTGAAGATAAAGAGCGTTATCAGACCGTTTATGCAGAAAAAGAGGGCAGTGCAGCTGCTCCCACTGCAGGTCTGCATTTCACACCTGAGCTTATGGATAAAATCAGAGCAATGGGTGTTGAAATCGGATTTGTTACGCTTCACGTCGGTCTCGGCACGTTCAGACCCGTCAAGGCTGATGACATTAAAGACCATCATATGCATTCCGAACATTATTATCTGCCTGCTGAAACGGCTGAAATAATAAACCGCACAAAAGCAAACGGCGGCAGAGTTTTTGCCGTGGGAACAACCTGCTGCAGAACGCTTGAATCCGTTGCCACGTTCACGGGAGAAATCAAAGAGGCTGAAGGTAACACGGATATCTTTATTTATCCCGGTTATGAGTTCAAGTGTATCGATTGCCTTATAACGAATTTCCATCTGCCTGAAAGCACTCTGATTATGCTTGTCAGCGCATTCTGCGGCTACGAAAACACAATGAATGCTTACAAAATCGCCGTTGAAGAAAAATACAGATTCTTCTCTTTCGGCGATGCCTGCTTAATTTGCAAAAACTGATTTTTAACGGAGAAAACTATGTATAAACTTATCAAGAAACAAGGCAACGCCAGACGCGGTGAGTTTGAAACCGTTCACGGAACAGTGCAGACGCCTGCGTTTATGAACGTTGCAACCTGCGGCGCAATCAAGGGCGCACTTTCAGCTGTTGACCTCAAAGAAATCCGCTGTCAGGTTATGCTCTCAAACACTTATCATCTTCACGTCAGACCGGGCGACGACCTTGTGCGTGAGATGGGCGGACTTCATAAATTTTCAGGCTGGGGCGGACCTATACTCACAGACAGCGGCGGATTTCAGGTTTTTTCTCTTGCAAAGCTCCGCACAATAAAAGAAGAGGGCGTTTACTTCCAGTCACACGTTGACGGCAGACACATTTTTATGGGTCCCGAAGAGAGTATGCAAATTCAGTCAAACCTTGGCTCAACAATCGCTATGGCGTTTGACGAATGTGTTGAAAACCCTGCAACATATAAATACGCAAAACAGTCCTGCGAAAGAACGGTGCGCTGGCTTGAAAGGTGCAAAGCAGAGATGCAAAGGCTGAATTCTTTGCCCGATACAGTCAACCCTAATCAGCTTCTTTTCGGCATCAATCAGGGCAGCACTTTTGAAGATCTGCGTATTGAAAATATGAAACAGATAGCGGCTCTTGACCTTGACGGATATGCTATCGGCGGACTTGCCGTCGGCGAGCCCAAAGAGGATATGTACCGCATTATTTCGGCGGTTGAGCCTTATATGCCCGAGGATAAAATTCGCTACCTTATGGGCGTGGGCACGCCGGGTAACATCATTGAAGCAGTTTACAGAGGCGTTGACCTTTTTGACTGCGTAATGCCCAGCAGAAACGCACGCCACGGTCATCTTTTTACGCAAAAGGGTATTATCAATCTCAATAACAAAAAGTACGAAAAAGACCCTATGCCCATTGACCCCGAGTGTGATTGCCCTGCCTGCAAGCATTTTTCGCGCTCATACATCCGCCATCTTTTTAAAGCAAAAGAAATGCTGGCAATGCGTCTTTGCGTTATCCATAACCTTTATTTTTATAATACGCTTATGGAAAGAATCCGTGACAGTCTTGATAACGGAACGTTTGATGATTTCAGGGCAAAATACGTTGATTTATATGACACAAGAATTTAATTTCTAAAAATTTAAAATAGCTATTGCATTAAATTTTTATTTGTTGTATAATTTTAGCATTATATTTTGGAGGTTACTCAATTATGAACTTTATGACACATATTCCGCTTATGAACGGTCTTATGCCCGGCAATGCCCAAGGCGGCACAGGCGCACAGGGCGGATTCCCCATGATTATCATGATGGTTGCTCTTTTCGGCATCATGTATTTTATGATGATCAGACCCCAGAAGAAAAAGCAGAAAGAAGAACAAGCTATGCGCGATAACGTGCAGATTGGTGACGAAATCACTACAATCGGCGGCATCATCGGCAGAGTTGTTACCGTTAAAGAAGATTCTCTTATCATCGAAACAGGTGCAGACAGAAACAAGATGAAGATCACAAAGTGGGCTGTTTCAGCAAACAATACAGCTAACGAAAAGATCGAAGCTGAAAGACAGGCTGCAAAAGAGGCTGCAGAAGCAGCAAAGAAAGCCAAGATGGAAGAGGCTGCTGATAAGAGCAAAGCAAAACGCAAAAAGTCAAAGAAAAAAGACGACACTTTTGATTCTTAATTACGAATAAAACAAAAACTCCTTTCATATTATCTACTATCGGTAATATGAGGGGAGTATTTTTATGCCCAAAAAGTCATCACGCAGAGAAGAAAACGGTAAATTGGTTCAGCTTAAAAGGGCAGGCATATGCTCTGTTATCGGTTCTGCGTTATATTTTATTGAAATAGTTGTTTTCTCTGCGGCAGAGTTGAGTATGTCATTTGGCGAAAGCGTATATCTTCCTGTCGGACTTGTTGCGGCGTTCATTTCTGCTTTTATTGCAGGTTTCACTGCACTTATCAAAAACAGGCAAAGAGCTTTGCCGCTGGGCGCTCTTGCAGGTGTGCTGCAGGCGGTTATCTGCGATGCAATACTTGTTGTCATCAACAGAGGAGTGATGGGAAAGGGACTTGTTTTTAACGCTGCCGCATCCGTTGCAGGTGCGGTGATCGGTGCCCTTGTTGCCGCCAATATCAAGCCGCGAACAAAGTATTGACGGCGGTGACGGTATGAAAAAACTAGGCGTAACGTTTCTGGCTCTGACGTTGTTTTTGAGCGGCTGCACCGTTCAGCCAACTCTTAATCCGTCAATTTTCATTGAAAGATTTGCAGAAAGTTATTCTGAATTTGCGGTTGATGCAGACAGCGTGTTTTATGAAGATAATAAGTGTGTGGCTTTTATTGAAAATGCATCAGGCAGACGCTTTGTTACCGAAATGACGGTTGATCCGTCGGACAGGGTACAAAAAATAAGCCTTGCCTGCGTTGAAACAGACAAGGCTCATGAATTCTATTATCTTGCCGAATGTATTGCAAAAATCTATGCACCCGAAGAAGATTTTTCTTCGGCGGCAAAAATGATTTTTAGCGGTAAAAACTATTCGTACCACGAAACTCAATGGTATTATTATTCATTTTCTCAGAATGAAGCCGGGCTTTGCTTCTGTATTGAGAATAAACACTTTGCGCCTCAAAAAGATGAGCGGCTTACGTTAAGAGAAAACGATATCGTTACCTACGCTCGTTGAATATTTTATAAGCCACATCAGGCAAATCGGTCATTATGCAGTCGGCGTTGATTGCTCTGAGGTAATCCATTTCCCATGTCTGGTTGATTGTCCAGTACTGAACGGCAATGTTGTGTCTGTGAGCATATTCAACAATTCTTTTAGTACCGAGTCTGACACCCATATATTTATCCGTGGGGATCTGAAGTGCGGAAAACGCAAATGTTGTGGGATTGATTTTAATGTTTAAAACAGCGCACATATAGAACCAGAAAACGTCTTTCGGGCAGGCGGAGCGAAGCAAGTCGGGATGATGCTGTGTAGCATATTTTGAAACCTCATTATTGAAGGTGCCGAAAACAACTCTCTGAAGCATACCTCTTTCTTTGAGGATTCTGTAAAGCTCGTCACAAGCTTTGTAACCTTGCTCACGAGGGTCTTTGAGCTCTATAATATATTGATGCTCTTTTACACTTTCGATAAGGTCAAACACTTCGCTGAGTGTAACGGCACGAAGATTGGCAGGTATATCCTGACCTCTGAGACCTCTGTAAGGGAAATTGCCGTTTTCGTCCCGGAAGTTTTCACCGAAATTCAGTTCACGAAGCTCTGCAAGTGTTTTTGTTGCAGGCGAAACGTCTTTTTCACCAAAATGCTCGCAAGCGTTTGTTGTTCTGTCAAGCGTGTCGTCGTGAAGCAGAATCAGATGACCGTCTTTTGTGAGCTGCAGATCAAATTCAAAAACGTCAACCTTAAAATCTTTACTGTTCAGACAATGCTGAAAAGCCATAAGCGTGTTTTCGGGGGCAATTCCGGCACCTGAACGGTGAGCGGAAATAAGCGTTTCGCCATCCTTTGAAATATGGGGGTTGGTTTTTTCAAACTGCTGTCCCTTGCCGGGCTTGTTGAAATTCATAAGACCGGCAACAAACATTGCAAGCAAACCGAGAACAACGAGTGATACCAGCGAAAAAACAAAACCGAAAAACAGTGCGATAATTATCAAAAGAACTGCTATCAGAATTTTCATATATACAACTCCAATTTTTAAGCTCCGATGGATGAAAAATCCATCGGAGCAATGTTATGTTATTTTGCTTGTAAGATTATTTTATACCATTTCAGAAAGCTGAACGGGTCTGCCCTCTGCAACGGATTTTTTTGCAGCAAGAGCAACAAGGATTGAGTTAAGACCGTCAGCTCCTGTTGTGGGTGTTTCTTTGTCGTTAAGGACTGCGTCAACAAACTGAAGCATTTCATCTCTGAAAGACTGCATATATCTCTCGAGGAAGAAGTAGAGAGGCTTGTCTGCAACAACGCCTTCTTCACCCATAAACACAACGTTTGTGGGTGTGTCGTTTGAAGCAACGGCTGCACCCTTGCTGCCGAAAACTTCAATTCTCTGGTCATAGCCGTAAGCAGCGCGTCTGCTGTTGTCAATAACGCCGACTGCACCGTTTTCAAACTTAAGGCTGATAACTGCGGTATCAACGTCGCCGGCTTCGCCGATAGCGGGGTCAACAAGGCAGGTTGCGTTTGCATAAACCTCTGTTACCTCACTGCCTGCAAGGAAACGAGCCATATCGAAATCGTGAATGGTCATATCAAGGAACATACCGCCGCTTACTGCCGAGTATTCTGCCGGTGGCGGAGCGGGGTCTCTTGAGGTGATTTTAACAATATGAACGTCACCGATTTTGCCGTCATTTACCATAGCTCTTACGTTTGCGAAGTTATGGTCAAAACGTCTGTTGAAACCTACCTGAAGTTTAACTTCTGCCTTTGCAACGGCATCGATGACAGCATTTACCTTTTCGGGTGTAAGGTCAACGGGCTTTTCACAGAAGATGTGTTTGCCTGCCTGTGCGGCTTCAATGGCGATATCTGCGTGAGTATCTGTTGAAGAGCAGACAAGAACTGCATCAACCTCGGGGTCAGCAAGCATTTCTTTGTAGTCTGCGTAAATCTTGGGTATGTTGAGTTCTGCGGCAACCTTTTCAGCGTTGGCTCTGAAAACGTCGGTGATACCTGCAACAACAGCAGTCGGTACATTATATGTAATTGACTTTGCGTGCACGTAACCGATTCTGCCGGCACCGATGATGCCGATTCTGAGTTGTTTCATATTTATCGGTCCTTTCATGTGGAAGACGAGCTTCCAAATTCCATACTATTTTAACATAAAATATTTGTGAATTCAACTGCAAAAAAGAGTTATTTTGAATATTTTTCTTTGGTTGCGAGTCCGCCTCTGATATGTCTTTCGGCTTTATTTATATCAAGCACTTTACGCACAGAAATATATAGAGACGGATTAGAGTACCGAAGCCGTTTTGTTATATCCATATGTACCGTGCTTTTTGAAACTCCGAATTTTTTTGCTGCCGCCCTGACGGTAGAATTGTTTTCAATAATATATTCAGCAAGCTCAATGGCTCTTTGCTCCACAAAACCTTTCAAAATCAGCCCTCCGGATTAAACAGTATTCTGTTTAATACTATGAAATCGGAATAAAAAATATGACGGGCCGATGTGACCCGTCATAACTGATTTGAATTTATCTTTCTTCTCTGAAATACGAAAGACCGAGACTTGCGGGGGGTTGATTTTCTTTTTTGCGGCGCATACTGATAACAATCAGCACGATGATTGTAACAACGTAAGGAGCCATTTTAAAAAGCTCCTGTTGCTCAAACGTAACGTTGATGTAATTATGAACAATAAGAAGTCCGCCGAAAAGAATTGAACCGATAATGCTGAATTTAGGTTTCCATACAGCGAAAATAACGAGAGCGATTGCAAGCCAGCCTCTGTCGCCGAAAGCGTTGTTTGACCATACACCGTCAGCATAGTCCATAACGTAGTAAAGACCGCCGAGACCTGCAATAACACTGCCGATGCAGGTTGAAACATATTTGTATCTGTTGACGTTGATACCTGCAGCATCCGCTGTTGCGGGGTTTTCGCCGATTGCGCGAAGGTGAAGCCCTTTTCTTGTTCTGTTCAAAAAGATTGAAGCAAGAATGGCGATGATAATTGCTGCATAAGCAAGGAAGCTGTATGAGAAAAGAAGCTCACCGACAGTGCCGAGTTTATCCGCAAAGGGGAGAGGCGTTTTGAAAATACGGCTGGTCTGAACAAGAGCGATTGAGGGAGTGTCGCTCTCTGTGAGCTTGATGAGTGAACCGCCGAAGAAGTTGCCGAAACCAACGCCGAAAGTTGTAAGCGCAAGCCCCGTAACGTTTTGATTTGAATGAAGAGTAACGGTCAGTACACAATAGATAAGACCCATTATAAACGAACCGAGAATGGATGCGAAAAGGGGAATTAGGACAGCAAGAACGGGGTTGATGGTTTCAGCTGACTGCTCATAGAGGAAAGCTCCTATAACGCCCGATATAGCACCCACATACATAATGCCGGGGATACCAAGGTTAAGATGACCGCCTTTTTCGGTGATGATTTCACCTGTTGAACCGTAGAGGAGGGGTATGCCCTGCATAATTGAACGCTGAATAATTGAAACAATCATTTGCTTTTAACCCCTTTCTTCGATTCTTTGAATTTGATTGAATATCTGATAAAGAATTCACTGCCGATAATGAAGAAAATGATGATACCGGTAATGATTTCTGAGAATGAAGCGTTGAGCTGGAATTCCGAAGATACCGCAATTGCACCTTTTTCCATAAATACAAGCAGGAAAGAAGTGAGAAACATCATAATCGGGTTAAAGCTTGCAAGCCATGAAACCATGATTGCGGTAAAGCCTCTGCCGCCGACGGTTTCGCTTGCTATTGTATGGTCGGTACCTGCAACCATAATCAGACCTGCAATGCCGCAGATTGCACCCGAAAGAAGCATTGTTCTGATGATAACCTTTTTAACGTTGATACCAATGTATTTAGCGGTGTTTTCGCTTTCGCCTACAACGGAAATTTCGTAGCCGTGCTTTGTCTGCTTGAGGTAGATATACATAAACAGGGTGAGAGCGAAAACAATGATGATATTAAGAAGATACTTCTGGTCAAGAATTTCGGGGAACCAGCCTAATTTTGTGTCGCTGTTGATAATGCCGATGCTGCCGGAGCCCTTAGGAACGGAATACTTATAAGCGAAAAACCTTACAATCTGCATAGCGATATAATTCATCATCAGTGTGAAAAGTGTTTCATTCGTGTTCCACTGAGCCTTGAAAATGGCAGGGATAAGTGCCCAGATTGCACCGCTGACAACACTGGTGACAACCATAACAAGCATTAAAAGAACAGGGTTCTGAATTTTATCACTGAGGGTGATCATACACAGCGCAGCGGCAAGTCCACCCATAAGTGTCTGACCCTCAGCACCGATATTCCAGAATTTCATTTTGAAAGCAGGGGTAACCGCAAGTGAAACGCAAAGAAGAAGTGCAATGCCCTGAAGAAGGTTCCATATTCTTCTTTCGCTTCCGATTGCACCGTCAATCATTGTGCCGTATACGTCAATGGGATTTTGACCTGTGATAACGAAAGTGAAAACACCTGCCGTGATAAGAGCGGCTATAATTGCGCCCGCACGAATAAGAAGTGACTGCCAGAAGGGGATGGATGAGCGCTTGACAACGTGGAAAAGCGGTTCGTGAGTTTTTGATGCGGGCTTACTCATTGCTTGTCACCTCCGTTTGTTTTAGTCATAAGAAGACCGATTGATTCTTTGGTTGTTTTTCTTGCGTCAACAATGCCTGTGATTTCACCTGAATTGATTACAAGAATTCTGTCGCAAAGGTCGATGAGAACGTCAAGATCTTCGCCAACAAAGATAACCGCAACGCCGCTTTCTTTCTGGGCGTTGAGAAGATTGTAGATGAGATATGATGAGTTTATATCAAGACCTCTTACGGGATAAGCAACCATAAGAACGGTGGGCGATGCGGCAATTTCTCTGCCGACAAGCACTTTTTGAACGTTACCGCCCGAAAGACGGCGAACGGGAGTTTTTGCGCTTGGTGTAACAACCTCAAGCTCCTCTATAATTTTGTTTGCAAGGTCTTTGGGTTTCTTTCTTTCAAGGAAAGCCGATTTGCCGCCTTTGTAGCTTCTCAGAAGCATATTATCAATGATGTCCATATTGCCGACAAGACCCATACCGAGTCTGTCTTCAGGAACAAATGAAAGACGAACTCCGAGTTCCTTGATTCTGACGGGGGACTTATCTCTCAGGTTTTCTGTGTAACCGGTCTGTGGGTTGTGGTAAAGAATCTCGCCGCAGTTGAGCTTTTGCAGACCTGCAATTGATTCAAGCAATTCTCTCTGACCGCTGCCTGCAATACCTGCAATACCGAGAATTTCGCCTGCACGTGCGGTGAAAGAAATGTTGTTGAGGAGCTTAACACCCTCACGGTTTATACACGAAATGTTTTTGATTTCAAGTCTGTCTGGAGTATCTTCAACCTTTGTTCTGGCAATGTTGAGCTCAACCTTTTTGCCAACCATCATTTCTGTGAGCTGTGATTCGTTTGTTTCGCAGGTGTTGACAGTGCCGATGTATTCGCCTTTGCGCAGAACGGAAACTCTGTCGGAAAGCGAAAGCACTTCGTGAAGTTTATGGGTTATAATGATAATAGCCTTGCCGCTGTCGCGCATATTGCGAAGAACAGCGAAAAGCTTCTGTGTTTCCTGGGGGGTGAGAACCGCTGTGGGTTCATCGAGAATAAGGATATCGGCACCCCTGTAAAGCACCTTGATAATTTCAACGGTCTGTTTTTCCGAAACTGACATTTCGTGAATCTTTTTGTTTGGATCAAGCTCAAATCCGTACATTGAACTGATTTCTCTGATTTTTTTGCTCGATTCCTTGAGGTTATATTTACCGTCATTTTTAAGACCGAGAACGATGTTTTCGGCAGCAGAGAAAACATCAACAAGCTTAAAATGCTGATGAATCATACCGATTTTGTATTTGAAAGCATCCTTGGGAGAACGGATAAGAGCTTCTTTGCCATCAATGAAAATCTGACCGTGGTCGGGAAAATAAATACCCGAAATCATATTCATAAGAGTGGTTTTGCCGCTACCGTTTTCGCCAAGGATTGAAAGAATTTCGCCACGGTTAACGGTAAGACAAACATCTTTGTTGGCAACAATCTGTCCGAATGTTTTTGTTATGTTTTTTAATTCAATAGCAGGAACAGCCAAGTCATTACCTCCTGTTTTAATTCTCAAAGAAATGCTGAGTTTATTCAGCACATTTTTCAGCATTAAAAGGGTATAGGCGGAGCTTTCGCTCCGCCTTTGTTTAAATCAGAACTTTTCGTTAAGAAGAGTGATGCCGTCGATTCTGAGATCGAAGTAAGGAGCTGAACGGTATTCTGATTCGTGGAAATAACCGTCAGCAACAACTTCTGTGTCGCCTGTGTAGTTAGCATCTGTGTCAACGTCAGCCTTGTAAGTTGTGAGGGGCTTGCCGCCGATTGTAATAAAGCCTTCTTTTGCAGTGTCGAATACGTGAACTTTGCCTTCAATAAGCTGAGCCTTAACTTCTTCAATCTTTTCGACTGTGCCTGCAGCGGCAACAGCTGTGTTTACTTCTGTAAGAACAACGGAACCTGTTTCAAGAGTGCCTGTCCAGTCATCTTCGATATCCTTGCCTTCCTTAACACAAGCAATCATGTGTTTCATATAAGGAGTCCAGTCAATTCTTGATGAAACGATGAATGTGTTGGGACAAGCGGACTGAGTGCTGCCGTTATATGAAACGTTGGGAACACCTGCTGATTCGCAAGCTGTAGGAGCACCCCAGGAGTCAGCGTGCTGGCTGATGAGCTTGCAGCCGTTGTTGATAAGAGCTGTGGCAGCTTCTTTTTCAGCAGCTTCGTTATACCATGAGCCTGTGAACTGAACTTCCATTGTAACTGTGGGGCAAACTGACTTTGCACCGAGGTAGAATGATGTGTAGCCTGAAATAACTTCAGCATAGGTGAAAGCACCTACGTAACCCATCTTTGCTTCTTCAGCTGTGAACTTGCCTGCTTCAATCATTTCGTTGAGCTTCATACCTGCAGCAACACCTGCAAGGTATCTGCCTTCGTAGATTGATGCGAAAGCGTTGCTGTAGTTAGCAAGACCTTCTGTGTGAGCTTTTGTGCCTGTAGCATGGCAGAACTGAACGTCGGGATGTTCTTTTGCTGCTTCAATCATATAGCTTTCGTGACCGAAGCTGTCAGCGAAGATAACGTCGCAACCCTGGTCGATAAGGTCTTCAGCTGCTTCCTGGCACTTTGCACTTTCAGGAATATTTGTTTTCATAATATACTCAACACCGAGTTCTTTGCAAGCAGCTTCAGCAGCAACGATGAAGTTCTTGTCATAGGTTGAGTTTTCGTCGTGAAGGAAGATGAAACCTACTTTGAAGTCATCATCTTTTTCTTCTTTTGCACCCTTGTTGCATCCTGCAAGGCTGAAAATGCAGGAAACGGCGAGGATGAGTGAAAGAGCGAGTGCGAGAATTTTGGTGAGCTTTTTCATGTTAATTCCTCCATAAATTTATTATTTATCCAAAGATGATTTTTCCGTCATCAATGGATTTAATAACCGCAAGTGATTCAACCCTGTAACCGAGTGAACGCAATGAATCGCCGCCCGGCTGGAAGCCTTTTTCGATAACGATTCCGATGCCCTCGATGCTTGCGCCTGCTTGATTAAGTATGTTGATAAGACCGTGAACGGCTTTGCCGTTAGCCATAAAGTCGTCAATTATAAGCACACGGTCATCGCTTGATAAAAAATCCTTTGAAACGCCGATAGTGGTTGTTGTTCCTTTTGTGAAGGAATAGACGTCTGCTTTGTAGAGGTTATCGCCCACATTTCTGTTTGCGCCCTTTTTGGCAAAAACAACGGGAACACCAAAATACTGTGCGGCTATGCAAGCAATGCCTATGCCTGAAGCCTCAATGGTAACAATTTTGGTTATACCCTCGGCAGGGAAGCGTTTTCTCAATTCTTTTCCGATTTCGTTGAGCAGGTCAACATCAATCTGATGGTTGAGAAACATATCAACTTTAACAACGTCAGTGCCGATTGCTTTACCTTTTTCAATAATTCTCTGTTTTAACAATTCCATCGGAATCACTTCCTGACATTTAATAGTCACAATAATCTATATTATAATTCATAGACTGTTAAAAATCAAGATGGTTTTGATGTTTTTTGTCGGCTTTTCGTGATTTTGGTACAACGTATTGTTGAGGTGTGCTGAATATTAAATTGCCGGATTTATTGACATCGGGATTTAAAAGCAATATAATTCAATTATCATAAATTATCAGGAGAAACACCATGGCTTTTATAAGTGTTTTTGAAGTTATAGGACCCAATATGGTCGGTCCCTCAAGCTCTCACACAGCAGGTGCCGCATCAATCGCACGTCTTGCGTGGAAGATGATGCATGAAAAAATCAAGAGTGTGCATTTTACTCTCTACGGCTCTTTTGCGCAGACGTACAGAGGACACGGTACAGACAGGGCTTTGCTTGGCGGTATGATGGGTTTTGAAACCGATGATATCAGAATCCGTGATTCCTTTGAAATTGCAGAAAAAGAGGGGATTGACTTTTCTTTTACCGCCAATACGGTTGAAACAGAGGTGCATCCCAACACTGTTGATATGGAAATTGAGGACGTTTTGGGCAGAAAGCTTTCCGTCAGAGGTGAATCCATTGGCGGCGGCAAGGTCAGATTAACAAGGATTAACGGCGTTAAGGTACATTTTACGGGTGAATACCATTCACTTATCGTTGTGCACAAAGACC
Organism: Acutalibacteraceae bacterium; assembly: GCA_045587045.1. Classification (GTDB taxonomy): domain Bacteria; phylum Bacillota; class Clostridia; order Oscillospirales; family Acutalibacteraceae; genus CAG-177. The sequence continues at coordinate 21,342 of JAZNBM010000171.1, read as the reverse complement.
ATCCGGGTGTTATTGCAAAAGTAACCACCATTCTCAGCAAGTGCCACGTTAATATTGCGTTCCTGCGCGTTTACAGAGAAACCAAGGGCGGTGTTGCATATATGATTATTGAATCAGACGAAACAATAACCAATGAAACCGTCGCCGAGATTGAAAAGAATCCTTTTGTCAAGGATACAATGCTTATACGCAGATAAGGAGATAAACTATGGATTTTAATACGGCAAATGAGCTCCTTATGCTCTGTGAAAAAGAGAATAAAAAGATATCTGCGGTTATGCGTCTGCGAGAGATAGTTTATGGTGAATGTGATGCTGAAATCGTTGATGCAAAAATGAAAAAATCACTTGCAATTATGAAAGAATCAGCCCACGCGCCGCTCACAAATGCGGTTAAATCAATGGGCGGTATGATAGGTGGAGAAGCCAAAAAGCTTGAAGCAAGACGGGCTGAAGGCAAATCAATTTGCGGCTCTGTGCTCACAAAAGCGCTGATTTATTCACAGGCGGTGCTTGAAGTCAACGCATCAATGGGTGTTATTGTTGCCGCTCCCACGGCAGGATCGGCAGGTGTTGTGCCTTCAGTACTTTTTGCCCTTGCGGAGGAATTTGATATTCCCGATGAAAAGCTCTGCGAAGCTTTGTTTACGGCAGGTGCAGTCGGTTCAATTCTTATGAAAAATGCGTCTGTTTCAGGCGCAGAGGCAGGTTGTCAGGCAGAAATCGGCTCTGCGGCGGCAATGGCTGCGGCTGCGGCGGTTGAGCTTATGGGCGGTACGCCCGAGCAGTGCTTTGAAGCGGCGGCAATTGCTATAGGCAATATGCTCGGTCTTGTCTGTGACCCGATTGCAGGACTTGTTGAAGCACCTTGCCAGAGCAGAAATGCCGCCGGTGCATCAAATGCCCTCACAAGCGCGGAAATGGCACTGGCAGGTATCAAATCTGCGATACCTTTTAATGAAATGACAGATGCCATGTACCGTGTCGGCAAAAAGCTTCCTGTGGAGCTGCGTGAAACCGCACTCGGCGGCTGCGCAGCAACACCTACGGGCTGTGACCTCAAATGCAAAATTTTCGGAGGTTGCAAGTGATGAGCCTTGAAGCTATCCGTGAAGCGGAAAGAAAATCACACGAAGAGATATATTCAACCGCAAAGCTTTTTGAAAAGGGTAGTTGGCTTCAGAAACCTGTGCAAACAGTTATGGACATTATTCCTCTGTTTGAAGATTATTCAGAACTGAACGTTCTGGATTTGGGCAGCGGTGTCGGCAGAAACTCAATCCCGATAGCACAGTTTTATAAAAATATCAACTGCAGAATTGATTGCGTTGATATTCTTGAATTGGCAATTGACAGGCTGAATTCTTACAGCAGAGAATACGGTGTTTCGGACAGCATAAACGGCATATTATCATCTATTGACGATTTTGAAATTACTCCAAATGCTTATAATTTTATCCTCTCTGTTTCGTCATTGGAGCATATCAATTCGGAATCGGCTTTTATAGATAAACTTTGCCAAATTAGTAACGGTATCTGCTATGGCGGAGTAGTTTGTCTGATTGTTAATTCTGAAGTAGCTGAAATAAATAAGGAGAGCAGAGAAAAAGTTGCACCGCAGTTTGAGGTTAATCTCAAAACCGACGTTCTGAAGTCAGTTTTAAATGAATCTTTCGCAGGTTGGCAGGTTTTGAAATCATCTGTTGTGTGTCAGAATTATGAAATTCCAAGAGAGAGATATGTTTCTGAATTGACAACAAATGTTGTTACGTTTGTTGCAAGAAAACATTAATATATAACTAAAAGGTCGGTTACGGAAACCGACCTTTTTCTCATTTGGATTTTTTGATTTTGTTAAGTGCAATTCCTGTTGCACAAAGTACTCCCACAGCAAGAGTGAGCAAAACAAACGGCGTAATTCTGAATGTTGTTGCAGAAGCAACGTAACCGAATACAAGCTGAATCGCAAATCCTGTTGCATATGCGCCGCCCATGTGATATCCCGTAATGTCTGACGAATATTCGGCGCCGAATCTTTCGGGTACGTTGTGAAGCACACTCGGGAAAACGGGTCCGTATCCGAAACCGATAAGCAATAATCCAATAAGTGATATTTTGCCGAGCGGAATTGCCAGAATAAGCATACCTGTTGCTGCTGTAAGTATTCCGCATCTTATAAGTGTGTTGTCCGAGAGTTTGACTGAAACAAAGCCTGCTACTACTCTGCCCAGCATAATTCCTCCGTAATAGAGCGAAATCCATTTTGCGGCTTCTTTGGGTGAAAGTGAAAAAACGTTTACGGCATACGTTGCGCCCCAGGTGCCGATTAAAAATTCGCCTCCGCAATAACACCCGAGAGAAAGTATGCTCAATATAATGCCTTTTGTTTTGAGTAAATCGAAGAGCCCTTTTTCAGGCACATCGGATTTAGCTTTTTCGGCAAGGTTCTGACCTGTAGCGGCGATGTTCCACTTTTTGAGTGTAAACAGCACAAGAATAGCAATCGAAACCTGCAACAGGGAGACTACTCTGTAACCGTTTCTCCAACCGCTTTCACCACCGATAAACAGCGACATAATAATAGGACTCGCTGTAACACCGATACCCCAGAAGCAATGAAGCCAGTTCATATGCCTTGCTTCGTAGTGAAGCGAAACAAAATTGTTAAGAGCGGTATCAATTGCGCCTGCACCGTATCCTATGATAACCGTGCAAATCATCATTACAACGATGTTGGGAGCAAAGCTTATTCCGAAAAGCCCCAAAGCCGTAAGCAGAGTAGAGAAAAACGTTACTTTGCCCGTGCCGAATTTTCTTATAAGTTTGCCTGCAACAAAGCTCACACCGCCTGTGCATACACCTGTGATTATGCTGTAAAGCGAAGCGAAGCTTTCGGGTATGGCAAATTCGGTGTGAACAACGGGCCACGCAACGCCGAATAAAGAATCGGGCAGACCGAGAGATATGAATACGATATATATTATAATCAACAGACCGGTCATAATTGTCCTCCGTAAGTTTCTCGGAAATATGATAATATATTAAAAATCCGTTGTCAATAACGGTAATTCAAAGGCAGAAGCCCGGGAAGAAAATTAAATTAAAATAAATTAAAAAACTTATTGACAAATCATTTTCTTTTTGGTATTATATCTATCGTTGCTTACGCAATAAGGGCCATTAGCTCAGTTGGTTAGAGCAACCGGCTCATAACCGGTCGGTCCGGGGTTCGAGTCCCTGATGGCCCACCACCAATCTAATATATAGGGGTATAGCTCAGTTGGTAGAGCAGCGGTCTCCAAAACCGCGTGCCGAGGGTTCAAGTCCTTCTGCCCCTGCCAAAATGAAACAGTCACTTTTGTGGCTGTTTTTTTATTATAATTGATAGCTTATGTTCTGCGTTGTATATAAAATAAATTTAAGTTTGTGAGTTTTTGAAAAAGGTTGTTTTGTTTGTTTTATAATTATATTTGAGAAAATCGTTTTTTTACTGATAGATATTGCGTTTTGAAACGACTAATATACGAAAAGCTTTTTAAATGGGGGTGAATTTGTGGATATAGGTGCCAAGGCATATGCCGATTACCTGAACGGTAATGACGAAGGACTTTCTGTTATTGTAAAACTTTACAGTGACAGTCTTGTCAATTTCATCTGCAAATTTGTCCGCGACAAACAAACAGCAGAGGATTTGATGCAGGACACCTTTGTTGAACTTATTTCAAAGAAAAACAAATTCCGCAACGAATCCCAATTCAAAACATACTTATTCAGAATTGCGCGAAACAAGGCTGTTGATTCTATCAGAAAATCAAGTAAAACAACTTTCATTTTTGATGAAACAATGATTGGCGATGATACTCTTTGCGTTGAAGATGACATTTGCAATGCCGAAACAAAGGCATGCCTTCACTCTGCGATTCATACTCTCAATCCTGTTTACAGAGAAGTAATTTACCTGTCTTATTTCAATGACCTTACAAATGAGGAAATAGCTTTTATAATCAAAAAAAGTAAAAGACAAACAGAGCTTCTGCTTTATAGAGCAAAGCAATCTTTGAAATCTGCTCTTGAAAAGGAGGGATTTATTTATGGATAAATATGAAGAAAGGGTATCAAAAATATTAGAAAAGAAAAAAGCTCTCGATAAGGAGAAAGCGAAGAAAAGAAAAACTTTGATACAATGCACATCAATCGTCTTGGTGTGTTTGTTCTCTGTTGCTGCTTTTGCGGTTATTCCTAATAGGACAAATATTAACAAACCTAAAGCTGCAACATCAGCATTGTCTGAAGCTGAAATGTTTGAATATCCGTCTGAAGAAACTAATTTTGAAACAACAAGGAAACAAGAAACAGATGAGTCAACCACAAATAATTTCGTTCCGTTGCCCAACGAGGGAGGCGGAGATATAGACAATTATATAGACCCATACAAAACAAAATACCGTCGTATTTATTACAGTGGCGGAAGCGGCGGCCTGAATACTTTTTTTGCAAACTTGGTAACTGATGAAGATTATTTCGAATGGATGGAGCAGTACTACGCAAAACATCCGACGGGTGACGGTATGTTTCGCGAAGGAGAAAAAATCGTAGAACCGACAAGGATGAAAATTGTTGATTTTGTTATGTTCTTTGATATTCCGAGAGATGTTTTTGAAGAAGCAAACAATACCTGGTGCCACAGCAGAATGATTAAATGGGGCGAGGTTCCCGTTATGAATCCCAAAGACTACAAAGAACAGGAAGAATTTGAGGTCTATAATGTTGACATTATCTATACCTTTGACGACGAAATAATCAATGCCTATTACGAACGCGGCGAATATCCATTTAACACAGAAGAAGAATATCTTGAGGCAGTTGAGTGTCACGGATATGTTACACAAACAAAAGAATTCATTATGCTTGAGGGATTTGAAAAGGTTACTCTGCCTGCCTTGCCGCCGGATGCAGAGCCGATTTGGATTGATTTTGATTGGAGGTCAAAAAGATGCAAGTAAAAAGTATTATATGTCTTGTTTTGTGCTTAATTCTCTTTCTTTCCTCCTGTGCAAAATTCCCCAAGTCTGAATTGCAGTCGTCAACAGCTGTTGCAAGAGCAGAACCGAAAACAACCACACCTTTTCCTGGTAAGCTGACGTATGAAAACTCAACAGTCGGCGATTACGGAACCGTTGCAGGAAGCGACCTTAAAAATCACAAGATTTTTATAAACGAAAAATGGGTTTTTTCAAAAGAGTTTTTAGAGTGCTACTGTAATCCTCAAAATAAAAAAGGTTATCACAAAGAAAATCGATACGGAATAGCCGATAAAAACGGAAACATTATTATTGAACCGCAATTCGGTTTTATCCGACCCGTTGCAAAGAACAGGTTTCTTGTTACCAACGGAATAAAAGACGATTACGGCGATTTTGAAGGGAGCGAATATGCGGTAATTGACAGCAACGGAAAAATAATTATTCCTTTTGTTATTCATATTGAAGAGATGATTGATTATTATGACGGGCTTGAAAGCACATATTTTTGTGTCCGTATTGAAAATGAAAAATACTATCTTGCGGATAATAACGGCAACATGATTTTTGATATGTATTTCAGTGATTTTTATGTTGCTCACCCTAAAATATATTATGCGAATAATACTCACAGCGGAGTCAGCGACGGTAAAAAGTATTTTTTTGACCTTAAGTTGAATGTGATAAATATTCTAGATGATAACCCTGTTGTTGATGAACACCTTTTTACATATTCGGATATGGAATTCAGCAAAACCAAATGTTTCAAAAACGGTGTATATTATTACGGTGTAACAAACGAAACAACATCAGAAGAAATTGTTCCGTGCAAATACGAAGACATTACTGTGTTTGCGCAAAACCGTATTCTGGCAAGTGAAACAAGAAATCTTGATAACACAGAATATAAATATGAAATATATGATATCAACGGCAATATTATTTGTCCCGAAGGAAAATACAGTAGCATTGGTATATATGAATGGAATGACGGCAATGTTTATCAGCCTGTCGGTATTGCTTCTTCTCCTAATCCCAACGGTGATAGAATATACGGAGAATGGTATGTCTGGCTGATTGACAAAAACGGAACAAAAATATCAGACACATATCGTGATATTTACTACAACCAATACGGTGAAATGGCAGGGTATTATACTGCAGACAGAGGCGACAGAGTATTTTATCTGGACAAAAACGGGAAAGTTGTCAGCACCATAGGACAATAACAAAAGCCTGATGCAGGTTTGTCGGCCTGCATCGGGTTTTATATATATTAACAATATTTTTCGCACCGTAATAGACTATATTGCTTTCTGAATTGTATTATATATGTAAGATGTTTATATTGAATGAAGCATCTTATCGTGGTATAATTAGATTAGAGAAAAATATTTGACGGTGGATATATGGCTATTGAAAAAGAAAAAATAGGCATTCTGATAGAGAAAATAAAAACAGGTGACAGTGAAGCCTTTGAAGAGTTGTACAGGCTCACAAGCCCGAAAGCATATTTTGTTGCTCTGCAGATTCTGAAAAACGAACACGATGCCGAAGATGTAATACAGGAAACATACATAAAAGTTCTGGAAAAAGTCAATGAAATAGACCTGTCAAAAAGCTTTATGGGCTGGCTTTATCAGGTTGTTTCAAATAAAAGCAAAAATCTTCTGAAAAAAAGGAACAATCTGTTTTTTGAAGAAGTTGAAGATGCTTCTTTTGAAGAGATTCTCGAGGACAGGACCGAGTTTATTCCCGAAGAAAATCTTGATCAGGAAGAGCTTCGGCTTAGCGTTATGGCGGCAATCGACGAATTAACAGATGAAAAACGAGCCTGTATAATGATGATGTATTTCGGCGAAATGAGCGTTAAGGAAATTGCAGAAAGCATCGAAGTTCCCGAAAGCACGGTCAAAAACAGACTCTACACCGCAAGGAAAGACCTTAAAAGTAAGTTCGAAAAGAGCGGAAATGTTCTTTACGGTGCGGCTCTCGGCGGTGTGCTTATCTGGGCGTTGCAGAAAACATCCGTTACGGCTTCGGCGGCTTTTGCGGCAAGTGCGGCTTCTGCCAATATTCTTGCAGGTATCGGTGCTTCGGTAGCTTATTCTGCAGTAACAACGGCATCGGCTTCTGCGGCAGTGGCAACAACCGCAACCGCCTCGGGTGCAACTACGGCAGCCGCTACGGGAACGGGAATTGCCGCCAAGGCTGCGGCGCTTTCGGTTGCCCAAAAAGTAGCTGTCGGCATAGCCGCAACCGCAGTTGTCGGCGGCGGCACGGCAGGCGTTGTGACAGTTGTCAAAAACAATAATCAAGCAGAAACAACCGTTTACGTTGAGGAATCAACAACCGCCCCAACGCAAAAAGCGGAAGAGGTTATCAACAGAATAACTTCTCCCGCCGAAACGTCAACCGAGCAGTCAACAAAATTCAGTTTTAATATAACTTTTCCGTCAAGAAAACCTCATACAACCGGATCTGAAACAACCGCATTCTCAACAACGGCAAAGCAAACAACCGTTCCGCCGACTTCCGCGGCTGTTTCAGAAACAACAACCGTTCCCGAAACAACGGTTGTTACAACTACTCAGCCTCAAACAACTCAGCTCACAACGCTTGCACAGGCAACCCTCATAATTGAGGTGACCGATTTTGATGATAACGTTGTGGACACTCTTAATCTGAACGTTGAGGCAGGCACGGAGATGACGTGGGATTATCTGATAACTCTCGTCAGCACAAACGGATATGAAGCAATGGCAGGTGTTTACGGCGACGGCGTCGGTGCCGTTGCGCAGGCAGGCGAAACCTACACATTCACGGCTGAACTTTAACATATCAAGGAGGAGATAACTTGTGAAAAAAACGTTCTTGAAAACCGTTGCAACCGCTTTGATTCTGGCACTTGTTCTTTCGGCAAACACGTTTTTCATTACTTCTTTTGCTCAGGAAACCCAGGCATACGAAATTCCCGAAGGTTATATTGAAATCACTTCTGCCTATGCCCTTAACAAAATCCGAGATAACCTGAGCGGTAAGTATATTATCACACAGGATATTGATATGGATGGCTATAACTGGACACCTATCGGAACTTCCGAAGAACCTTTTACGGGTATTCTTGACGGAAATAAAAAGATAATAACAAATTTTAAAATCAACAATGATAATGTTACCTCTGCAACAAGCATAGGTTTGTTTGGCTGCACAAGAAACGCCACAATTTCAAACCTGTTTATCAAAGACGCAAATATCATTGTCAAGCAACCGTATACCTCTGTTATAGAGGTCAACATCGGTGCTCTGGCAGGCACGGCAAACCAGACGGTTTTCAAAGATTGCATCGTTACGGGAAGCATTAATGCCGAAAGTATTCGAAAAGGCTCTGTCGGCGGAGTTGCAGGTAAGGCTATCATTTGTTCATTAACAAATCTTACCAATGCTGCGAACGTGAGCATAAAAACCGATGCCAAGCTTACAACAATATCAATTGGCGGCATTGCAGGCACTGCCAGAAGCGGAATAATTAATCAGTGCAGCAACCGGGGCGATATTTTTGCTTCGGGAATCTTCAGCGAGGACGAGTCGAGAGCAGTTCTGGCAGGCGGTATTGCAGGCGGCACCGAAGACTGTGCCAATCAGATTTTAAACAGCTACAACCAAGGAACCGTCGGCGTTGATTTCACAACACCTTCAACCTGTGTCGGCGGTATAATCGGCGATTGCTGGTACGTTAAAAACTGCTACAGTACGGGTGAAATTACTCTTCCCAAAAATTTCAGCGGCTGTGTGGGCGCAATAGCAGGTGAATTTTGGACATCGGTTCTCGATACCAACCCTGCACCGAGAATTGAAAACGTTTATTACAGCAATGAGGGTTTATATACGTCTTACGTATGCTCAAATCCGCCTGCTGATGATAGTGCGTTTATCAATGCAAAGAAGCTTACGGCTGAAGAATTCAAAGATAAAAATTTGTTTACAGGCTTTGATTTCAACAATGTGTGGGATATGGACGAAAACAGCTTTCCCGTTTTAAAAAAGCAGGTTGCTTTCTACAATGAACTTGAAGAGGAGCACATTATCAACGGCGAAAGATCTGGCAAATGCGGCAAAAATCTCAGCTACACTTTTAACACATATACAGGCGAACTTTATATCTACGGAACAGGCGATATGGATAATTACGATTCAGCATCGGTGTTTGAAGGATTTTTGTGGGCTCCGTGGTTCCGTGAAAGAACTTATGTTAAAAATGTTGTTATTGAAAACGGCGTAACTTCAATAGGCTCCTGTGCGTTTGACGGCTGCGAGAATATGGCAAGCGTCGTTATTCCCGGCAGTGTAAAAAAAATCGGCTGGGCTGCTTTTGAAGGCTGCGAGAGCCTTGAAGGCCTGGAGCTTCCCGACGGTCTTGAAACTATTGATTCAACTGCATTTATGGGTTGCAATGGAATCAAAAGTATTTCAATTCCTAAAACGTTGACAAATCTGGATCCGGATTGTTTTTATGGTATTCCTTATCTTGAATCAATAACCGTTGATAGCGAAAATCCCAGATATTCAAGCGATGAGTTCGGCGTTCTTTTTAACAAAGATAAAACAGTTCTTGAGCACTATCCGGAAGGTAATACCCGCACAAGCTATACCGTTCCTGACGGCGTAACGGAAATCGGATACGCCGCCTTCAGAAGCAGCTTGATTGCCGAAGTGATTCTGCCTGAAAGCCTGAAAGAAATCGGCTGGAATGCGTTTGAAACTTGCTCAAATCTTAAAGAAATCATTATTCCCGACGGCGTTGAAGAAATCGGAGGACACGCTTTTACATTCTGCACCAAACTTGAAAAAGTCAAACTTCCGAGCAGTTTAAAAGGTCTGCATTATTTGGTTTTTTATCACTGTGAATCACTCAAAAGCATTGAAATTCCAGATTCGGTTACCTATATCACTTACTGGGTTTTTTGGTACTGCAAATCGCTTGAAACCGTTGTTCTTCCCGACACATTGATTGAACTCGACGGCAATTCTTTCGCAGAGACCGCATACTTCAATAATGCTGAAAACCGTGAAGGCTATGCACTTTATAACGGCAAGTATCTGCTTGACGTTTTGCCCGAAGCAACAGGAAAATTTGAGGTTAAAGACGGTACCGAACTGATTGTCGGCGAGGCTTTGAGCGGATGCAAAAACCTGACTGAAATTGTTATTCCCGATACAGTAAAAACAATAGGCGACGGTGCATTCAGCGGCTGTGTCGGTCTGAGTAGTGTCGTTATCCCCAAAAACGTAACAAAAGTCGGTAATAGTTTATTTTATTCGTGTGATAACCTTCAAAAAGTTGAATTTGAAGGCAACATTTCCGCCGTCGGAAAAAATACATTCTATGATTGCGTAAAACTCACAGACGTCAAGCTGCCTGACACGGTTACCGTTATTGATGAGGCCGCTTTCCGTGAATGCGACAGTCTTGAAAAAATCGTTCTTCCCGACGGCATTGAAACCATTGGTGCTCAGGCGTTCGGTTGGTGCAGAAACCTTTCTGAAATTAATATTCCCGAAAGTCTTACTTCAATAGGCAGAAATGCTTTTGTTAATACAAAACTAAAAACTCTCAATATTCCTCAAAACGTTGAGTTCATTGATAAGCTTGCATTTTCAGGAATAGAAACGCTGGAAAGCATAACCGTTGACGAAAACAGCAATCACTTTGCAAGCATTGATAACAAGGTGCTTGTTTCAAAGGATATGACAAAGGTTGTTTTATATGCCGCAAAAGCTGAAGGTGCGTTATTTGCAATCCCCGATGCTGTTACTACAATAGATGAAGATGCTTTCAGCTACACCGAAAATCTTGAAAAAATAACCATTCCTGATTCGGTAACGGAATATGGTTCTTATATGTTCCGAAACAGCAAAAATCTTAAGAGTGTTGCTCTGGGCAGCGGTATAACCAGGCTCGGAACATATTTTATGGAGAACTGCGAATCTCTCGAAAAACTGTATTTATCTGACAGCGTTAAAGATATAAGCTTTATGGCACTTTACGGTTGCACAAACCTCAAGGATATTTACTATGGCGGAACAGAAGAAGAGTGGTCCGAAATCAAAATGGAAAACGGAAACTCACCGCTCAACTCCGCAACAATTCATTATAACCACGTTCATTACCACATTTATTCGGGTTATACCAACGCAACCGAATACCAGAACGGATACGAGCTTTATACCTGCGAATGCGGTCATTATTATGCGGTGTTTGACGTGGTTTCAAAGTCCGATAAATATGACGTTACCGCAACCTATTCGCCCGATTGCTTCGACGAAGAGATAATTCTTGACGTTGAAGATGTGACGGGCAACAGAGACCCCGGCGGAATATATATGGTTGACGGTAAAACATACGTGCAGGTTGGCGTGTTCAATCTTAAAGCCGTAAACGAAAACGGCGAAGTTGTTCAGCCGAACGAGGGTCAGACCGTGAAAATGAAAATCGCTATTCCTGACGGATACAAAGATAAAACGGACATGGTTATTTATCATCGCTTTGTTGACGGCGGCAGAGAAAAGCTTTCAACTGCAGACGGCACTCTCGTTATCGAAAACGGCTATATGATTTTTGAGATCAGCAAATTCAGCGAGTTTGAAATTCTTGCAGGAACCGTAACCGTGACCGTTTCAAAGCTTCCCGATAAGCTGACGGTCAACTACAAAGGTACTCTCGACCTGAACGGAATTCAGTTAAAAATCACTGATATTGACGGCTCGGTTGAATACGTTACCGACACCTCAAAGATGACTGTTGAGGGATTTGATTCATCGAGAATCGGTATTCAGACTATTACCGTCAGATATGAAGAGTATTTCTGCACTTTTGACATTGAGGTGCGATACACATGGTGGCAGTGGATAATCAGAATGCTTCTGCTCGGTTTTCTTTGGTATTAAACTGAAAACGTAAAATGAATATGTTTTTTCGAGAAAGGATTGATACTGTGAAAAAATTAAGTCTTGTTTTTGCAATGATTCTGGTACTTACTTCTGTTTTTTCAATTTGCGCCGGTGCAACGAGCGAAACAAAAACAGAAAAGTTTTTTGCAGATATTGAAAGAACCGGAGCCATTACTCTCTATGAGCCGATGAAAAGCGAAAACACAAAAAATTTTTCAGAATATAAAGTGTCTATGCGACAGATTGAAGACGAAAACGGAAAAATAATGACCGAGTATTTTTCTTCTTCAAAAGTTTTCTTTCTGGATATGGAAACATACGCAACACAAAAAGGTCTGTTTATGTATTTTCCGCAGTTCAACCGTCATCTGGATTTTTCCTTGCTCTTCGATAATCAGGCCAAAGATGTTTTTGAGGAATTATTATATGAAGAAACCGAATTGATGCCTCAGCCCTCATATCCCGAATATATGAGCTTAAAATCATCAGTTAAAGAAACCGATGTTGCGGGATACGGCGATTTATATATAGAAACTTTCACCTATGATACAGAAGCTGTGGTTAATGACCTTGTAGCCAAGAAAATTATACCTGACCCTGCTCTCTACGGCATTTCGCTTGACGATAACGAGGCATTAGGTGATTTTTACTGGAATTATGCAGGCGACTATTCAGGCTTTGCAGCTTCTCTTTTCTATGAAAACGAAGTAACCTTTATATTCGATGAAAACGGTATGCTTCTTGCCGCAGATTACTATACGGGTGAAGGTAGAGACGTTGATACCGTTTATTATGAATTAGGTGAAATCGGCGGCTTTTCCGCAGGTGCATCGGCAGATGATTTTGAGATGCCCGTGTCATCATCAAGCCTCAAAATTTTTATGATGTTCGTCAGATTTATGCTTCGGTTTATGGTTCATTAATATATAGAATGTATCATTGCAGTGCATTACAGTTCACTTGATGAAGTGATGATTGCTGTCAAAAATTTTTAATGCCTGACAATAACGAAGAAACAGTAGCTATATAAGGGTTGGTTTTATAAATCATAAAAATCAGAGTGAAAATTTAATGGTAACAAATTATCAATTCTTATTTGGTTTATTATGCCTCTTTTTTAAATAGGTTAAATCGTTGATAAATAAGGGGAGCAAACCGAGAGAGACCAATCGCCCCGATTTGCAGAAAAAAGCAGAAAGAAAAATTTTTTCTTTCTGCTTTTACTGTTTATGAAACCAAAGTTTCTTTTATAGATTTGTTTTGCAACATAACGTATATGTTTCTTATTTAACTATGAACTGTGAATCAGCAATTTCAGCAAGCTCTTCTGCGGAGGATACGTTATTCATCTTATCGGCAATCTTGCTTCTTCTTTCGCGAAGTTCGCTATACATAAGGTTGCGCTTTTCAGCCGAAAGAGGATAGAAGAACTTGGGAATAATACCCAAACTGCTGGTGATGATGGGAATACCTGTTCCCAGTGCAAAAATCCACCACTTGGTTTTATCGGACTGTGTTCCGACCTTAAGACCCTGAACATATCCGATTTTCTTGAGAACGATGCTGTTTATACTGCCCATAATGGCCTGCTGAAGCTTTGATATTGTTGACTGTGCAACGCCGATCATAGCTTCTGCGCGGTAACCGTTTTTCCACTCGCAGTAGTCCATTGATTCGTTACTGATTTCGGCAGGAATAACTCGTCTTAAGCCGTAAACGCACATTTCAAATATTTCTTCAAGGCCCATCAGCGGCAGGATAATACCTTTTCGCATAAAGTTCTTGTTGATTGAGCCTATGCCGAAAACAACCATCCAAAGCATATCTGTCCACGCATCTTCAAGAATCCAAAGAGCTTTTGTTGAAAATCTCTTTCTGAGAGGCTCAACAAAACCGTAGCTGATAAACTTGATGGGGAATGCCGGGATACCGACAATGGTTTTCCAGGTTATAGAGCCTATAACGTCAATATAGAAGTTCGTTCTGCTCGATCCGATACTGAATCCCGAAAGGAATGAAGAAAGAACCTGAATAAACATCGGTTTATTTGTTACGATAGCCTTCAAGCCCTGAATAACGCTTGGCTTCTTAATGGTCTGCGCAACTCTCTCTCTTGTATTAAGGAAGAAGAACAGGCAGAACCCTGCACCGATAACAGCAAAGGATACACCAAAGCCTGCAAAAAGCTTAGGAAGCTTGACTTTGATTTTATCATTGATAACAAGGTCATAAATGATACCGAAAAGCTGCTTGGGAATATCCTCAACAAAATGCGACATAAGGTTTGCTGTTGCAATAAGCCTTGAACGGTCCAATGGTTCGGGCGTTATTGTGGAGCCGAAACCGGCACGTGCGATTGACGTGAATGTGTTAGCTGTTTCCGTAATAATCGACATTGCAAAATAGAATATCCATTTCGGGAGATAATCTTCGGGGGTATCGGGAAACATAAACGGAATAAGCCAGTACCACAAGCCTAAAATAGTAAGAGGAAGCTGACCGAGAAGAAGATAGGGTCTGAATTTACCCCAGCGTGTTCTTGTTTTTTCAACAATAACGCCGATAAAAGTGTCGTTAAATGTGTCCCATACGGTTGCAACAACGTTCTGTATTGCAAGATAACTGAAATCAATTTTAACAACGTCGTAGATATATCGGTCTTTGAAATCGTTGATATTCAGGCTTGCTGCCGTATCTTCAAGAACATATGCAACGGTTTCTTTAGCGCCGACAAAACGTCTGTTTTTGAGAAGTATGGATCTGTCAGTTGTTTCAACAATTTCTCTTTCTATTGACACAATTTCACCCGACTTTCTATATTTTTTTTAATAACATTTCATAATGCTTGAAAATTCTAACGGTTTGCTGCTGTAATGTTTATTTGAACAGAGTCTTTGTGCCCGCATTGTATTTCCAAGCTTCAAATCCTGTTTCAAGAGCAGGGCTGTTGAGTGCAAGCGTGAAATCGCGGTTTTCGGGGTCTTTAAACATGGGGTCTGCGAAAACCGCATTGTTGTAATATCCGCGTAACGTCATAATTACCATTGACTTTCTTTCAAAGAAACCCATTGAGTCGCCCGAGTAAACATTTCCTCCGTGCTTATAATCCCAATAAGTGTTGCTGTCATCAACAAACCAGTCGGGTTCGGTTGTGAGAGCATACATCGTTGCATTATCCGTAACAAAGATATTGTCAGTAAGGGTGAGCGAGTTGTGTTCTTCATTTCTTGTTATCCTGAATGCACCTTCGCCACCGAAAGCAAAAATATTGTTTCTAACGATGTTATCTTTGCCGTAGTGCTGATGGAATGTCTGTGATGAGCAATCATAAACGAGGTTTTTCTCAACAAGCATTCCGCTCGAACCTTCATCAAGATAAATTCCCCAGCCGCCATAGCCGTATCTGCCTTCGTCACAGCCAACGTTATAAATAACGTTTCCGCTTATAACCGTATCCGGCTGAATGCCGAGAGTATAGATTGCACCCATATCGGAAAGCCAGCCGTTGCCGATATCATAAATGAGATTATCGCAGATTTTTATGTTGTTGGTTGAGTTGGCCGAATAACCCCAGTTCCAGCCAACGGAAATGCCGGTATACCAACCGTCGTGGATTTCGTTGTTTGAAAGGCTGCAGTCGATTGCGTGTGTGAGAAGAATGCCGATGGCATTGTTGAAAATCCTGCCGTATTTATTTATGTGACAGTCTGTGATGTTAATATTCTTTGTTGTTGCAGGCACAACAAAATCGCCGTGAATGAATACTGCGTTTGCGCCGATTTCATTGAACATACAACTTGTTACGTTACAGTTTTCCGATGCTTTGTCAAACTTGACGGCAGTATATGATATATTTTCAAATCTGCAGTCTGTAAAGTTTATATTTGATGATGAAGAAATATAAATTGCTGCAGGCACCTCAAATGCTGCCTGAGGATGATCTGCTCCGTATTTTATAGTATCATACAAAGGATGTGAGGTCGGAAAAGCTTTGCCGGTGTGAGTTCCGTCCACGTGATTCCAGTCTGTGTTTTCAAAATTGATGCCCTGGAAAGAAATGTTATCTGCACCGTTTAATGTAAGCAGCTGTTCGTTAGCACCTGCATAAAGCACAGTGTTTTCGGGTGTGTCACCGTCCTGAGGAATGTAATAAAGCTTTTCTTCACTTCTGTCAAGATACCATTCGCCGGGAAGAGAAAGAGCTTCTTTGACATTTTCAAAAATATAATTGTCCTCAACTCTTATTCGCATTGCCGAAGGCTTGGTTACCTGAATTCTGCCTGTTTCCGTATTAACGGAGTGTATGGGCAGAAGGTCATCACGCCAGTAATGCATTATTCTTACGTCAACGTCATTGGCGTTTTCAAAATCAATAACATCATCTTTATCGGCATAAAAAGCCAGTGCAAACGTAAAGAAATCGGGAGCGTGTGACCCGGGAATTGATTCTTCGGCAAGAGGTTCGCCCGAAACCTTCAAAACACCTGTTTTAGGATAGTTTGAGCGTGAAAGTCTTTTCCCGTCTTTGAAAAGTGAACGGAAATAATCATCATCGCTTTCAATGGGCATAGTGGTTACAAACGCTTTCACACCGTTAATAACGGTTTCGCTCCAGTTGCCGCTGATTTCCTTTGAACCCGAGAAAACAACCTCTTCGTCAGGATAAGAACGGTAAAGAACGTTGCCTCTGTCTTCGGCGTTGAATTCGACAGTATCCTCAATAAAATATGTTCCGCTTCTGAACCAAACGGTAATTGCCTCATCAGAGGTGTTGCTTTTAACAAGCTCTTTTGCTTTTTCTAATGTTTTTAAAGGAGAATCAACGGTGCCGGGATTGCTGTCATCACCGTTGGGAGAAACAACAAGATCGTTGCGCCCCATAACAAACTCACCTTCATCAAAAGCGGTCTGCACACGTTCTGTTGTTTCGGGAAACTCCGGTACAACAGTATTCAGCGGACAAAGGATAACGGTGAGCATTGTAACTAACGAAGTGAAGAAAGCCAATATTTTTGCAATAATGACATTCATAAAGATGACCTCACTTTCTTTCTGAACTGTCAGAAGTATATTACGGATAAAAAACAGGGCAATTTGTATTTTCTCATCATAATTTGTTTTTGCGGTAATTGTTTGTTTTGGTATAATATGCCGAAAACACAGGAATTACCGCCGATAAACAGTCAGAAGAGCAGGATTTGCCGAGATAATCTTTCCGATAATACTCCTTATACTTTTAATTTTATCATTTTATATAGAAAAAATAAAGGTCATTATTAGAGAAAAAAGTGTCCTTATTTGCCACAAAACGGTTGAAATGGCAGTGGCAATAAGTTATACTGTATCTGACAGGCGGTGATTATTATGAGAAATGACCTGATAGAAAAGCTTATCAGGCACACGCAGGAAAATCCCTCGTTTTTGCTTGAAAACAAAAATGATGAAGAGAGAATCATCATTGAGGGCTCCAAGTTAATGAAAAAAGAAAAGCTTATCGCTGTAAGAGCCGATACAAATACAAAGCATTTTCCGGAACACAGCCACGATTATGTTGAGATAATTTATATGTATCAAGGAACAAGAACCAATATTATTAACAACGATACAGTTGTCCTTAATAAGGGAGATATCCTTTTTATGACCCAGAATTGCAGGCAGGAAAATCTGCCTTCAACCGAACAGGATATAGCGGTCAATTTCGTTGTGTTGCCTCATTTCTTTGAGAAAGCTCTTGAAATGCTGAACAGCGAGGAATCATTGTTGCAAAGTTTTATAATCCAATGCTTGCTGGG
Organism: Acutalibacteraceae bacterium; assembly: GCA_045587045.1. GTDB lineage: Bacteria > Bacillota > Clostridia > Oscillospirales > Acutalibacteraceae > CAG-177. Next base: position 3,579 of record JAZNBM010000171.1, on the reverse strand, counting down.
TGATAACGGAAAATCAAGCTATCTTCATTTCAAAGTGTTAGACGTATTGCCTGTGCAGAATCTTATTGAAAACCTCATTTGGAATCTGCTTGATGACCGTCAGGAGCAAAGAAACATAAACGAAACAACAATGGGTCTTATTTTGCTTCAGCTTCTCGGTCATATTGATGACCTTGATTATAACGGCGACGACAGCAGCCTTGTTTTTCACGTGCTGAAATATATTGAAGCACATTTTGCCAACGGAAGCCTTACAGAGCTTTCGCAGATGCTTTTTTACGATTTCAATGCCCTGTCAAAGCAGATTAAAAAGCTGACGGGCAAAACCTATACGGAGCTTGTGCAGGAAAAAAGAATGTCCCACGCCTGTTTTCTTCTTGAAAGCACAAATCTCGGCATTTCGGAAATTTCGCAGCTTGTAGGTTATGAAAATATCAGCTATTTTCACCGTATTTTTCGTAAATTCTACGGTATGTCGCCAAAGAAATACAGAGACAAAGCAATTGATAAATAAACACATCCTGCCGTCCTTTGACTTGTTGCTGAAAGTACGTTATTGACTTCAGTTCTTCTTTTTGTTTCTGTATGCGACAAGTGCATTCAGGCAAAGGTCAATTAAATGTGTGTCCATTTCATTTATCGGTTTTTCAAGTTCTTCACTGATAAGTGCATCCAGCTCTTTCTCATTTAGTTTAATGTCTTGGTTATTCAGATGTGTTCTTATCTGCGCAAGACAGCGTTTATACTCTTTCAAAATATCACCTCTGATTTTTGCTTGTAACTATATATGACAAAAATCGGAGTTTGTCACGAAAAAAACTAACCGAATCTGCATTGAGCAAATTCGGTTAGTTTTCATTTTTATTACGGTAAAGATTTATAATTCTTTTTTCGCTTTTTTCTGCATATTTAAGGGCTTGGTATGCGCCGCCCGATTCGTGCCTGACATAAACAACAACAAGGTCTGCCCTTTCAATCATATCTTTGTTTCTTGCAACGATGGCATATTTGTAATTTCGGGTGGCTTCGCTGATTTCTATCGAATCGTAATAGCTTTCAAATGCTTCTGTGTTGTTTTTCAATTCGGCGGTTTCATAGGGGAGGACAAGGGTAAGATAAATATTATCGTTGCCCGTTTCTTTTTTCAGCTTTCGAATAACCGAAGCTGCCATCAGGTCAAAATCGCCGTTTCTGCCAACAAGAAACTCAAGCTCTCTGTTATTATTTTGCATCACAATTCGCAGAAGCTCATACAGCTTGCTTTCAACCGTCAAGTAATCTTCAACGGATCTGTGACCGAAAAGGCTGACAGTAAATTTATCTCTCATTTTCTCTCACCCAAATGATGTCTGCCGATGTTTCGGCATCGGCAGACGGAATGAAGCAGGTTTTGCGTTTTTAATCAGCAGCAGTATATATATGTGGAATTTTTCAATGTTTTAGTTGAATAATCGCATCTTGTGCAGGCTGACACAGTATATGTTTTCTTAAGACAGCGGGGGGCTGTTGATGCCGCGTTGTGTGTTATTGTTTGCACTGTTGAACTTTCAAGCTTATGTCCAAAAAGGGTACACATAAGACCGTAGGTTGAAGCATCTTCGCAGTCGTGATCTTCTTCTTCGCACAGTGTAATGAAGCTATTAATAAGGTCTTCTGAAACACCTGCTTCAAAAATATATTCAACGTCGCCTCTTACAATAACCGTTGTGTTTTCATCTGCAGATTCGGCAGATGCAGAAAAAGTAGCGAGTGAAAAAACGGAAGTGATTGCCAGAACAAGGGCAAGAAATTTTTTCATATCATTTAATCTCCTTAAGATTCTCTATGATTTTTATAACATCTTCTTCCGTGCGTGCGCTGACAGCATAATAACGTCCGTTATATTCAAAATCACCTTGAACATAGCCGTCACGATCAATTATATAAACGGTGTGTTCATTTACTGTTTTTTGTGGATTTGTTTCTTTGCTTTCTTCAGGGAGCGTCATTTCACAATATATAATAATACCACACTCGGGGCTTGGTGAACAAAGCATATAATATTTTCCACACGAATCGTCAGAATAATAACAGCATTCCGAAATTTTATTATTATCAGGTAACCAAGTCGGGAACAGAATGTCTATATTCTCATCTCTGACAAGCTCTTCTATGGAAGAAAATGTTTTTGTTTCATTGGGTTTGATTAATTCTATATTTTCAAGGTCCTTGCTTTCGCCGGGCTTCATATCGCCAACAATATATTGTGCAAATCTATCAATCAGATTGTCTTCTGCATTGGTGAAGGTTACGGCAAGGATTGAGAAAACTACCAACAAAATCGTAAGCACGGCTGCGATAACAAAAATTCTGTTTGTTCTGATTTTCTTTTTAACGTGTGAATCGATAGCTGTTATCTTGCCGTGAAACGGAATTTCGTCAACATTTTTCTTTATTTCTGCTTTTGTAAGCCTTTCTTTTCCTTCAATCTCCATGAGAAAATCAACGCACTCCGTTACAAGATCGCTGTCCATTTCTTTGTATGGCTTCGAAGTTTCAAGCAGAATTATCGCCATCAGCTTGTCCTTTAAACTCTGCTTTGATGAGTTCATATCTTGTTTGTTTCCCATGGATTTGTTCACCTCCTGATTTTATATTTTTATAAAACGCAAAACCTCCTTCATATATATATGACAGGAATTGCGTTTTGTCACGCAAAAAAATTAAATTTTTTTTGAAAATTTTTAAAATTTTATAAAAAGGAGCAAAATTGCCATGAATGTGAACGCCGCTTTTTCCTTGATTTTTAATCTGAGCCTGTAAACTCTGGACCTCACTGCGTGCTCGGAAATATTAAAAGCCTTTGCAAGTTCTTTATATTCCATATGTTTGGTGTAGACCATTTCAAAAAGCTCAAGCTCTTTTTCGTTTAACGAGGAAAGAATGCTCTGTTTCTTTTCTTCGATTTCTTCAGGTGTTATTCTGCTATCCTCTTCCATTTCATAGAGAATATCCGTGCTTGTTTGCGAGCCGAATACCGTTCCGAAAATCAGTTCTTTTTCTCTTTTGGCAATTGCTCTGAATTGTTCTTTGATTTTATTGTCAGCAACGGCATAAAGCCATGCCTTTATATATTCGTCTTCAAGTTCATCATACTTTTCTTGAAAGAATAGAAAAACCTCCTGGGTAACGTCGGAAGCATCTTCTTCTCTTTTGAGCCTTGAAAGACAAAGATGATATACGTCATCATAGAGCAAAAGTGCAATTTCGGTTGCTCTTTCAGAACTTATCAACATATATCACCCCTTTTTGTCAAAATTTTTATATAACTGATTATAACAGTTTGACTATATTATGTCAAAGAAAAGTTTTCCATATCAATACTTTAAACTCCTTATTATTTTTCCTTTTATTTACATTATTGCTTATGTTGCCATATGCGAAATATGGGTTTATAATGGTGTTGAAAAAATTTTAAAAAATTTTCAAATTTTTCTGTTACATTTTGAAAAAACGTTGACTACATAATGAAGGCTGATGAAAGGAGTGAGGATAATGAGCGAAAAGAAGCGTGCAAATGCATTGCTGCAGGAATGCTAT
>JAZNBM010000170.1:0-3062 GCA_045587045.1 Acutalibacteraceae bacterium | reverse complement strand
ACTTTTGGAAACAAATCAGGCAATTCTTATAAACAAATGTTGTATTGAATTTCGCTTGATTCTGTGATAAAATTCAAATGTATAATCATAATTACGGCGTTATGTTAAATAAAAGTATAATTTAAAAGAAAGGAGGGCTTGAGATGAGCAAAGAAAAGCAGCAGCCACGTTTCAAACAGATTACCGTTCTTTTTCTTATAACAATATTCCAGGTTATTTGCTGTGCCTGTATTCTGCTCAGGCAAAAAGACGTCAGCGCAATCACAATCTATACGTTTCTCGGTTACATTGCGCTTGAATGGATATATATGGCGCTCGGCACGATAATAACGGGTCACGACTACTTTGAGCTTGAGGCAATCGGATTTTTTCTTTCGGGTATAGGTCTTACGGTCTGTGCAAGCTTCAACGATGCATATGCCTATAAACAGCTTTTTGCCATTGTTCTTGGTCTGATAACTTATCTTGGCGTTATTCTGGTGACGAAGGACGTCAACTTTGCTTCAAAAATGCGAACGCCTGCGGCAATCGGCAGTGTGCTGATTCTTGCGGCAAACCTTGCTCTTGCGCAAAGCATCAACGGCACGCTCAACTGGATTGACCTTGGCTTTTTCTCAATTCAGCCCTCGGAGCTTGTTAAGGTTACCTTCATTTTTGTCGGTGCGGTTTCGCTTGAAAAGCTGCTTTCTTCAACCAGCCTTACAAAATATCTTATTTTCTGTGTCGGCTGCGTCGGTGCGCTGTTCCTGATGAGGGATTTCGGCACGGCTCTTATTTTCTTTTTTACCTTTATTCTTATTGCGTTTATGCGCTCGGGCGACGTAAGAACAATTTTCTTTGTCTGTACGGGAGCGCTTATGTGTGCGGTTCTTGTTTTCTATTTCAAAGAACACGTTGCCGCAAGATTCCAGGCTTACAGACACGTCTGGGAATATATGGATACCACAGGCTATCAGCAGTCACGAGCTTTGATTTATATTGCCAGCGGCGGACTTTTCGGTCTTGGTCTTGGTGAAGGTCACGTTCGTGACATCTATGCAGCTTCAACGGATATGGTGTTTGCACTTATCTGTGAAGAATTCGGACTTATTATGGGCATTGCAATTATGCTCTGCTTTGTGGGTATTGCGTTTTTTGCAATCCATGCTTCAAAAACGGCAGGCTCAACGTTTTATACAATCGCCGCCGTTTCTGCCGCAGGTATGATGCTGTTTCAGCTTGCTTTGAACGTTTTCGGCATAACAGATTTGCTTCCGCTCACGGGCGTTACGCTTCCGTTTGTCAGCCGAGGCGGCTCAAGTATGATTTGTTCGTGGGGATTGCTTGCCTATATCAGAATGGCAAGTGCTCCGTTTGTTCCGCCTGAAGCAGATGCAAGACCCATCCCCATGCGCAGACGTCCGAGAGCGCAACGTCAGCAGAGAATGCCTGCTCCGCCTCCGCCGCCCTCAAAGCGTCCTGTGGACAGGCCCAATCCGCCTGCAAAAAGACCCTATGTGCCTCCGATTGACAGACAAAGCAAAGGAGGTGGCGTCAGATGAAAATAACGGTCAGAAGAGCTTTTGTTCTTTATGCGGTTATACTTGCTTTTCTTGCAGGAACGGTTATTCTTGTTGTTAACGTTGCAATGAACGGCAAAACCTGGGTTGCAAACAGCGCCAACCGCCACCTTTATTCACGCTCAAAAGACGTTATCAGCGCAGGACCTTTGCTTGACAGCAGGGGTGTTGTTCTTGCCGAAACCGAAGGGAAAAAACGGGTTTACAACGAAGATGAAGCTATCCGTATGGCGGTGCTTCACGTTATGGGTGATACAAACGGATATATCTCGACAGGCACACAGAATATCTACAGCGATTCCCTCTCGGGTTACAACTTTGTTGACGGTATTTATACCCTCAAAAAACATGGCGTCGGTCCCGAGCTTGTTATGAACATTGATGCCGAAGCGTGCAGGGTTGCGTATGAAGCGCTCGGAAAATATAACGGTGCGGTTGCTGTTTATAACTACGAAACGGGCAAGCTTTTGTGCAGTGTTTCAAAGCCGACGTATGACCTTGTAAACAAACCTGAGGATATTGATTCCAACCCGATTTACAGCGGCGCTTATCTTGATAAAGTTGTTTCGGGTCTTTATACGCCCGGCTCGATTATGAAAATTGTTACCGCTGCAAGCGCAATCGAGAATATTCCCGATATCTATGAGCGCACCTTTGACTGCAACGGCGAATACGTTGTTACCGAGGGTCAGCGAGGCGTTATCTGCAACGATGACCACGGTTCGGGACTCACGTTTGAGGAAGCGATGAACGAATCCTGCAACGCTGTTTTTGCACAGATAGCTATTGAACTCGGCGCGGATAAGCTTATTGCAACGGCGGAATCAATGGGCTTCAACGGCGAGCTTACCGCAAGAGAAGTACCCATAAAAGACAGCTCGTTCAATCCTCCCGCAGCAGACAAGCTTGAACTTGGTTGGGCAGGAATAGGTCAGTCGACAACCCTTGTTAATCCCACGCATTTTCTTGCAATAATGGGAGCTATAGCTAACGGCGGCGAAGGATACGCACCTGACAGAATTTCGTCAATCGGCGGTGAATCGGATATCCGAACCCCCGAGGTTATGATTTCCGTTAATCCCGAAACGGCAAGACAGCTTGATTATTTGCTGCGTTCAAACATCAAAAACGAATACGGTGACTACCGTTTCCCCGACCTTGAAATGTGCGGCAAAACAGGTACAGCGCAGATTACGGGAGCGACCAGCCACTCGTGGTTTGTGGGTTACTCACAGAGAGAGGACCTGCCGCTCGCCGTTGTTTGCATTGCTGAAAATGCAGGCTCGGGTATGGGAACGGCGGTCAACGTTTCCAACGAGGTAATGCAGTATTTTCTTGAAAATCCTTATTAAAAATCAACAGGCTTGGATATGCATCCAAGCCTGTTTTCTTATCGCTTATCTTTAATTTTATTTACAATTACGCCGAGTCTGGTGTTGCCGAAATCCTTTTTGCGCTGCTCTTTACGGGTAAGGGGAGCAGGCTCTTTCACTTCAACAACAA
>JAZNBM010000169.1:0-16602 GCA_045587045.1 Acutalibacteraceae bacterium | reverse complement strand
ATAAAATAGAGAATCAGACCGATTTGAACAATATAGCTGTAAAAATAGAATCTTGTTGACCAGCCGAGGAAGGGTGAGAAAATAAGCGAAACAAGCGTTGCTCCGCAAAGGAAGAAAATGAATTTGCCGAACTTTTCTTTTTCTGCTCTGATAGCGGCAATCCAGAAAACGGCAAGACCGATAAGCAGCGGAACCGAAAACAGGACTCCGTTAAAGAACAGGGTAAGGTCTCTGTCGCCGTTTACAATATACATTTGGTGAAGCTTGCTCACCATATCAACGGCACCGTCGTTAAAGTATTCAACAAGCAGACCGTTAACAAGATTTTCTGCCTTTGAAGGCATCAGCGGCTCGCTGTAGCGGCTGAAATAAAAATCAAGCATCTCATATCCGTCGGCAAACCCCTGGTTGTTTGTGGTAAGCATACCGAGAATCATTATGCCTATCATTCCGAGATATGCAACGGCACAGATGATTATGTTTTTGCGTGCAAAGCCGCTTTCACGGCATTTATCGAGCAGAATTATCGCCACAAGGAACATACTGCCCAGAAGGAACGAAAGGTTGACAAGCGTTGCAAGGAAACAAACAAAGGGAACGGCATAAATTCCTTTTTTGAACTGCGTCAGATAAACCGCCAGCAGAGCCAGCGCCCAGAAAAATTTGTCATGCTGCATACCGGAAAAATGATAGCGGAAAGTGAACGGCGCAACGCAAAGAATCGCAATAATAACCGCCGCCGCTTTGAATAATTCAGGGTTATCTCTTGTTTTATCCAGCACACTGCCGAAGCAGAGCGAAGCAGAAACAAGCAGGAAAACCGAGCCGAAATTCACAACTCCTCTGATTATTCCCGGCGTAACGGTATCGGCAAACCAGCTGATAATTTCGCCTATAATTCCTCTTACGCAATATCCTCTGTCATAGTTTATAAGATACTGCAATTCATAATAGCCGCGTGAGAATTCGACCTTTCCTGCCGCAATTATGTAAATCAGATATGCCGCCAACACGGCGAACGGAGCAAGATAGCAAAAAAGCCGCGATTTTGAAAAGCTCTCAAGCCCCGATTTAATTGTGGTTAATTTGTCTGCATTTTTTTGCAAAACAAGCACCTCCGACGGGTTTATTTATGCTCTTTTTCTGAAAAAGAGCCTTTTCCACCTATAGTATCATCTCATTATAACAAACGAAGCACTAAAAGTCCATAGTTTTTTAAAATATATAATATAACAATAAAAGGAAGTTCCTTTTGCAGAAACTTCCTTTTGCTTAATCAATACATTGTTTTTGAAAGTATAAAGCAGGTCCACAGAGCAATCACAAACAAGCCCTCTGCAGGAATTGCAAGCTTGGTGTAAGGACATTTCCAGCCTTTGTCAACGCAAAGAAAAATGCTTCTTGTCACAAACACCGTTGTTGCAAAGAAAAGTCCGCCGACAAGCGAATAAAAGGGTGTTTCAAGTGCGATTGTGAGATAGAGCAAGAATGCGCCCAGCGCAAACGAAATGCCGCCGTAATAAACTCTGATTTCGGTTTTGCCTGCGTTGTCAACAGGCTTCACCGCAAAGCTTTCAGCGTTTTTCACAGGGTTTGTGATAAACACAATCGCCATACCGAAAAAGTAAAGCACAAGACCGATAACCGCCACGCTTGCAGGGATATTTGATGCTAAAATCTGTTTAAAAGCTTCCATATTTTAATCTCCTTTTTATAATCACGCATAGAGTGCGTTGCGTATTCTTGGCTGACAGTATTCCTCCTGCGGATTGAGCGTATGGTGTACATAAGTTCAACGGTCCCATACAAAAGAACGCTCTCGCCAGCCACCTGTTCTGAATTTATGCAGATATTATAACACAACGTGTCAAAATAGTCCATAAAAATATTGAAATCAAAAAAATGCTGTGATATAATCAAGTTATGGAAAAATTAACAAACAAACAAATACTCGACCAAATCAAAGGCGGACTCATAGTTTCCTGCCAGGCGTTATCAACAGAGCCGTTATATGACAGCTACATAATGAGCAAAATGGCTTATGCCGCAGCTCTCGGCGGTGCCGTGGGCATAAGGGCAAATACTGTTGTTGATATCCTCGCCATCAGAGAAAGAGTAAGCCTGCCCGTAATAGGCATCATCAAAGAAGTTTACCCTGACAGCGACGTTTACATCACACCCACAATGAAAGAGGTTGATGCACTCGTTGAAATCGGCTGCGAAATCATCGCGGTTGATGCAACCAACCGCACACGTCCCGGCGGAGTTTCTTTTGAAGAATTCTTCAAAGAGGTTCGTGCAAAATACCCCGACCAGCTCTTTATGGCAGACACAAGCTGCTTCGAAGAAGGCAAGCTTGCGCTTGAGCTCGGATTTGACCTGCTGGGCACAACAATGAGCGGTTACACACCATATACCAAAGGCACTCCCCTGCCCGATTTCACACTTATGAAGCGTTACAAAGAAGAACTCGGTGCAACGGTTATTGCCGAGGGCGGTATATGGGTGCCGGAGCAGCTTGTTGAAGCTTTTGCAAGCGGCGCACACGCAGCGGTAGTCGGCACAGCCATCACAAGACCTATGGATATCACCAAGCGCTTTGTAAAAGCACTTGAAAATGCCGATAAAGTCGCTGAAGCATAAATAAAAAGCGAAACCGCATCAGCCTGCACAAAACTATCTGAATAAAAATAACAGGCGGCGTTTGCCGTCTGTTTTACTCTAAACAAAATCGGAGAAACAAAATGAAAATTCTTGTTTTTGATATCGGCGGCACAGAGATAAAATACTCCCTTTGCGATGAGAATTTTAATCTGACAGACAAGAAATCCGTTCCCACCAACGCTTATGAAGGAGGGAATCGATTAATTGAAAGGGTTGTTGAAATTGCCAAAACATACAGCGGCATTGACCGCATCGGCATTTCAACAGCAGGTCAGGTTGACAGCGAAAAGGGTATGATCGTTTTTGCAACAGACAGCATTCCGGGCTACACCGGCGTGCAGATAAAACAGATTATAGAAACCGAAACCGGTGTGCCCTGCGCGGTTGAAAACGACGTCAACTCCGCTGCTCTGGGAGAAGCATATTTCGGCGCGGCAAAAGGCGAAGATAATTTCCTTTGCCTGACCTACGGCACGGGTATCGGCGGCGCAATTTTCCTTGAGGGCAAGCTTTTCAAGGGTAACGGCTGCTCAGCAGGCGAATTCGGTCACTTTGTGACCCACGCAGGCGGCAAGAGCTGCACCTGCGGCGGTTGCGGCTGCTACGAAGCCTACGCTTCATCAGGTGCACTCGTCAGAACCGTCAAGGCAAAAACAGGCAGAGATTTAAACGGCAGAGAGATTTTTTCTGAATTCGATAACCCCGAAATCCGAACCGTTATCGACGAATGGATTGACGAAATTGTTGTCGGTCTCAAAGGTCTTGTTTATATCTTCAACCCCTCGCTGATTGTTGCAGGCGGCGGAATTATGAACGAGAAATATATCACCGATGAAATCAACAAACGTCTCTCTGCAGAGCTTATGCCGAGCTTCCGCTGTGCAAAGGTAGTCAAAGCGCAGGCAGGCAATGACGCCAATCTCCTCGGTGCGGCTTACCTTGCATCAAAACAGTAAAAAATATGCCTGTACGGAAAACCCGTACAGGCTTTTTACTTTATTTTGTTCTTTCAATAACTCTGCCGAATTCATCAATCAAAACGCTGAAATCACCCGTTGTGGCAACAAATGTTACCTTGTATAAGGTGCTTCCGTCTGTACAATCTCCCATCGCCATAATTGCGTTGCAGATGATGCCGTTTTTATAATGCTCATCGGCGTGGTAAATGTGATACGCCTGCATCAGAGCCTCATCAGTTGCAACGTTAATATCAATCGATTGCGGAAAATAATATTGACCCGTTTTTTCTTCATCGTCTGTCCAGATCCAAATGATTTCACACGCCTCATTCATAACCGCAACAAAATCGCCCTTATCCGTGTCAAGGTGAACTCTCACGCACGGCTCACCGTTGATTTCGCCAAGCTGCAGATATTGGTCTTTTATGATTTTTGCGCCGTCAAATTTCGGGTTTTTGCTCATTTCAGCGCAGGCGGCAACCTGAAACGGTTCTGTTCCGATAACGGGAACATTTGGCCAGTGAATAAGCTGACTGCCCGTGACCCCCTCGGGGACAACGTAAACGGGTTTTGTCGGCTGCTCGTTTCGGTTGACTGTCGGCACAGAGCAGAGATATTGGTCTGTTTCGGGATCAATATCAATGCCCGACGTCACCGTTTGCGTCAAGTGATTATATTCTGCGGTGTAATGCTGAATATCGGCTGTCTGCGTTGTTGATTCAGCAGGATTTTTCGCCTCTTTAGAACAAGCAAAAAAGGCTGCGGTAATTGCGAACACAAGTAAAATGCAGGTCAGTTTTTTCATAATCCGACGCCCCTTTCAACAATTATTCGCATAAAAATGGAAAAACCCTCACACGAGGGTTTTTTCTGCCTGTCGATAAAGACTTACTTTGCCCGAAAAAGCACGTGCCGTAAACGCCGCCAGAGCGAAAAACAAAATTCCGTCTGCACCGAAAAGCTCAATGCCTATCACTGACGAAGCCACGGGACAATTTGTAACACCGCTGAAAAACGCAACCATTCCGATTGCCGCACCGAACTCTGCAGGCAAGCCAAAAACAGGTGACAAAACAGCGGCGAGCGTTGCTCCGATGAAAAATGACGGTACAATTTCTCCGCCCTTGTATCCTGCCGAAACAGTAATAACGGTGAAAAGAATTTTGAGCAAAAATGCTTCGGGACGGACAACGCCATTTTCAAATATGCGTTCAATCACAAAAATTCCACCGCCGTTATAGTCTGTTCCGAGAAGCAAAGTCAGAAAAACAATCAGGCAGCCGCCTGCAAAAATTCTGATATATGCATTCTTGAAAATCTTTTTAAAAAGCTTTTTGCCGCCACGTATTACACAGCAAAAAACAACACTCACAAACGCAGTTATTGCCGCAACAGCAATAATTTTAAGTAAAAGAACCGCTCCGAAATCAGGCATTGAATCAAGCTGAAAGCGTTCGGGCTTAACACCCAGCTGCAAAGAAATCAGATACGCCGCAATGCTTGAAACAAGTGCAGGCAAAGCCGTAACAACATCAAGTCTGCCAAGAACGGCAACTTCCGCCGCAAAAAGGCAGGCTGCAACAGGTGTACCGAACACAGCCGAAAACACAGCCGCCATTCCGCAAACGGTCAGCGCTGAACATCTTTTTGAATCTGCCCTTGAGATTTTGGAAACCAATTCTGCCACGCCGCTTCCAATCTGAAGCGCCGCCCCCTCTTTACCTGCCGAACCGCCGAAAAGATGAGTTATAACCGATGCGGCAAACACCACAGGTACAAGCAAAGCAGGGGTTTTTGATTCACCCCTCACGCTTTCGAGCACCCTGTCAGTGCCGATATTTTCAACCTTCGCCAGCTTATAGAGGGCAACCGAAGCAAGTCCGCCGAACGGCAAAATATAAATCAACCACGGATACTCCTCGCGGAGAGCTGTCACAAAACCTATACTTTTTGCAAACACTCCGCCGACAGCACCGCATATAATTCCAACTATCGCCGCAGACAAAAGCAAAACCGCAAATCCGCCCAACCGCTTTGCTGTCAGCGGTATTTTTTCTTTTTTATCTGAAACCCAACCCATTGTTCCACCTTGTTTTGATTTAACATTTCTCGTTCATATCTGCTCAAGAATATAACGCTTCACATCCTCAAGCTTGCTCTTTTGCCACTCGTTTGTATCCGCCTTTTCTGCAAGCGGACAAAGAATAAAGAAATCCAGCGTTTCGCCGGGCACTCTGCCCGTTCTCAAAGGCTCTGCGAAATGCTCTGCCCACTCCTGCTCGGTTGCGTTTTTGAACCTTGCAGGGTTAAGATAGGTCATCTGCCGTCTTGTGGCGGCAATATGCATCTTTGCCGAAAGCGGCGAAAGAAGATTAAATTCATCCTCCTGAACGTCAACGAATATTCTCGGCAGAGGCGCTTTCACAATGCGCTCTTCGCCCCTGATGATTTCAAGTCCCATCGGCTCCCACGAAAACTCAGTTTCGGTGAAATTGATTTTTACAAGCAAACCGAATTCCGTATTGAACTGCGAGCGCTGATAATCGGTATCAAAAATAAAATTGCCGAGCGAATAAAAGATTATTTTGTCACCCACGGTTTCATAGTTCATCGGCACGTGGGGGTGATGCGAAACAACAATATCCGCACCCATTTCAAGGTATTTGTGATATCTCTCCCTTGTGTAGGGCGAAGGCAGAGGTGTGAATTCTTCGCCTGCGTGGGCAACAACAACACACCAGCGGCAGGTCTTTTTGATTTCGTTTATGGTGTTCTGAATTTCATCAAGGTCACTCCAGCTGTAACAGCCTGCCTTATTTTCGTCAGCCTTTCTGCATGCGCGCTGATAGCCGACCCCAAACATACCTATGCCGCCCGCCTCATCAAGAATAACAGGCTTTCTTGCTTCGTGTATATTCATACCTGCGCCGATTGTTTTTGCGCCGTTTTTCCTTGCAATATCAAGGGTGCATTTTATGCCGTATTCGCCTGCATCCATAATGTGATTGTTGCAGATGTTCCATATATCGGCGTTCATTTTGTTAAGAACCTTAACCGCTTCTGGATCAATAGTGTGAAGAAGCTGTGCAGCGCCGTCTTTGGTTGTATTTTGCTCAACAGGTGCAACGGGACCCTCAACGTTTGCCACAACGTGGTCTGCCGAATGAAGAAAGCCCAGCACCTCGGGTGCAATAAGCTCTTCGTCATTCCACTTACCGTACATATATCTGTCAAAACCGATATCCCCTGTAAAAACCAGAGTTGATTTATTTTTCATTGTGCTTCTCCTTTCAAAAGGATAAATATATGATACCATAATTGTATAAAAAAGCAAGGTAAACAAGGGAATTGATTTGTAATATTTTTTGTGGTAAAATAAGTTATATTTTTTAAGGAGATTGATACTATGAGCGGTTTTATCAAATTTCTTTACGGCATCATAACGGTAATTTCAATTTTTCTGAATTCGCTGATTAACCCTGCGGTTATCAGCCCCGAATCGGGTGCGGATATATCTTTTCTGCAGTATCCCGACGAAGCAATCATCACGCTTGAAGAGGCAGGCATAACCGACAAAGAGCTGACAGAAAGAGCAAGCGCACTGCTCCCCGAATACGTTCAGTCGGGCGGCTACGACGATATCAACGGCGTAATTGTTTCTCCCTATTACACCGCAAAGGCAGGCGGCAAGGATATTCCCGTTTATGCCTCGGTGGTTTTCAACAGAACCGAAGACACGGGTGCGCTTCACTCTTATTCCGAGATTTACGTTGAACCCGACAGCGAGTTTTCGTTCAACATCTCCCTCACGGGCACGACCGTAAAACTCAACAATGCCATTGTTTTGCCCTCAACGCTCGACACACAGGCGGTTTGCAAAGACAACGTTGTTACCGCAACAATCAACAAAACAGGAATTTATACTTTCCTTTTCAACGGTGCTGAGCAGCACTACGGCTACACGCTGTTTGTGCGTGAAAAAATTGATGAGGATGCCGAAATTGCAGAATATATAGAAAAATATGGCGAAGAAAATGTTGTTGTCCTCGAAAAAGGCGTATATGAATATGACTACGCCAATTTTGTGTATGATACCGATTTGGTAATTTATCTGCGTGAAGGCGCTTACGTTATTGCCAACCACCTTTATGACATTAATTGTGCCGAGGACGAAAACAAATATATTGAGCCGGATGCATTCAGAGATAATTCCGTAGGTCTCACAAGATATCCTTTCCTGAACTTTCATAATTGCAACAACGTTATCCTGACGGGCAGAGGCGTTATAGACCTGACACGCCTTGACCGCAGAGAGCGCAGAGGCGTTGTTTTCACCGACTGTAACAACGTAAAAGTCAGCAATATTAAAATAATCAATTCACCCGAATGGTCGTTCATTTCTTACTGCTGCACAGACCTTGAGATTGAAAACGTTGATATCATCGGCAACCGCGGCAACTGCGACGGCTTTGCAATCTGCAACAGCCACAACGTTACCGTTGAAAACTGCTTCGCAAGGGTGGCTGACGATACGTTTGAGGTCAAAGCACTCGGTGGCAGAATGGACAGCAGAAATATTACTTTTTCAGATTGTGTTGCCTGGGGCGGCTATGCAAGATGCTTCGGCATCACGGGCGAAGTCAATAAAATGATTTCCGACGTCACCTTCCGTGACTGTGCGGTGGTATACCGTGACGGCGTATGGGATAACAACAGAATCGGATCTCTTGTTGTTGTTGCCGAGCAGTGTAACGGCGGCATTGACGGCGTAACGTTTGAAAACATTGAGATTTTCCGTGACGAAGGCAGAGCAATGCTCGTCAAGATTTACGATGAAGAAGCAGAAAATTTTGAAATAAAGAACATCACTTATAAAAACATCACTTACACTTCATATATGCCGTCAAAAATCGCAGGTACGCCGAGCAACACAAACACCGTTCAGGTTACGCTCGAAAACGTAACGGCAAACGGGTACAAGCTCAACCGCCCGAGTTTATTACTTAATTCAGGCAAATACTGCGATATCAGTTACAAATAATTTCAGACAAAAAAGGAGTTGCTTCACGCTGTGTGAGGCAACTCCGTATTTTTTATTATTTAATCTTTTCAATAACCTCGCCCGACGTGGGTTTGATGTTGTTGATGAATTCCTGAACGGCTTGCGCAGAGGGCATTGCAGCTGAGCAGCTGTGAGCCGAAACAAGCATTGATGCCGATGCGGTTGCAAATTCAAGTGCATCGGGAACGCTCTTGCCGTTAAGAAGTGAATAGATGAAAGCTGAAGCATAGCCGTCGCCGCCGCCGAAGCCCTTGAGCATCTTTACGGGGAAGGGCTTAACCTTGTAGGCGGAGCCATCATCAAGGTAAGCGACAGAGCCTTCCTTGCCATGCTTGATGATAACAATCTTGTTACCGTAACTGAACCAGCGTTTTGCGGATTCTTCGTCACTTGCGCAAACACCTTCAACTGCTTCTGTAAGGTCGAATTCTTCTCTTGAACCGAGAATGATATCGCTGTTTTTGGCAGCAATTGAATAATAGAGCGAAATTTCGTCTTTGTTTTTCCATGTATAGCTTCTGTAGTCGATATCAAAGATTACAACCACACCGTTTTTCTTTGCAAGGAACAGAGTTTTGAGAGCCGCTTCTCTTGAGGGACTTGCACACAGTGCGGTACCCGAAATAACAACTGCCTTTGTGCTCTTGATATATTCTTCGTCAACGTCATCAACGCAAACCTGAAGGTCCGCAACGCCTTCACGGTACATAAGAATGCTGCTCTGTGTGGGGCTGAGGATTTCCGTGAAAGTAAGACCGAGGTTTTCACCGTTTTCGCATCTGAAAACGTGTGAAACGTCAATGCCGTCAGCCTTGAAATAATTTTCAACGTAATCACCGAACTGGTCGTCGGATACTCTTGCGATAAAGCCGCATTTTGCACCGAGTCTTGCAAGACCGACTGCAATATTTGCAGGCGAACCGCCGACGTATTTGTTGAAGTTGCTGCTCTGCGAAAGAGGCATATTCATATCCGTGGGGTTAAAATCAATTGCAATTCTGCCGATTGGGATAACGTCAAGTGTCTTTGAATTATCAAACTTTATGTAGCTCATTTTCATTCGTCCTTTCAAGCTTTGTTTGCACAAGCGAATATTTCTATATGTTCAAGAGCGTTTTTGTATGCACCCTCAATTTCCGCCGTATGCAGATCGTAATAGCCCTTGATTTTTTCGTTTTTATAAGCGGCTCTTGCGCTCTGCTCAACCCTATCAAAGGTTGCGGTGGCAATGTTGATTTTATGAATGCCAAGCGAAATGCATTTTCTGAAATCGTCGGGCAGAATACCCGTGCCGCCGTGAAGTACGAGCGGTACATCAACGCTTTTTTTCGTCTGTTCAAGAATATCAAAGCGGAGCTTTGGCGCCTGTTTATAGTTGCCGTGAGCGTTGCCGATTGCAACAGCAAGAGCATCAACACCCGTTTTCTGCCAGAATTCTGCCGCCTGTGCAGGTGAAGTGCAGTTGATTGCGATATCCTCACTGCCATCCTCACTGCCGCCGACACAACCTATTTCGCCCTCGCAGTCCGCACCGTATTCTGCGGCAATTCTCTTTATCTCTGCGGTTTTTGCGGCGTTTTCCTCAAACGGCAGATGCGAGCCGTCAAACATAACGCTTGTGAAGCCGATTTCAAGAGCCTGCTTGATTTTATCTTCAGTTTTGCCGTGGTCAAAATGCACGGCAACGGGCACGGTGCTGTTTTTTGCCGCCGCCACCATAAGAGGACCTATAAGCTCAAGCGGTGAATGGTTTAGCCTTACCTCCGCTATCTGGATTATGGCGGGGCTTTTTGTTTCTTCAACCGCTTTGAGCACGCCAAGCACCATTTCCATATTAGCAACGCTGAAGCTGCCGACAGCATAACCCTCCGCTTTTGCCTTTTTGAGCAAATCGCTCATTTTAACGAGAGGCATCGCCGCTTACCTCCTTTTTACAATAAATTACTGCGCAGACCGCACTGGTCAGCGGCAGAGTGAGCAGCATACCCATACTGCCTGCGAGCGCCTGCAGAATTTCCGCAATTATCATTTCTTTGTTTATTACCTGCCCGAGGCTTGAGTTATAAGCCACAAGCAGAAGCACGCTCGTCAGAGAGCTGCCGATATAAGCAAGCACAAGCGTGTTTGCCATTGTGCCGAGCATATCTCTGCCGATGGTGAAGCCCGATTTCATCAGCTCTTTCGGACTGATATCGGGGGTTTTTGTTTTCAATTCGCTCAGTGCCGACGAAATAGACATTGAAACGTCCATAACCGCACCCAGAGCACCGACTATTATCATTGCAAAAATAATAGCCTTTAAATCAATCGGATTATCGGGATACAGCTGATAAAGATAAACCGATTCTTCTTCCAGCAGACCCGTCATATTCAGAAATCTGTCGCTTATAAGCACCACAAGACCCGAGCACAAAACGCCACTCACGCAGCCTATACCCGCGCAAAGAGCCTTTTTGTTATAGCCGCTGATAATCAGCAGCGTCATAACGGTTATATAAACGCAGACGAGGATTGACCAGAAATAAATGTTGTGACCGTTGAGGATTGCGGGGATAAGCACACAAAAAACCGAAACGCAGGTGAAGCCGAGCGAAATTATGGTTTTGAGTCCCTGCATTTTTGAAAATGCAATTATCAGCACGCAAAAGATAATAAGCAACCATATCAGCGGAGTTATGCGCACGTAATCACCGAAATAATAAAGCGTTTCGCCGCCCTCGCTGAAGCCTTCGATAAGGATTTTATCGTTTTGCTCAACCTGACGGGGACTGAAAACGTAGCTTTTGTCTATCTCCTGAATAACGTCAACGGTTTTGCCTCTTCTCTCACCGCCGAGCACCTGTGCCTTGAAAGTAACGGTCACAATTTCGCTTTCGCCGTTGACGTTTACCGATTTGACGTCGGTTACCCTGATAACCTTTGCGCGCAGGGTTTCACCGTCGGAATTGCCCTTGAATATCGTGCCGTCACCGACAATAAAAACGTAAGCCGCCACAATAATCAACGCAGAAACGGCAACGGTTGCAATGCGGATAAAAAGTTGCCTGTTTTTCATCGGATTACCTCGAGATGGTTACGCCGTATTTGGCAATAAATCCTGTATAGGTGTCGCCGAAAAGGTTGATGAATGCATCTGTTACGTGGGCATTCATACCGTCAAAATCGCCGTCGGATGAAATTGTCTGACCGAGCACGATAAGCTTTCCGTCTGTGGTGTAAACAACGTTTGTTGCGCTGTCTTTTCTTGTGCCGCCGTGTGCCTTTACGTCAGCAAGATTGCCTGCAGGGGTGATAAGAGCGGCAAAAGCATCGCTCTGACCCTTGTTGCCGACCAGCACAAAGTCACGGTTGCCCGAGGTGGTGTAGCCTGCAACGGCAAAGCCGCCGTCTGCAGTTTTTGTTATATCGTTGATAAAATCGTCCGCAAAGCCTGCAACACTTCTCATCCATCGGATTGTGCCGTCTGCGTTGAGTCTGATAACAACGGAATCAATGCCGCCACAGTTGTGAAGGCTCTCAAAAGTGCCGTCCGGCAGATAGGTTGTGACCATTTCGTAGTTGCCTGCAACCGCACAGCCGCCCTTATCATCAGCGGCAACGGCTTTGAAATTATCTCTGCCCGAGCTTGCAATTGCAACGCCCCACTGCTTTTCGCCGTTCTGATTATACTTAAACACAGCGGTATCAAGGTAGCCCTTGCCCATACCGTCAAGCTTGAAATCGTCTGTTGAAGCCGCAGTCATGCAGGTGAAAAAGATGTTTCCGTCAGCGTCGGTATCTATACCGTCAACCGATGCGCCGTAATTTCCTGCAAGGTATCTGCTCCAGAAAATGTTTGCGTCTTTATCAAAGCGGATAAGCAGAGCCGATGAAACGGATGTTGCGCCGCTGTCTGCAAAGCTGCCGTCCGTTGAGTCTGTTTTTCCGCCCACAACAAAACCGTCACCAAGAGGAGCAATGCTCATAAACATATCTGTCTTTTTGCCGCCGAAAGCCTTTTGCCACACAAGAGTGCCGTCAGCGGAATATTTAACTATAAAAGATTCGATTGAGCCTGCAAACTCTGTATTTACCGCAAACTCCTTTGCCGTTGTGTAACCGACCGCAACAATACTGCCGTCGCTGAGCACTGCAACATCTTCGATTCTGACACCTGCATTGTTGCTGCCCGTTGCCTTAATCCACACGGGTTTTAAATCGCTGTCAAACATTGCAACATAGCCGAATGAATTGCCCCATTCCGAAGCAATACCCTTGAAAATGCCGTCTGTTGAAGCGGAAACACCACTTGCAACAAAACCGCCCTTTGAAACTGCCTTGGCAGAGGTGAAAGTGTCCGTATTCATGCCGCCGAAATCGGTAAAGCTTTCGATATCAGCCTTTTCAACCTTGGGACCCGGTTCAACCGTTGTTTCAGGTTTGGTGGTTTTTTCTGTTGTTGTGCCTGTTGTGTCAGGCGCAGTTGTAGGCTTTGTGGGTTTGGGTACCGTAACTGAAGGCTTCACGGTAGTTCCCGTTGTGCTTTCCTCTGTTGTGATTTCTTCAGTGGTGCTCTCTTCCGTTGTGCTTTCTTCTGTTGTGAATTCGGTAACCGTTGTTTCCGTTGTTTCGGGTCCTGTAGGAATGATATCTCCTATTCCGAAAAGATTGCCGAAGAAATTAAAGATAATGGCAAAAAACAGAACTATTGCCGAAAATATTTTAATAAATATATTTGACATAAGCCTTTCTCCTTTAATATTAGTTACTCTTATACATAATAATTATACCATAGTATTAAACAAAAATCAATAGCAAACAAAGGCAGATTCCTGTGGGCAAAACAACCGTTTGAGCCCCCAACTCACTCATCGTCAAAAACATTTCAGATAACTCGTTATCTTCACGGTATATTCCGCCTTGCTCACGGCAAAATCAAAAGCGCCCTCCTTACGGAGAGCGCCCTTAAAACATAATAATTGTTAGAAAATAACTTTGTAGTTGACAGAAGCACCAAGGTTTTTAAGCATCACAGAAATTCCTAGGTCAACATCAGCATAGCCAACAAAAACATCAACCGTCCAAAACCACGTGCCGCTGACGATTTCGCCCGTTTCATTGTCGATAACACATCTGATATAAGCATCGCGATAAGTAAGTGAAACGGTATCTCTGCCCGAGGTAATATCTGCACCAAGTTCGTTGAGGACGTTGTCAATGCTGCCCAGAGTGCCTATACCTCTTGCAACGGGGCCGCCATAGTTGCTGTCACCGTCAGGACCGTCAACCTGTTCTTTGAGGTAAATTGTCACGGTGGTTCTGCCGCCGTTTGAAATGGCAGATGCACTCTTTATGTCGGAGCTGTAAAGCGGTGCAACACCGGCACCGGGAATGCTGTTTGTTCTGTATGTATTTTCTGCAAGAACCTGATCAATAGTAGGTTGGAGTACGGTCAAGATCGCGCCGATTGCTCCGTCGCCGCTAATGTCACCGTTAAGCGACATAAATTGCGTAGCAGAAACATTATATGTTCTTCTTGCCGCAGTTTCATAGAATGATGCTATTTCGGCAGGGTCAGACGAATTTAAACCGCCATAAACCGAAGGCGGCTGTGTGGCAGGCTGTGTAACCCTTTCCGTAACAGGCGGTCTTGTAGGTGCCTGTGTGGGCGGAACAAAAACGGTTGCGGGCGGCTGTGTCACAATAAGTGTCGGTTCATCCGGATTTTCAACAGTCCATTCGGGAAGCGTTTCAATTTCAGGTGACGTTACCTTATCATATGAATCATAGTAATATGTTACTTCTTCATAAGTGTCGTCAGCAATGCCGTATTGGTCATCGTCGTTATCTGCTTTTTCGGAATAAGCACTGTTGCCGAACGACTCGTCAATAAATGACTTTATGCTGTCTTTGAAAACAAAAAACAGAATAACCGCACCGATTAAGAAAAGAAGCGTAACAGCAACAATCACAAGGATTATAATCAGCGCCGTTTTTTTCTTCTTTTTGGGTGCAGGCGGCTGAGGCGCAGGAGGAGGAAATCCGTTGCCCGGCTGAATTCCGTCAAAAATATCGTTTGCAGGTACAGTTTCGCCAAAATTATACCGCTCGGTTGCTCCGTCACCCATAATCTGTCCGTTGTTGCCTATAACAACGGTTACATCATCGTCATTGGCAAGCATGACGGGTGTCACGCTCGGAGAAACGGTCTTTTCGTCTGTATTCGCATTGACTGCCGTGCCGCATTCGGTACAAAAAAGAGCACCATCAATAAGTTCAGCCCCGCATTTTTTACAGAACATCAATAACACTCCTTAATTGAATAATAGCTAATTTTAACATACTCTGTATAATTATTCAATATGCGCAAACGAAATTCAGACAAAAAAACGGCAGGATTTTTACTCCTGCCGCCATTTTTTCAGATTTCGGGGATTTCGATTTCGATTTCTTTGCCCAGCTCTGCTGAACGTGAAATACCATCGATGATAGCCTGGTTGTAAAGAATCTGTCCGCAGGGTACGGGAGCTTCGCCGCCCTCCTTAACTGCGTCGATGAATGAGCGGATTTTAATATCGAAGCAATCAACGTCATTGTGCTTCATGGGAATGTGTGTTTCAATCTGCTCGCCTGCGATTTCGTGGTAAATTACAAGAGGACCGCCGATTGAACCGTTCCAGCACTCTGTTGAGGGAACTCTTACAGAGCCCTTTGTACCCATGATGATGGTGTCACCGGGAGTGTCAAGATTCATAGCCCATGCGATTCTGAAGTCAAGGATAATGCCGCCTTCAAGACGAACGAAAGCTGCAGCAAAGTCATCAACGCCGAAAACGTCGTGATGCTCATAGTCTGGGCTCTTGCCGAAGAAGTCTGACTTATAGCCCGAAACTGTGAGAGGCTTGGGATAGCCGATTGAATTAAGAACCATATCAAGTGAGTAGCAACCGATATCACCGAGAGCACCGATGCCTGCAGTATCCTTCTGGATAAAGGATGTACCGAAGGGTGTGGGGATGCCTCTGCGTCTGCCGCCACCTGTCTGAATATAATAAATCTTGCCGAGTTCGCCTGACTGAACAACCTTCTTAAGCATCTTCATATTCTCGTCAAATCTGGGCTGGAAGCCGATTGAAAGAACACCCTTGCTTGCCTTTTCTGCCTTGCAGATGGCAACAGCTTCATCAAGTGTAACGCACATGGGTTTTTCAAGCAAAACGCTCATGCCGTGCTCAAGAGCATAGATTGTGCACTCTGCGTGAGTTGCGTTATATGTGCAAACACTTACCGCATCGCATTCGCCGGCATCAACAAGCTCTTTGTGGCTGGGATAAAACTTTACGTTTTCGCCAACGTTATATGTTTCGCAAAAAGCTTCAGCCTTGCCGGGAACGAGGTCTGCAAGCGCAACAATTTCAACGTCGGGGCATTTCTGATAAGCCTTAACGTGAGCTTCTGCAATCCAGCCTGTGCCGATAATGCCGACTTTAACTTTTTTGCTCATATCTCTGACTTTAGTGTCAGCAGGAGCCTCTTTGAATTTATCAAGGATATTTGACATTGTAGTTTCCTCCTTAAATATGGATACTTATGTTACCAGCTTAAAGTTTTGAGATATTCTCTGCTGAGTTTTACCGAATTGAGTCTTGTTTCGTCTGCGGCAGGTTCATCCTGCTCAACAACAACCCATTCTGCACCTGCGTTTTCGCAAGCGGCAAGAATTGAGGGCATATCCTGCATACCGTAGCCGACAGGCATAAAACTGAAGCTGCTCTCCTGTACTTCTTCCTCTTCTTCGTCAATTCCGATGAGGGCATACATTTTGCCCTGACCCGAACCGCTCTTTTTGAAATCCTTAAGATGAACAACGGGGCATCTGCCTGTGTATTTTTCAATATATCCGGCAGGGTCAACGCCTGCAACGTTTACCCAGCAGGT
>JAZNBM010000168.1:0-3822 GCA_045587045.1 Acutalibacteraceae bacterium | reverse complement strand
CTCAAACGGCTTCTCACTTGTCCGCAAGGTATTCGATGTTGAAAACGCTGACATCAAAACTCCTGTTGCAGAGCTTGGCGGCAAATCCGTTGGCGAAACTCTGCTCACTCCCACAAAGATTTACGTTAAGCCTATGACCGCTCTCTTTGAAGAAGTAACAGTCAAGGCTGTTTCTCACATCACAGGCGGCGGCTTCTATGAAAATATTCCGAGAAGCCTTCCCGACGGCTTCGGTGCAAAGATTGACAAGTCTGCTCTTCGCATTCTTCCCATCTTTGACCTTATCGCAAAAACAGGCAACATCCCCGAAAGGGATATGTTCAACACCTTCAATATGGGCGTTGGCATGAGCATTGTTGTTGCTGCTGAAGATGCAGAAAAGACACTTGAAGTGCTCAAGGCAAACGGTGAAGATGCTTACGTAATGGGCGAAATCATCGAGTCTGACGAAAAAGTTGTTATCTGCTGAGGTGTCAACAGTGAAAAACAAAGCGAAAATAGCCGTTCTTGTTTCGGGCGGCGGAACAAATCTGCAGGCGCTTATTGATGCTCAGAAAAGCGGTATAATCGAAAACGGAGAAATTGTGCTTGTTATTTCAAATAAAGCAGGTGCTTATGCGCTTGAAAGAGCGGCGAATGCAGGCATAAAAACCGAAACGGTCATCAAAAAAGATACTCCCGATTTTGAGGGTAAACTTATTGAGCTTCTGGAAGAAAACGGTATTGACGTTATCGTGCTTGCAGGATTTATGAGCATTCTGAGCGAAAGATTCACTTCCCGTTTTGAAAAGAGAATTCTCAACGTTCATCCTTCGCTCATTCCCTCATTCTGCGGCGAAGGCTTTTACGGCTTGCGTGTTCATCGGGCGGCGCTTGACTACGGCGTTAAGGTAACGGGAGCAACCGTACATTTTGTTAATGAAATTCCCGACGGCGGACAGATTATAATGCAGAAAGCGGTTGAAATTCAGCCCGACGATACGCCCGAAACTCTTCAGAAAAGAGTTATGGAGCAGGCTGAATGGATAATTCTTCCTCATTCGGTTGAGAAGGTCTGCAAAGATATTACGGAGGGTTGAGAGATATGAAAGTTCTTGTTGTTGGCGGCGGCGGACGCGAGCATGCCATCATTAAAAAGCTTAAAGAAAGCAAAGAAATAGATAAAATTTATGCGCTCCCCGGCAACGGCGGCATTGCAGCTGATGCAGAGTGCGTTGCAATCGGTGCAAAGGATATTGACGGCATTGTTGATTTTGCAAAGAATAACGACATCGGCTTTGCTGTTGTTGCGCCCGATGACCCCCTTGTTCTCGGTGCGGTTGATGAGCTTGAAAAACTCGGTATTCCCTGTTTCGGTCCCGAAAAGAAAGCTGCAATTATCGAAGGCAGTAAGGTTTTCTCAAAGAACCTTATGAAGAAATACGGTATCCCTACCGCAACATATGAAGTGTTTGACGATGCCGAAAAGGCTCTTGCTTACATCGAAACGGCTCCCATTCCCACGGTTATCAAAGCTGACGGTCTTGCGCTCGGCAAGGGTGTTATCATCGCTATGACACGCGAGGAAGCAGCAGATGCGGTTAAGAGCATTATGGAGGACAAGCAGTTCGGCGACAGCGGTAATCAGATTGTTATTGAAGAATTCCTTGAAGGTCCCGAGGTTTCGGTTCTTTCGTTCACGGACGGCAAAACCGTTGTGCCGATGATTTCTTCAATGGACCATAAGCGTGCACTTGACGGCGACAAGGGTCTTAACACAGGCGGTATGGGTACAATTGCCCCCAACCCCTATTACACTGCGGACATTGCTGATAGATGTATGGATGAAATCTTCCTGCCCACAATCAACGCAATGAACGCAGAGGGCAGAACCTTCAAGGGTTGCCTTTACTTTGGTCTTATGATTACAAAGAGCGGTCCCAAGGTTATTGAGTATAACTGCCGTTTCGGTGACCCCGAAACACAGGTTGTTCTTCCTCTGCTTGAGAGTGACCTTTTTGAGATCATGCAGCACGTTGCCGCAGGCACTCTTGCTGATGCCGAGGTTAAGTTCAGCAACAAGAGCGCTTGCTGTGTTGTTATGGCTTCAGAGGGTTATCCGCAGAAATATCAGACAGGCTTTGAAATCACAATGCCTGCAGATAAGAATATTTATATCGCAGGCGCAAAGCTTGCAGACGGCAAGCTTCTCACGGGCGGCGGCAGAGTTTTGGGGGTTACCGAAACAGCCGCAACTCTCGGCGAAGCTATTGAAAAAGCCTACGAAACAGTTAAAACAGTTAATTTTGAAAATGCCTTTTATCGCAAGGATATCGGCAAGAAAGCAATGGAGGTCTGATTTTTATGGTTTACAGAGCCTATGTTGAAAAGAAAAACGGACTTGATAACGAAGCTCAGTCACTCAAAAACGAGCTTGTTTCGCTTCTCGGAATCACAAGCCTTGAGAACGTAAGAATTCTCAACCGCTATGACCTTGAAGGTCTTGAAAAAGAGCTTTTTGATTATGCAAAAACAACCGTTCTTTCTGAGCCTCAGCTCGATATTATTTCAGAAGAACCCAATCTTGAGTGCGACAGACTTTTTGCAACGGAATTCCTTCCCGGTCAGTTTGACCAGAGAGCAAATTCCTGCGCAGAGTGCATTCAGATGATTTCCAAGGCAGAAAGACCTCTTGTAAAGAGTGCAAAGGTTTATTGCCTTTACGGCAACATTGATGATGCACAGCTTGAACAGATCAAAAAGTATGTTATCAACCCTGTTGAAGCAAGAGAGGCTTCTCTTGAAAAGCCCGAAACACTTGTTACCGAATATGATATCCCCGAAAGCGTAAAGACTCTTGACGGCTTCATTAAGCTTGACGAAGCCGGCCTTGCAGCTTTTGTTGAAGAATACGGTCTTGCAATGGACCTTGACGATATCAAGTTCTGCCAGAATTATTTTATCAGCGAGCAGAGAGACCCCACAATCACTGAAATCAGAATGATTGATACATACTGGTCTGACCACTGCCGCCACACAACCTTCCTCACAAACATTGATTCCGTTAAGTTTGAGGATGAGCTTCTGCAGAAGGCTTATGACGATTATATTGCAGTCAGAAAAGAAATCGGCAGAACAAAGCCCGTTAACCTTATGGATATCGGTACAATTGCAGGCCGTTACCTCAAGAGCAAGGGTCTGCTTGCAAAGCTTGACGAGAGCGAAGAAATCAACGCCTGCACAGTTAAGATTGACGTTGATATTGACGGCAAGCCGGAAAAATGGCTTCTTCTCTTCAAGAACGAAACACACAACCATCCCACAGAAATCGAGCCCTTCGGCGGTGCGGCAACCTGCATCGGCGGC
The DNA here is from genome assembly GCA_045587045.1 of Acutalibacteraceae bacterium. Taxonomy (GTDB): domain Bacteria; phylum Bacillota; class Clostridia; order Oscillospirales; family Acutalibacteraceae; genus CAG-177. The sequence goes on along the minus strand of JAZNBM010000168.1, from coordinate 477 downwards.
GCTATCAGAGACCCGCTTTCAGGCAGAAGCTACGTTTATGCCGCAATGCGTGTTACAGGCGCAGGTGATCCCACAGTGCCCGTAAGCGAAACAATCGAGGGCAAGCTTCCCCAGAGAAAAATCGTCACAACTGCTGCCGCAGGCTACAGCTCATACGGTAACCAGATCGGTCTTGCAACAGGTATTGTTGATGAGCTTTATCATCCCGGTTACGTTGCAAAGAGAATGGAAATCGGCGCAGTTATTGCTGCTGCTCCCGAAGAAAACGTTCGCCGTGAATGCCCTGTTGACGGCGACAGAGTTATCCTTCTCGGCGGCAGAACAGGCCGCGACGGTTGCGGCGGTGCAACAGGTTCATCAAAGAGCCACAATCTTAAGTCACTTGAAAGCTGCGGCGCAGAGGTTCAGAAGGGTAATGCACCCGAAGAAAGAAAGCTTCAGCGTCTGTTCAGAAATAAAGAAGCATCAAGACTTATC
>JAZNBM010000167.1:0-2231 GCA_045587045.1 Acutalibacteraceae bacterium | reverse complement strand
TAAATCTCCTCCTGCGTGAGCTCTTTTCTTGCATATCTGCCGATAAGCTCAAGCTCCTGCGCAGTAACGGAGTCTGTCTTTTTGTTGCTCATAATCACTTACCTTTCTTATTGTTTTCCGCCTCAAGCTTTGCCGCCTGTGCGTTATAAAGCCTTGCTCTGCCAAGCTCAACCTCATCCTGAAGTGTTATGTTGTTCCAGATAATTGCAGGCGAACAGCCGTAGCCTCTGCTGCGCAGGAATTCCGTGCAGATTTTTCTGATAACGGGTGTAAGCACCTGCCTGTAGGCTTCAAGCTCGCTTGTGAGAACATCCGCCTGCTGTGAGCTCATTCTCTCCGTGCTTGACCACGAAAGTCCGAGCATAAAGGGCGGCAGACCCGTTTTTGCAACAATCTGCTCAAGCATATGGCGAACAGGCACCTCGCTGTCCAGAATCTGATTATCTGCACCGATAACCTTTATCTGAACGTCGCCCACGGCAACAAAATCCTTGATTTCACTGCCGCTTTGCATCGCTTCGCCCCATTCCTTCGCCACCTGCAAGGCTCTGTCCTTTGCGTACGCTCTGTCCACGGCATCGTTTCGGGGATTATAGGTAACGGCAAAGCGAAGGTTGCCCACTCTTTCCCAGTTTGCGCCGATGCTTTCAAATATTTTAAGCAATATACCGCTCACAAAAGGCATACCCTTGAGCAGTGAGTTTCCCGTCAGCGCACCGGGTTCGGGATTGAGCACGCTGAGCAGACAAAGCTCCTGCCTTGGTGCTTTTTTCAGTTCACCGCCCTTGCGCACAAAAACGTCAATGTCAAAGCCGTTTTGTGCTCTGCGCAGTTCAATTCCGTCAAGCGGCACGTTAAAAAGCGCACAGGGCAGACCGTCTGTATCCGTCACAATCTCACCAAGAGCCGTGCCGTAGGTAAGAAGCTGCTCAAAATAAGCCGAAACAAAAGCGGCAATACCCTGTCTGTTTCCTCCGACGGGCACGCTTGCGATAAACTCTTCAAGCTCTCTCTGCGCCTGTTTGTCGGAGCATTCAACCCCGAAGGCGCCCGTAAGACGTACAAGCTTGAAGATTGCCGCATCAATAACAGGCACAGCCTCGCGCAAAGCTTTATAAAGCCTGTGCTGAGGCGCACCCAAAGGCACGTAGCTGTCAATCATTCCGAACGGGTGTCTGTTTGCCGCCTGCATAACAGGGATTGAAACCCTTGAGGGTTTTCTGTTTTTAAATAAGCCCATCACATTCCTCCTTTCTGTCTTCTGGTTGCCGCCACGGCAAAAAATCCGTCGTCATCTTCGTTCGCAACAACCGTTGAAACAAAATAGCGGATATCGTCCATGGCGTGGTCGTCTTCTTTTTTAACCGCATCCTTTGCCGAGTTTTCTTCCCAGCGGTAAAGCCCGAACTCCCTTATGGTGTCCCTGCACACGGGCGCAAACATCAGCGTGCCGTTTTTAAGACAGTCGGAAACTCTGCGTATGCCGTCGATAACGTCGTTTTTCGCAGGAATAACCGTAAATCTGCCGTCACGCCTTATGCACTCAATGAAGCTTGCCGCCGACGGGTCAATGACAACAGACCTTATCTTTTTGCCGTCTGCAAGCTCGCACAATGCCTCAAAGTGCTCACTGTCCGTTTTCTGCCTGCCCTCGGTGCGTGAATCAAAATAGTATTCTTTCACCCTGTACCATACGCCGTCTTTTTTGCCCCACAAGCCGAAAGACGAGGGGTTCACCGTTCCGTAGTCGCAGGAAATACGGTATTCTTCCATATTTGCGGGCGGTTCGCAGACGTGCTTTTGCTGCGAAAACATCGGGTAAACACACCCCTGGGCGGCAACCCACTTTCCGAGCACGAATCTTTCATAAAACGCCCCCGAATACAGCCGCTCATATCTGCGGATAATACTTGGCGTAAGCGAGGGGTTATCCTTCATTGTAAAGTGCAGATAAAGGCAGTTTTTCTCATCGTGCTTCTTTATCCATTCTTCGTGAAACCAGTGCATCGGGTGCTCGGGGTTGCAGTTGAACCAGAGCTTTGAGCCGTCAACGGAGCATCGGGCAAGCGCCTGCTCCACAAACGAACGGGGCATCAGCGTAACCTCATCAAGCAGAACGCCTGCAAGGGTCATTCCCTGAATGAGTGCCGCCGAGCCTTCATCCTTGCCGCCGAAAAGATAAAACCTGTTTGTTCTGCCCGAGTGAGTGATTTCAATAAGGTTGCGCGAAT
>JAZNBM010000166.1:0-6060 GCA_045587045.1 Acutalibacteraceae bacterium | reverse complement strand
CTTATTGCACAGGTTACAGACGAAAAAGAAATCAGAGACCTTATCAATAACGGCAAGGCAGTTTTCTATATCGGCTTTGACCCCACAGCCGACAGCCTTCACGTTGGTCACTTTATGGCTCTTTGCCTTATGAAGAGACTTCAAATGGCAGGCAACCGCCCCATCGCTCTTCTCGGCGGCGGCACAGGTATGATTGGTGACCCCTCGGGCAGAAGCGACCTTCGTCAGGTTCTTACCAAGGAAACAATCGAGCATAACGTTGAATGCTTTAAAAAGCAGATGAGCCGTTTCATCGAATTCGGTGAAGGCAAGGCAATGATGAGCAACAACGCAGACTGGCTTCTTAACCTCAACTATGTTGATGTTCTTCGTGAGGTTGGCGCTTGCTTCTCTGTCAACAATATGCTCCGTGCAGAGTGCTACAAGCAGAGAATGGAAAAGGGTCTTTCTTTCCTTGAATTCAACTATATGATTATGCAGAGCTATGACTTCTATCATCTCTTTAAGGAATACGGTTGCAATATGCAGTTCGGCGGCGATGATCAGTGGTCAAATATGCTCGGTGGCACAGAGCTTATCCGCAAAAAGCTCGGCAAAGATGCTTATGCAATGACAATCACCCTTCTCCTCAATTCGGAGGGCAAAAAGATGGGCAAAACAGCTTCGGGCGCAGTATGGCTTGACCCCGAAAAGACATCGCCCTATGAATTCTATCAGTACTGGCGCAACGTTGCTGACGATGATGTTCTCAAGTGCATTCGTATGCTCACTTTCCTTCCTCTTGAAGAAATTGACGCTATGGACAGCTGGGAAGGCAGTCAGCTCAATACAGCCAAAGAAATTCTTGCTTTTGAGCTTACAAAGCTTGTTCACGGCGAAGAAGAGGCTGCAAAGGCACAGGCAGCAGCAAAGGCAATCTTCAGCGGTGCGGCTGACCTTGATAATATGCCTGCAACAACTCTTGCTGACGAAGACTTCACTGACGGTGTTATTGACATTCTCGATATCCTTATGAAGGCTGAAATCACAAAGTCAAGAGGCGAAGGCAGACGTCTTGTTCAGCAGGGCGGTATCTCCGTTGACGATGTAAAGGTTACCGATTTCACAATGAGCTTTACACAGGATGCTCTTAAATCAGCTCCCATTGTTGTTAAGAAGGGCAAAAAGATTTTCCATAAGATTGAGGCATAAAAATGGTTAATCCCGAAAACAGGTTTGCGGTTTTTCTTGATATTGACGGAACTCTGATATCAGACAGCTTCCGTATTACGCAAGAAAACCTTGATGCCATTGCCGCCGCAAGAGCCAAAGGGCACCTTGTTTTTATCAATACGGGTCGTTCCTGGGGCAACATCCCCTATGAACTGCGTGAACAGCTTGATGTTGACGGAATTATTGCAGGCAGCGGAGCAATGATGATTCTGAACGGCGAAACGGTGTTCAAAAAAAGTTATGACAGCGAAACAGTCAGAAAAACTGCAGAATACTTTTTCAATAACCGTGAATATTGGTGCATTTTCGAAGGTATAAAAACAAATTATATTATTCCAAATGCAGGATATAAAGTCAGAGAAGGCAGACAGATTGAGCTTAAAAGCATTGATGATCTGAACCTGTTTGTGCCCGATGAAGAAATTCAGGTTATTGCCGCAGGTCCCGTTGTGCCCGATGAATTTATGCAGATGCTCGATGATAAGATGACATTCTTTATTATGCGTACTTATGCAGACTGTGTAATCAAGGGCTGTGACAAGGCAAAAGGCATAGAAAGAGCAATTGAACACACGGGCATAAAACGTGAAAACACAATTGCAGTCGGTGACAGCAACAACGATCTTGCCATGCTTGAATATGCAGGCATAAGTGTCGCGATGGGCAATTCGCAGGAAAATATTTTGCAGATGGCGGATTACGTAACCGATACAGCCGCAAATTCGGGTGTTGCAAAAGCGATTAAGAAATATCTTTTATAAAACAAGGGCGGATGTGATATCCGCCCTTCAGACTTTCTTTCTCAACATTCATAATGTTTGAAAATAATTATAATATTGTTACATTTATTAAAAATAATAGAATCAGGAGGGGAATAAAATGAAAGTTTCAGAAATGCCTTATCAGCGCATAACCGTTGAAGATTTTAAAGAACAGGCGAAAAAAATAATTGAAAAAATAAAATCTGCAAAATCTGCAGAGGATTTGAAAGCGGCAAGAGATGAATACAACAAAATCAGTGAATATGTTGACACCGCCGCTTCACTTGCTAACTGCCGCTTTACACTCAATACCAGAGATGAGTTTTATAATGCGGAGATGGATTATTACGATAACGCAATGCCGCTTTTCTCCGAAATTGAAAACGAATATAAAAAATCTATGCTTGAGTCACCTTACAGGGAAGAAGCTGAAAAGCTTATAAATCCCAGGGTTTTCAGAAGCTTTGAAATGTCGCTCAAAACGTTTTCTCCCGAAATTATTGAGGATTTGCAGGCTGAAAATGCTCTTGTTACACGATATTCAAAGTTTATGGGCGAGCTTGCATTTGAGTTTGAAGGTAAGAAAATGCCTCTTTCCGTTTTAAGAGGAAAGCTTGAGGATGACAGCCGTGACGTGCGCAGAAAAGCTGCCGAGGCTATAGGCAAAACAATGGAAGCCAATGCCGAAACTTTTGATGAAATCTTTGACGGTCTTGTCAAAATAAGAACACAAATTGCCTGTAAACTCGGCTACAAAAACTTTGTTGAGCTCGGCTATTACAGAATGGGCAGGGTAGACTACGACGAAAAAATGGTTGCCGCATTCCGTGAGAGTGTTGAAACCGATATCGTTCCTGCTGTGGCAGAGCTTAAAGAGCGCATCAGAAACCGTCTCGGTCTTGACAGAATTATGTACTATGACGATGCAATCAGCGTTACGGGTGAGATGCCCCGACCCGTTATCGGTACGGAAGAAATCTTCAGAAATGCCCTTGCGATGTATAACGAAATGAAGCCTGAAATCGGCGATTTTATGCAGAGAATGCTTGATGCCGAAGCTTTTGACGTTGAAGCACGCGACGGCAAATTCGGCGGCGGATACTGCACAACGTTTGCAAAATACAAGCAGCCGTTTATCCTTGCAAACTTCAATGGAACAAGCGGCGATATTGATGTTATCACACACGAATTCGGTCATGCACTTGCGGCGGATTATATGTTCAAATTTGCCGAGCCCGACTATCCCACGGGAATGGAAACTCACGAATGTCATTCAATGAGCATGGAATTCCTTTGCCATAAGTGGATGGAGGATTTCTTCGGTGCCAATGCCGAAAAATATAAATATAAGCACACGGTTGATGCTCTTTCGTTTATTCCTTACGGTGTTATTGTTGATGAATTCCAGCACATTGTTTATGAAAACCCCGACCTGACACCCGAAGAGAGAAAGGCAGAATACAGAAAGCTTGAAGAAAAATACAGACCTTATCTTTCTTTTGAAGGAATACCGTATCTTGAGCAGGGCACAAGATGGCAGTATCAGATGCATATATATGAAAGCCCGTTTTATTATATTGATTACTGTATTGCGCAGTGTGTTGCCCTCGGTTTCCTTTGTCTTTCAAGAGAAAACTTTGACGGCGCACTTGAAAAATACGTTGAATTCCTTAAAGCCACAGGCGGAGTTTCTTTGCCGGAGCTTATTGAAAGAGCAGGTCTGACCTCACCGTTTGCCGACGGAGCACTTAAAAATACGGCTTACGGTGCGGCAAATGTTATAAAAGAGCTTGAACAAAATCTTGTTTAACGGGTTATAATGCCGAAATGCAAAAAAAGTTCTTGTTTTAACGAGAATTTTTAAAATTGTTCTTGTATTTTTTACAATTATGTGGTAGTATTAATCTGTTTAATTACGAAAAAATTCAGGAAAATAAATCCATAGGGGGTTCACCAAATGGCATTTGCAATTGAAAACGATTTTGAGAGCGCAGTGCAGATTAAAGTTATAGGTGTTGGCGGCGGCGGCGGAAACGCAGTCAACCGCATGATCACCAACGGCGTTCTCGGTGCAGAATTTATCGCAGTTAATACCGATAAGCAGGTTCTTGTTCATTCCAAGGCTACTCACAAGATTCAGATCGGTGAAAAGTCAACCCACGGTCAGGGTGCAGGCGGTAAGCCCGAAATCGGTGCAAAATCCGCTGAAGAAAGCAGAGATGCTATCTCCGATGCTCTTAAGGGCACAGATATGGTATTCATCACAGCCGGTATGGGCGGCGGCACAGGTACAGGTGCAGCTCCCGTTATTGCTCAGGTTGCCAAGGATATGGGTTGCCTCACAATCGGCGTTGTTACAAAGCCCTTCAAGTTTGAAGGCAGAAGAAGAATGATTCAGGCTCAGGAAGGCATCGCAAAGCTTGCAGAGCACGTTGACAGCCTTATTGTTATCCCCAACGACAGACTTCGCGCACTCGATGACAGAAAGAAGTCCATCACCGAAGCTTTTGCAGAGGCTGACGAAGTACTCCTTCAGGGCGTTAAGAGCATTTCAGAACTTATCAAGATTCCCGGCTTCATCAACCTTGACTTCGCTGACGTTACCAGCGTAATGAAGGATGCAGGCTACGCACATATGGGCGTTGGCAGAGCAAAGGGCAAGGACAAGGCAGAATGCTCCGCAAATGCGGCTGTTTCCAGTCCGCTTCTTGAAACCTCAATCGCAGGTGCAAAGGGCGTTATCATCAGCATCACAGCTTCTGATGACGTTGACCTTGAAGATGTTGAAAATGCAGCAGAAATCATCACAAGCAAGGCTCACGAAGATGCAAACATCACTTGGGGTATTGCTTTTGATCCCGATCTTGATGATGAAATGGTTATTACTGTTATCGCAACAGGTTTTGATTCGGTAGCCAAGGAACCCGAAAAGGTTAATCCTTTCCTTGCAACAAAAGTAGCAGCTCCTGCTCCCATTGAAGCAGCTCCTGCAGCTCCCGTTGCTCCCGCAGCTCCTGTAGCTCCCAAAAGACCTGCAGCTCCCGCTGCCCCCAGCATCCCCAATTTTAACGCAACAGTTTCTTCGGTAACACCTGCAAAGCCTGCAGCCGAGGAATCAACCGTTAAAGCAAGCGATTCTTTTGATGACGATCAGTTCTATATTATGATCAACGATATCATCAAGGGTAAGGAATAATATCCTTTATAAATTTAAAATTAGTTAAAAACAAAGACTTGCATCGGCGTTTGCCCTTGCAAGTCTTTTTGTTGTATTTGAAAACCCCTGGCTGTGCCATGGGTTTTCAAATACAAACAAAAGGCAGAATCCGCGATAATCGGATTCTGCCTGATTTTAAAATTAATGCAGGGAAGCAAAATGTTTCTGTGTACCGAAATTAAAATACGATTCATAACAAATAGAACACAAATGCGTATTCTATGACAGACTCCACCACTTATTCTGAATCGCATTGAGATTATACTACTTTAAGCGACAAAATTCAATCGCTTATTGCAATTTCCACGCAATGTCGGCAAAGAAAAGCTGTTGCTTAAGACTTTCAACCGTTGTGTTCTTTGAAATGTGAACGTATTCAATGCCTGCCATTTCTGCAAAATCTTCAAGCATTTCGGGGGTTGCATCATATGAAAGAACAGTGTGGTGTGCGCCGCCTGCCATTATCCACATTTTTGCACCTGTGCAAAGGTCGGGCATAGCTTTCCACATTACTCTTGCAACAGGAAGGTTGGGCATATCCATAATGGGCTCAACTGCTTCGATATCCTGAACGATAAGGCGAAGTCTGCCGCCCATATCAACAAGCGAAGCAACAACACCGCTGCCGGCTTTGCCCTCAAAAACAAGTCTTGCGGGAGGATTTTTGCCTCCGATTCCGAGTGGATGAACTTCAATCTTGGGTTTGTCTGCCGCAAGGGTGGGGCAGACCTCAAGCATATGAGCACCAAGTGAATATTCACTGCCCTCTGTAAGATGATATGTGTAATCTTCCATAAAGGCGCTGCCGCCGTTCATACCTTCACACATTGCCTTGATGATGCGGGTCATGGCAGAAACCTTCCAGTCACC